>NZ_LT854640.1:2024604-2361907 GCF_900184255.1 Haloimpatiens massiliensis | reverse complement strand
TTCCTTCTGAATAAGGTTTATTATCTACTTTAATAGCTTCTTCAACTAAAATTGAAACAAAATATCTATCTGCTTTTTGGCTTACTGTACCACTTTTAACTATGGAGTTAACTGGAATGTATCCAAATTCTTTTAATCTAATCCAGCCTAAAGTTGGTACTTTAACCCTATGTCTTTCAATAGTCCAATCTGTTTTATTGTTCTTTGGAAAGTAAGCTTTAACATCTTGATTTTTCTTTTTCTTAAATTTAGGAAAGCCGCTTTCCCCTTTAAAAAATTTCTTAAATGCTTTTTCTCCATTCATAATGGCTTGTTTAGTAGCTTTGGAAGACACTTCTTTAATCCAAGCTTTGTCAGGATGATTAGGAATATATTTGTTATTAATCCATTTAGAAAAATCCATACCACTAATAAATTTTTTCTCTTTTTCATAAACTTCTTTATTATGAGCAATATAAAAATTGTATATAAACCTACTTACACCAATAGTTTGATGAATTTTAGTTATCTGTTCTTCTGTTGGTTTAATTTCTATTTTGTATGCTTTTTTCAACTTCTTCATCTTCCTTTATCTTTTTCTTATATTTTCTTTGTATTGCTCATAAGTATAATATCTCCTATTTGTTGGTGTTCTAAATGCTTTTAATATTCCTTCGTTATCCCATCTTTGCAATGTTCTAACTGATACATTAATTAATTCTGCAAATTCATTTGGTTTATAGTTATTATTTTTCAAATGTACTCACTTCCTTTTCATAAGTGGATTTTACTATATTTGATTACTTTTATTTATATTTTAAATAACTAAAGATATCTCCTTTCATAGTTTTGTCATAGCAAATAAATTGAAGTTTCTTTCCTACATTGAAAATCTTTAATATATTTACAGGCCTATAAATAAGTATTATATCACTTAGGCACATTCAAATAAATAATAAGTCAGTATGCTAGCCTATTTTGCGTCATACTGCGTCAGCAGAATCCGCCGATAGCCTTACTAACGACGGAACCTGCTTCCTTGTCTGACACAAAATATACTAGCATCTTTGACTTGTTATTTCTTTTCATGTACCTTATCTGGTAATATTAAATTTAAAGATTTATGAATTTTAACTTATGATTAAACTACAATAAGGTACAATGTGGTGGAATTCAGGTTCGCTAGCCTGGCGTCCTTGCCAGGCTTACGATAATTTTATCTGTCTAAAAGAAGAATTTCTAAAATTAAATTTAAACAGTTCCTTCGCTTCTTATGCAAGTTATTCCAGAGAAATTTCATAATTCAAGTAATATAATGCTTTTTGTGGGTTAATCAATTTATAACTTTATGAATTTTTTTACTATGGTAAAATGTAAATGAGGAATGAATAAGAAAAGAGAATAGATAGAAAAAGAAAATATATAGAAAAAAGAAAATATATAAGAAGAAATAATAGAGTAAGAAAATACATAAGGTACATGAAAGGAAATAACAAGTCAAATATATTAGCATACTGACTTATTATTTATTTGAATGTGCCGAAGAAAAGGATGGAGGATACTTATGATAAAATTTATAGCGACAGATATGGATGGTACATTGATAAATGACAATGGTAAAATAAATGAGCAGATATTCGACTTAATTGCTAAGCTTAATAATAAAAATATAATATTTGCAGCAGCTAGTGGAAGATTTTATTCCCAGCTTAAAGTGAACTTTCAAAAGGTCAAAAATGATATGATATTTATTGCTCATAATGGAGCATTCATAAAGTATAACAATGATGGTGAAGTTCTTTACTCAAAAAGTATTTCAAAAGAAAATGTTCAAAGTGTATTGGATTTAAAACCTAATTTAGGAGAAATATTAATTTTGGCTGGGGAAAATGAACCTCATATAGTAAATCCATCACAGTATATTATGAATATTTTTCATAAAGTTAAGGTTCCAGTGGTTATATTGAATTCTTTAGATGAAATGAAGGAGCCAGTTTATAAAATAACCTATCATATGCCAAATGGTGTCACTGAAGAGATGATAAATTATTTAAAGAAAAATCTAAACGATGAGCTTGAATTTGTTGTATCTGGCCGTGAGTGGATAGATATAATGAATAAAGGGACGAGCAAAGGAAATGCCATAAAAATTCTTCAAGAAAAATTTAATATAGATTCTAAGAACACAATGGTTTTCGGGGATTATTATAATGATTTATCTATGTTTAAAGTTGCTCATTACAGTTACGCCATGGGTAATGCTCCAGAAGATGTGAAAAAAGGGGCCAACTTTGTAGCAAAGACTAATAACGAAGATGGCGTATATACGGTTATAAAAGAGTATGCATAGTGGTACAGGGACACTCATGGGTTTGAATTTTTTCAGTTATATGAGACAAGTAACTCTGCTATGAGTGTGATTTTTACCTAGTAGTATGTTACGGGTTTGGTTTTTGTCAACTTAATCATCTCAGTAATTTCTATTTTAAAATTTATTAAAAGTATGTATGTTCTTAAAGAACTATTATCTATAAAAGCAATATAAAATGATTATCCCACAAAAAGTATCGCATTACTTGAATTATGAAATTTCATAAATTCACCACATTGTACCTTTTGTGGTTTAATCATAAAATAGATTATTTATAACAACTTTTAAGTTTCATATGTATAAAAAACTAAGTTTAAACTAGCAATATTATTTCTTTATGTTTTTATGGTATTTTAAAATACCATCAGCTATAGCTTGAGAACAAATTGCTTGTCCATTTTCTGAAATTATAAATTCCGAATCTGACATATTAGTTATAAAGCCTGTCTCAATTAGAACTGCAGAAGAAGTACTATGTTTTAATATAAATATAGATTGTTGAGTACCTTCATATTTAACTCCTCTATTTGAAGTATAATTATGACTGACCAGTTCATTTTGTATATTTTCAGCAAGTTTTTTTGATGAGATACTATTATTTTTACTCCAAGTCTCAACCCCATTAAAACTAGGGCCTGTGTTTGCATTACAATGTATTGACACCAGTAGATCTGGTTTATACTTATTTGATACATTAACTCTCTCTTTAAGGTCTTCTCGTACATTAGATGGCCAAGAAACAGTATCACTACTTCTTGTATATACAACTTTAATGTTATTTTCTTCTAAAATTTTTCCTACTTTAAGAGCAATATTTAAAGTTACATTTTTTTCATAAACTCCGGAGGGGCTTATACTCCCAACATCGTATCCTCCATGACCGGGGTCTAGACAAACTGTAAATTTCGCATTGTTTTTATCAGTAATTAGTGTATTTTGTGTGTTAATTGAAGAAAGAATGGGAAGCTTATTAAAAAGTTTTACAATAGATATGCAGATTATAATTTGAATAAAAAGTAATTTTATAATTTTTCTTTTTCTTTTTCGTTTTTTTCTTATTAATTTATTTTTCTTTTTAGAATAGGAATTCTTTAAGGGCATTTTTTCACCTCTTTTACGTTAAAGATTGATACGTGTGTTGCTTGTTATTAAAATGATATGCCACAGATGTTTTGTACTTTTTTTGCATTTGTAACAGAATTGCAAAATTTATAATTTTATTTTTTTTTATGTTATTTTTATAGAGTTAAAAAAGATTATTTTATACTCTCCTCTGTTTTTAAAAAATGCTTAATTCACATCAATTGGTGATGTTGCCATTTCTTCTATTGTATATACATCTTCGTTTATTTTCACTTTTACATATAAATTTTTATTGTTTATCCAATCGTTAGACTTCACTCCGTTAGATATAAGCCAAGCATCAATATTAACAGGTTGTACTGAGAAATCTACAAAAAACTCAAAAGAAGAATTATCATTATTTCTGATTGTAATTTCATTAATCTTATAATTTTTAAGTTTCATATCCTTTTCAACGGGAGCTTTTGTGTAATAGTTTAAATACTCAGAGAATACCTTCTTTGCTTCTTATGCAAGTCATTCCAGAGAAATTTCATAATTCAGGTAATATAATGCTTTTTGTGGGATAATCATACTATTAGTTTTTAATTGTTTATCTAGCACGCTAACAGTATAATAAAATTAGAAGTATAATGAAAATATAGTAAAAACCGAATGTAGGATAAATAAGTATGGTAGGACAAATAAGTAAAACAGATGAAGTGCAGGCAAAATGGAGGGTGTAGCATGTACAAAATAATGATAGTGGAAGACGAGGCTAAAATAAGAGATATATTAAAGGAAGCCATTGAAAAATGGGGATTTCAAGTGTATTGTGCTGAAGATTTTGGAGATGTATTTCAGGAGTTTTCCAGAATCAAGCCCCAATTGGTGATTATGGATATAAACCTTCCTGAGTATGATGGATTCTATTGGTGCAGCAAAATAAGAGAAATATCAAAGGTACCAGTGTTATTTTTATCATCTAGAAGTACAAATATGGACATTGTTATGGGTGTAAATATGGGCGGAGACGACTATCTTACCAAGCCTTTTTCAATGGAAGTGCTTATGGCTAAGATAAATGCACTTCTAAGACGGGCATACTCCTATACAGAGACCTCTACAGATACTTTAAATTATAAGGGGATAGTGCTTTCTCTAAAAGATAATATGGTATATTACAAGGAGAAAAAGTTGGAACTCACAAAGAATGAGTTTAAAATACTTTATGTGCTTATGAAAAATCATGAGAGCATAGTTAGCAGAGAAAAACTTATGCAGGAACTTTGGGAACATGAGAGCTTTATTGACGACAATACATTAACTGTTAATATAAATAGGCTTAGAAGGAAACTTAGTGAAGTTGGCATTGAGGAATTTATAAAGACAGTAAAGAATCAGGGGTATATGGTGAAATGAATTTTGTAAGATATTTAAAAGAAAACTTTAGATTGTTGATTTTTTATATTTTCTTTATGACATTTATATTTATGACTACTTACCTTGATAGAAGCAACAGAATGCTAAAGTCCAATATGTTGTATGTAATTTCTGTGTCACTTTTTATGATGATTATATATTTTGTGTGGGATTATAATGTGAGATACGGATATATAAAGAAGCTTCTTAAGTTTAAAAGAAATAAGGAAAAGGTGCCTATTTTCCCTAGGCCTATTGAGTATAAGGATGAAGTTTACGCGGAGATTTTAGAGGATTTATATAAATATTATGTTGTATCCTTAAGGGATATGGAAAATCAAGTTGTAGAGGACAATGAATTTATAACCGCATGGGTACATGAGATTAAAACTCCAATAACCACTTTAAAGCTTATTACAGATAATATGAATAATAATGGCGAAAACTTATTGTCCCTTCAGGAGGAAATTGATAAAATAGATGATTATGTTGAAAAGGTCCTTTACTATTCACGAAGTGATAACTTTTCTAAAGATTATATTATATCGGAAGTGTTTTTAGATAGTGTTGTGAAGGAAAGTGTAAAAAAGCACTCTATAATTTTCATAAGAAAACATATAAGTTTTGTTAACAATGTAGATGCTAATATGTGGGTGGATACGGATAGAAAGTGGATTCTTTTTATAGTGGATCAGCTGATTTCTAATGCGCTTAAATACACCAAGGAAAGCCCAAAGCCAATGGTTAAAGTCAGTACAGTGGAAAATGAACGGGAAAAGATTTTGATTGTACAGGACAATGGAAGGGGAATTAAGAAGGAAGATATAGAAAGATTATTTACAAAAGCCTTTACAGGAAACAATGGGAGAAATTTTAACTCAAAATCCACAGGTATGGGATTATATCTTTCTCAAAAATTGGCTAAAAAGTTAAATCACTATATAACCATAGAATCTCAGTATGGAAAGGGCACTTGTGTGTATGTGCATTTTCCCAAGTGGGAAGAAAGCATATAATAACTTCATATGACAAGAAAATGTTTATGTATAAGTGATGGAAGTGATATAATGGGAAAATTAGCACTTTGGAAAGAGGAGTAGTATGAAAGTGTAAATCGTATGCTAATATGTGATATAAAACTCATTTTAGTTTGTATAAAATGAGTTTTATAGATTTATTTTTTAGTTACAGAGTCATATTTGTATATAGTGGTTAAATATAATTATGTTGGTATATATAAAAAACACACAATAATGCAAATACTTTGCATTATTGTGTGTTTTTTTATTTTTTTAGAATTATAAATTTTGACATTTATCTCATTTAAAGTATGATACCTTTAAAGGTAGACAAGCATATCAAATGAACTATCAATATACAAATTTTTTAGGCAATTAAATTTCCATAGGAGGAATTTATGATACGAATTGAGATAAAAAGAATATTTAAAAGGAAATCCTTATATGTAGCTCTTTTAATTGGAATAGTAATAGCTAGTAACAATCATATAAAATTAAGTTGTAAGGATTTTATAGATTTTTCAAATGGAGTTTATAATAATTTGATGTTATACAATGTTGGAAAACACAAGAGAATGCTTCAAATTATATTTCCATTAATGGTTACCATTGTCTTTGCGGATTCGTATTTGGAAGATGTAAAAAGCGGTTTTATAAAAAATATAATCACCAGATATGATAAGAAAAAATATTTAGTTAATAGGTTTTTAGTGAACTTTGTTATTAGTGGATTAATTATTAGCATTCCATTTATAGTGAATTACCTATTATATGCATCTTTCATTCCTAGTATAGAGCCAAAAATATTTTTTAGTTCACCAGCTTTAGAAGCAAGGGACTTTTTACCACATATATATTATAAGCTTCCATTATTACACGTATTTATAAGAATTTTTTTATTATTTATATATGGAGGAACATTTAGCAGTATTGCTTTAGCTAGTAGTATATATTCTAGAAATAAATATGTTATTACAATTATTCCTTTTATAGTTTATATGGCCATGGATGTTATAGCTCCCATGGTATTTCCGATGGTATCAGGCTATAGATATTCTCCAATGATGTTTCTGTTTAATCCTACTGGATATAATCATATGTTTATAGCTGTTCCACTTATATTAATCACAGCTTGTTTTTCAATATTTATAATTGGAGGAATGAAAAATGAGCTTATTTAATAACTTAAAAAAGGAAATTAAGAATAAAAAAATATATTTTATTTTAATTTCAGTATTTATTTTAATTTATTCATTAGCTGTTTATTTTGCCATGTATTCATCAGAGGATAAATCAGTAATAAATATTGTTTCAACTTTAAGTGGACAAGGTGGAATGGCTGGAGGCTTAGCATGTATATATTTGTATATACCTATTTTATTCTTTGGGATTAATTCCTATATGGTAAATAGTGAGAGAAAAAGTTTCATAATAAAGATGAAAAATCGCAAAAGTATATTTAATAGTCATGTGATTTTTGTTATTGCTCTTTCAATTATTATATCCCTATTAATTATATGTTTAGGGTATTCTATTGGAGGCATATATGCAGGAGGTTTTAAAAGTTTATGGCCTAAAGATGATGTTACATACACACTTCCGCAGTATGAAGATTTAGATATACCTGCAATTTTAAATTCTATACCACTATATATGGTTATTTTGAAAACCTTCATAATAAAATTCCTGGGCTTTGCTGTAGTAGGGCTTTTGGTGGTAATTTTAAAGAATGCTATAAATAATAGTGGTGTGTTAGGATTACTCATAATATTAATTCCCTTTATAGATGTTAACTTTCTTAGTGGTTCACTATTTATGAATAAATTTTCTTTAACCATAGAAAGCTGGATTAATCCAAATGATTTTTTAATAAATATTATATATTTAATGTTCCTTTTTATGGCTTTTTACTTAATAGGTAGAGAGATTTATAAGAATAAAGATTTTATAAGTAAAGGATATTAGTGTAATGGATAATTTAAAATCGTTTAGAAATATATTAAAGCTAGATCTTATTCAAGGATTTAATTTTTATAAGAAAAAACTCATATTATTTTTAACTATTATGCTTATTTTAAATATAGGCAAAATAGTAACTATAATTAATTATAATGGAAATTTAATGGATTTATTTTTCCTTATATATAAAGACTTAATATTTAATATGTACTCAATAAATATCCCTATGAATTGGCTAATTATAAACGTCTTTATAATATTCATTTTAGGAGATTTTATTAGTGAAAATATTAAAAGAGATTCCAATTACATTTTACTTAGAAGTAAGAAAATTTCTCTATATTGGATATCAAAGTGTGCCTGGATCATTATAAATGTAGTTTTTATATATTTAATACTAATGCTTTTAACATATTTATTAGGAGGGATAGCTTTAGGATTTAGCTTAGATAGTAGTAAATTAATGAATGATGAACTGGTTATGAAAGTACCACATTTAACTATTATTATATGGATGATTATCACTTACATATTAACTTCTATAGCAATGGTATTTATTCAATGCACACTATCAATAGTTATAAATTCTAGATATTCATTTTTAATAACAACTATAATTTTAACAATGTCTATAGTATCTAAAAATAAATTTCTTATAGGAACTCATTCTATGATTTTAAGACATAATTATTTTAATATTAAAATTGGATTATCAATAACATTCTCAATTATTTATACGGTACTCATAAGTGTCATATTGATGATTTTGGGATATAAGTTATTAAAACATAAAGATTTTATATAGGATAGAGTAAAGTGAGATGTGAAAAAAATAGCCTTAAAAAATATGCTTGTGAGAGCTAAAATGGTTAAAGTTAGTGGGGTGTATTCATGAATGAAAATTATTATTTAAAAGTAGAAAACTTATCTAAGGAAATAAAGAATACAAGGGTTCTTAATAATATAAATTTAAAGCTTAATAAGGGAAAAATATATGGATTTAGAGGTAAAAATGGTTCAGGCAAAACTATGTTATTTAGAGCTTTGTGTGGATTAATAAAGCCAACAGAGGGAAAGGTAGAAATTAATGGACAAGTGTTAGGAGAGGATATTTCATTTCCTGAAAGTGTGGGGGTTATTATTGAATATCCTGGTTTTTTACCAAATTTAAGCGGCTATGAAAACCTTAAGCTTATTTCTGAAATTAATAATAAAATAGGAGAGAATGAAATTAAAGAAACTATAGCAGCAGTAGGATTAGATCCCGAGGATAAAAAGAAGTTTAAAAAATATTCATTAGGTATGAAGCAACGTTTAGGAATAGCACAAGCGTTAATGGAAAATCCAGAGCTAATAATATTAGATGAACCTACTAATGCATTAGATTCAGATGCTATATTATCAATTAAAAAATTACTTATGAATATGAAAGAAAACAATAAGTTAATTTTAATAGCAAGTCATGATAAGGAAGAATTAGGGTTTTTATCGGATGAAATCTTTTATATAGAAAATGGCTCTATTGTTGACCATGAAATACTGGGGGAGGAGCAGCAATGAAAAAAAGAAAAATAGCCATATTTTTATTAGTTATGCTGTTTGTAATATTTGGATATCGATATTACAAGGTTAACCACAATGTTCCCTTAAAATACACGATGGAGTATTACAAAGATGGAAATTATGCAGACTGTGAAGGACTTCAAATAAAAATACTTTCAACGGAAACCAGAAAATCTAATGCCAAAAATAAAGTAGGAACAGAATTTATGGAACTTGTGGTAAAGTCAGAAATTGTGAACACCACATCTGAAGTGAAAAATGCTATTAGTTTTCAAGAGTCGGATATAGTCATAGATTGTTATAGTGCTAGTACAGGCCCTCCTGAGGTTACTGGAGGAGATTTAGAAAATATTAAGCCAGGAGAAAAGTTACTTCTTACACAGGTGTATACACTTGAAAAAGAGCGTTATGAAAAAGGAAAAGATAATGTATATATGTATTTAAGAGAAAAATTATATCCTAATGAGATAAAGGAAAAATTTTACAAGGGTATAAGATATAGAAAGGCAATAAAAATTTAGGGGGAAAGTATGGATAAAAAATCTAGGGGGTATATAGTAGCAATAGTATTGACAATATTAGCTGTGTCTCTTATAGTCTATGAAGTTAAATTAAGAGGAACTAATGCTAATGTAAGTAATTCCAATAAGAAGAAGGAAGTTACAATAGTACAAAAGGAAAATCTAAAGGAAGATAATCTTAACAAGGAAATAAAACTTTCAAAGCAAGAGGAAGACGCGCTAAAAGGAGAGCCAATAGGAGAAAGAGTCAAAAATAATTTAAAGTACTCTGATAAGGAAGAAATACATTTTAAGATGATTAATGCTGTAGATAATTTTAAAACCTGTAAAGGGGAATTTACGGAAGAAGGAACTATCCAAAACTCTCGCACGAAATCCACCTTTGCAGTTGATGTGGAAAATAAATCTTCTGTATCTGTAATTGCAGAAGAAGGAAAAAAAACTATAACGTTAATTTATCATAATGATAAAAGAAAGGTTTTTGATGATAATGATAAAAGCTATAGGGAGTTTGAGGAAAGGCAGTTCAGAGGAAAGCCTACAATAGTAAGACCCATTAGATTATTTATAGAACCATCACTTAAGAGGGAGGATATTGGATATTTAGGAGTAAGTAGTAATATTATTTGTGCAGAGGTAGTTCCAACATATCTATTTATTTATGAAGATTGGAATTACACAGACTCTACCTTTTTAGGAAGAGATGTATATAAGTTAAATGGAGTAATTGATCCAAATCTATCTAGTAATATGCAAGGAAAATTTTCTTTACTTGTGGATAAAGAAACTGGAATAATACTTCAATTTTTATTACTTGATGATAATGGAAAAATAAAAGAAAAATTGGAATGTACTAAATTAGAAGTAAACACTCCAATAGATGAAAGTTCATACAATAAAAACACTTCTGGATATGTAAAAAAATAAGTTCAAGTTCACTTCTGGATATGTAAAAATGTAAAAAAATAAGTTCAAGTTCACTTCTGGATATGTAAAAATGTAAAAAAATAAGTTCAAGTTCACTTCTGGATATGTAAAAATGTAAAAAAATAAGTTCAAGTTCAAAGATGGGGACGGTTAACAACTTTTAGCTAAATTTAAAGTCTAAAAGTTGTTAACCGTCCCTGATTTATCTCCCTGATTTATCCCTGATTTATATAGAATCTCAGTATGGAAAGGGCACTTGTGTGTATGTGCATTTTCCCAAGTGGGAAAATTAGCACTTTGGAAAGAGGAGTAGTACGAAAGTATAAATCGTATGCTAATATGTGATATAAAACTCATTTTAGTTTGTATAAAAAGAGTTTTATAGATTTATTTTTTAGTTACAGAGCCATATTTGTGTATATGGGTTAAATATAATTATGTTAGTATATGAAAAACACATAATATTGCAAATATTTTGCATTACTGTGTGTTTTTTTTTTTTTTTTTTTGAAATTATAAATTTTGACATTTATCTCATTTAAAGTATGATACCATTTAAAAGTAGACAAGCATATCAAATGAACTATTAATATATAAATTTTTTAGGAATGTAAGTAGAAAATACCTCTCGATAGAGAGTATAACTTGAACTTTATATTTTTAGCAATCAATTATATTATCTTAAGGAGTTTAAAACAATTGGCGATACCATACCATCAAAAGCCTAGCGGTTAAAGAACTAGTATATTTTGTTTATAGGATAACTATAAGTATCAGTAATGTAATAATATTCATATATATAAATATTTATCTATAAATGGATTTTTAGCTTTTAAAATTAAAAAAAGTAAGTCTATTTATCTAAATTAAGCGATAAAAACGCTTAAAAAATATCATTAAGATCCTTAACTGTATGTTTTATGTAGGTGTAGATAATACGGTTTGGATAATATATTTTAAAAAAAATGAGGAGGAACTATAATGAAAAGAAAAGCTTTATTATTAACTGCAGCATTAACAATTTTTTCAAGTGTAGGTGTTTTGGCGGCTACGGGAACAGATAGAACATGGAGTGCGTCTCTTCCACATGATAATGGAAATGTGTATTTTGCTATTCGAGACAAGGAGACTAGGGAAACACAAGGTTATGTGAAGGCAACTGAGTTAGATGGAACTCCAGGAGTAAATGCATGGTTTAACACTGGTTCTCATTCAAGACCAATAAAAATAACTGATATCGCAGGAGTTACTACTGAAAATGTTGTTTATAATGTAAGATATAGAAGTAATTCTGCTGTTGGTACTGAGGTGTTTTTAGGAATTGAAGATAAGGAAGATACTTGTATTATTAATAATGATGCTGCTGGCACTGTAAATTACAAGTAGTGTTTAAAAGGAGCTGTCGCATTAAGAAATTTACATACAATATACTGTTTTGCAAGTTTAAACTTAACACAATATATTGTAGTATTTATTTTTAGTGCGACAACCCCTTCTAATATTAGGATTAATTAAAAAATAAATATAATAAACGTTATAAGTTGTTAAGAAAATTGTTATATTGATATATTTTAGAGATGAGCATAATTGATAAAAAATCAAATGATTAAAGTAAAATAGTTCCAAATTTTCTTGAGCGGAGCTTGTTGAGAAGAATTTGAAGTAGAGATTAATAATAAAAAAAGCAAAAAGGGCAGACTACTCCCATAGTAAAAAACAATGTTAAAAAATGTATTTTGATTAAGCTGTTCTTTTAAATCCCGATAGGGATTTGGATTTATCTATACAATCAGATTTTATAGCAGCAAGTGCAACGGTTAAAAGGCAAATGTGTCCAATAGTATTTAGATTAGTAACAGAGTTAATATTTCTAACATGAGCTTGTTCAGTATTGAGATTTTTCCATCTTGAATTGTATCTTTCAGATTCAGTTCTTAAGCTATATATTTTCTTGAAAAATATAGAATTACGATTGATAGAAGCTCTATAATCAGTTCCAATGCTTATGTATTTTACACAACCTCTGTTTTTCTTACCATTAAAATATTTTTTATGCTTACATGGACATAATGAATCATCTTTTGATTTTCTATAAGGACAACAGAATTTTTGCTTAATATAGGAATCAAAGTATTGTTTGCCATCTTTATGCATGGCTAAACCGCCATTGCATATAACATTACCTGTAGATGTTAAACTATTTTTCTTAGTGCCACGCTTATTTAAGGCAATGAAAGCAAGCCCTTTAAGGGTGTTACGAATAAAATCATGATTTTGCTTTGAATCATAGCCTTTATCAGCAATAATGTAACTGTCTTTTAGTGAAAACCATTCATTTGTAGCAGTAAGAATTTCTATAAAATTAGAAATTTCATTGATATCGGCAGTTGTAGTAAATTCAGCAATAGGAAGACCCGATATAGCATCACAAATAACATGATTTTTGTATCCCCAGTAAAATTCATAATTTTTCTTTGATTTATTGGGTTTATCCTCTGAAACTTGAACATTCAAGGAGTTATTAGCAGTATGAACTCCTAGTTTACAATCTTTATCAGAAGATGGAGGATTCTTTTTAGAAAACTTGTTACTTGAAAAAGATTTGGGATTATTAAATTTAGTATTAGCTTTAACAGGAGTGGCATCAACAGATACAAAATTGTTATCAATAAAACCTAACTCCTTAAGAACATTAACTTGATTTTTCATGATTTCTTTAAGATAAGAGTTAGATAAATTTTTAATAAATCTCTGAAAAACCCAGTATGAAGGTAAAGATTTAAGAATGTTAAAACCACAAAGTTGGGCTATAATTAAATTATTTTCTAAAAAATCTTTAAGATCAGTAATTTGGGCAAACTTCTCACATTTCATGACGATGAAAGCTCTAAAAAGAGCATGGCGTGAAAATCCAGTAGGGCCATATTTAGAAGGAACCCTATCGGGTAATGGAGATAAATCAAGATTATCAAAGATTTTTGTATAAAAATTGATAAGCTTTTGAGAAGTAAAAAGTTCAATTATGTTAAAGATTTCTTGACGTTGGTACATAGAGGTTTCCTCCTTATTGTTTTTATATTATGTGTGGTAATATAGTATAATTCGACAAAAATGTGAGGAAATCCTATGATATATATTTGAGTGATTAAAAAAAAATAGCCCTACGGGGCTAGTGATATCAAGGCCTTAGAGTTATGCTCAAGGCTAATATATTTGGATATTGAGGTGATGGCGTGATAAAATTAGTTAAATTAGAGATTTGTAAATGTATAAAAAGGACAGAATTTAAAATAGCTTTCTCAGCTGTATTTTGTGCAGTTTTTCTTGACTATGCAATTCTTTGTAAGGGTTATTATGGAGCGGCATTATCAAAAGTAATGTCTGCATATGATGGAATTATACTTACAAACTTAGTTAAAACACCTTTATCTCCAATAGTAGGTATTTTATTACCATTGACAGTAAGTTTTATTTACTCAGATTCTTATTTACAAGAGAGAAATTGGGGATTAAGTAACTTTATCAATACAAGAATAAGTAAAAATAAATATATTTTAGCTAAGGCTATTGCAATTGCTATTGTAAGCTTTTTTATAATATTCATACCATTGATAATGAATATGCTATTGGCAATTATTGCATTTCCAATTCAAGGTCATAATACATTTGGACTACCAGATTATAAAAAACTTTCTTATATAGATCCCGGTATTATACTAAATAGACTAAAGACATATTATCCGTATATTAATATCTTTATTTTTATTATAATAAGATCTTTATTTGCATCTAGTTTTGCACTAATTTCTTTTGGAATGTCGTTTTTGAATAGGATTAATAAATATTTAGTAATATTATCTTCTATGGTTATTAATATTTTGTTTATGGTTTCAACAGATGTTTTGTCGAGAATCATACCTAGTAAAAGTATTTCTAGAGCAATAGGAACTAATATTTTATGGACCAATAGTTATGGTAACTTTATATGGCTGTTATCTATAATGTGTATGTATTTTATTATTAGTTTTATATTGATATGGAAAGGCACTAAAAAAGAGATTTTATAATATTGGAGGGTGTAAAAGTTGTGATGAAAATAACTAAAGGAGAAGTATTTTTATATTTGGCTGTTTTTTTATTGGCACTTTTTAATAAATTTATAGGATCAGTTACAGATGCGAAACTTATATATATGGCGATAGTAAATAGTAAAATAGTCACGTTATTATATATACCCATATTTTTATTTATACTGCTACAGATATTTTCAAAAAGAATGACATCTGAACTGATAGTACGATATGAAAATATATGTAATTGGAGCAGTTCAAATCTTAAAATAATTGTTATGCTAAGTATAAGATTTTGCGTGATTTTTAATCTAATAACATCGGCATTTATGATTTCCTGTAGTAAGGATTTATTATTTAATAGAAGCTTTTTAATTTTTAATTATATATCATTAATAATCCAGATTGTTGGATGGTCTCTAATTGGTATGTTATTTCTTAGTGTAATTTCTCTGGTAAATAACATTAAGTTAGCGTATATGTTTGTTGTTGTTTTTTTTCTGGCTATAGAATTAATTATGTCTCCTTTATCTTTTTTGCCTATTAGAAATTATATAATACCAATTTGGAATACAATGTTTTTTTACGATTTGAATAGGGGGTATATGATTATGATAAAGTATTTATTTATGAATATAGCTATTATAGTAACATTATTTATTTTATATAATTTTTTATTAAAAAAAAGGGATATTAGGATAGAAAGGTGATATTTATGAAGATATATAATGGAATTGCTAAGCGGACTTTTGTGATTATACTTATATTTTCAGTAATATATAATTTCTTAAGTTTATTTTTCTACAGCAAAAATATAGAAACGATAAATGATTTTATCACCTTTGCATATGGGTATGTAGATTTATGGCATATAAATAATATTGTAAATATAGTATATTGGGTGCTGCCACAATTAATTTTGATAATATATTTAGGTGATTATATAGAAGTTAGATTGTTAAATAATGCAGCTTTAATTTTTACAAGAACTAATATGAAAATAAATATTTTATTAAAATTTATTAGAGAATTATTTATGAAAATATACTGTTTTTATTTGCTTCAATTTATATTAGTACTAATAATAGGAGGAATATTAGGTGTAAAATTATTTATCAATACAGATACTGTCTTTATGATGACTAGAGTTATTTTATACAATTTTCTTATCATATTAATTGTTAATAGTAGTTCAATATTATATAAATCTATATATGGAGTGTATTTAGTATTAATTATTCAGTTAGGTATGTTGTACTTATCAAAGCTTATATTAAATTGGAATAAATATTTTTTAAAATATCTATTTACTACTAATACGCTATTATCATTAAATAGGTACGGTATAGGTATTGATAACCATATCTCATTGTTATATTTATTTATACTTATACTAGTGGTACTTATTATAACTTTAAAAGTATTCAAAGAAAAAGAGATTTTATACTAATTGTTTCTATAAGTTTATAGGTTATTTTATAGAAGTATTAGGGAGAATTTATATATTTGGAGGTAAATGATGAGAACTATTGAGGTAAATAACGTATCGAAAGTAATTAATGGAACACCAATATTAAAAGACATAAATCTTGTATTTGAGGAGAAAAAAATTTACGGTGTATATGGACATAATGGTTCAGGAAAAACCATGTTATTTAGAACTCTTAGTGGATTAATAAAACCAACAACAGGCACAATAAATATATTTGGTCAACAGTTACATAAAGATATGGATTTCCCCAAAAGTATAGGAGTGCTAATAGAAAACCCCAAATTTTGGCCAAATTATACAGGAAAAGAAGTATTAAAAACTTTAGCAAATATTAAAAGAATTATAAGTGATGAAGGTATTTCAAAGTCTCTAGAGAGAGTTGGACTTGATAATAATGACTTGCGAATTGTAAGAAAATATTCTTTAGGAATGAGACAAAGATTGGGAATAGCACAAGCTATTATGGAGAAACCGGATATTATTATTTTAGATGAACCTACGAGTGCATTAGATGAAAATGGTGTTAATTTAATATATAATATTTTATTGGAAGAAAAAAAACGAGGTGCAGTTGTAATAATATCTAGTCATAATAAGGTAGATATTGATACTTTATGTGACTATAAAATAAAAATAGATGGAGGAAAAATTGTTGATATAAGTTGATATAATAGGAGGATAAAATATATGAATAAAAAAAATATAGCTTTCACTATTATTTTTATGAGTGTATTTGTCAGTATGATAGTTTTAGGTATCCTTACAAGAAGAAGTTATGTAAACGATATAGATGCAAATAGATATTTTAACGATAAGAGTATAAATTTATCTATATCTACATATGAAGAAGATATTACAAAAGTGTTTACAAAATTTGAAAATTTAAATTCTATGAGAGATTTAGAGAAAGTTTCTCCGATAATAGTTAGGGTACAAGTAGATTCACAAGCACCCAGAAATAGGTATTATTTAACTACTTTAACAACAGTAAAAATTATTAAAGTGTATAAAGGAGATATTAATGAGGAGCTAATTTCTATATTTGAGCCTATAGATGTTATAAATATGACAGATACAGATAATATGGTTGGTTCTCTTGATGGCTATAATTGGATGAATAAAGACAAAGAATATATTTTATTTCTTAGACCGCTGAAAGATTCTCATTATGGACATGGAGATATAGTTTATCTGCCAACTTCTACTATATTAAGTAAATACCAAATTGATGAAAGTAAGGTTTCGAAATTAGATAAAGACAAAATTTTAAGTACAAACTTAAAATATACCAGTGTAAGTGGGCAAGAAGTTTTTCTTTATGAAGATAAAAGTGTAGATAAGTTTAATTATTTTAAAAAGGTAGTTTTAGATAAATATAAATAAAATTTTTTTAATAGTTGTAATTGCCGGCTTATGTAAAGCTATAAGCTTGTGGTATATTAAAAATATAATATTAAAAATTGATAATTCCTAGGAATTTTAATATTACAAAAATGTAAGTTTAGAGAGCAAAATGTAAGGTCAAAAAATGGCTGAACATTTTGCTTTTTTATATAATATAAGTGTAAGTGAAGGAGCCATAATGAAATTAGTTAGCTAGTAAATGGAGTTTAAGTAGAATGGGATAAGGATAAAGAAATTAGTTGGCTAGTTAGTTGTCTAGTGTGTAATTAACAAGTAAGTATATAGTTGTGGATAAGTTAATAAGTTTGGACGTATAGTTGGGGACAAGTTGACAAGTTAGGGAAAAGTAGAGGATAAAATAGAGAAAAAGTAGGGGACGGTTAATAAGTTTTAGGTCTTGGAAAGGGAAAATAAATAGTATAGAGAGGAAGTTTGTAAAATGGAAGTATTAAACATACAGAATTTAAGAAAAGTTTATGGTTCAAGATTTGGCGGAGTAAAATATACTGCTCTAGATAATATAGATTTAAAGGTTAATGAAGGTGAGTTTGTAGGAATAATGGGACCATCAGGTTCAGGAAAGACAACCTTTTTAAACGTTATTTCAACCATTGACAAACCTACATCAGGTAAGGTGGAGATAGATGGAAGAGATATATCACAGCTTAGAGAACCACATTTGTCAGCATTTAGAAGGGATAAACTTGGATTTATATTTCAGGATTTTAATTTGCTGGACAATATGACACTTAAGGAAAACATTGTATTGCCTCTTGCTTTATCAAATACATCCTATGGGGAAATACAAAAGAGATTAAAAGAAATTACGTCCAAGCTAGGTATAAGTGAAGTTTTAAATAAACATCCATATGAGGTGTCAGGAGGACAGAAACAGCGTGCCGCCGCAGCAAGAGCCATTATATCTAATCCATCACTTATACTAGGAGACGAGCCTACGGGTGCTTTGGATTCAAAATCATCCAAGGAGCTTTTAAGTGCTATGCAATATCTTAATGAAAAAAATAAAGCCACAATACTTATGGTAACCCATGATGCATTTGCTGCATCCTATTGTAAAAGAGTTATATTTATAAAAGATGGAAAGTTATTTAATGAAATATATAAGGGAGATATGTCTAGAAAGGAATTTTATCAAAAATTATTGAAGGTGTTGTCTGTAATCGGAGGTGACATTGATGAAAATATTTAGAATGGCCATTAGAAATATTAGGAGTAATTTTAAAAATTATTGGGCTTATTTTTTAAGTTCATCCTTCAGTGTTTTTATTGTTTATCTTTTTATGTCTATTTTATACAGCAAAAATATACAGGACAATTTAGGCGGAGTAAAAAAGTTTATAATACTTTTTAATGTGGGAGCCACTATGATTGCATTGTTTTCAGCTTTTTTCATATGGTATTCTAACTCATTTTTTATTAAATCGAGAAAGAAAGAATTTGCCACATATATGCTGCTAGGTATGTCTAAAAAGCAAGTATCTAGACTAAATTTTTTAGAAAATATATTGATAATGCTAGCATCTCTAGTAACAGGAGTTATATTGGGATTAGTATTTACAAAGTTTTTCATCATGCTTCTATTTTTTATAATTAAGGTTTCAGCAGATGTGCCTTTTCAGTGGAATTTAAAGGCATTAAAAATTTCTGTTTTAATATTTTTAGGAATTTTTGCGGTAATAACAGTACATGGAGCATTTGTGGTAAGGAAAAGCAATCTTATAGATCTTTTTAATGCATCAAAAAAGGTGGAGAAGGGACTTAAAGTGTCTTTTGTTACCATTGTATTTGGTATATTGGCTATGATTTCTATGGGTGTAGGCTATTATATAGCTATTAAAAAGTTGCCTACAGATATTACAAAGTCACCTATAGTAGTGCTTTTAGTTGTAGCAGGAATAATATTATTTTTTACATCTACTACATCTTTAATAATTCATATAAATAAGAAAAATGAGAGGAAGCTTTTTAGAGGTACAAAACTTATATCAGTGTCTCAGTTATATTATAGATATAGGGGCAATGCAGGTGCACTTAGCACAATAGCAATAACTACAACAGTGGCACTTTGCGCACTTGTTACTTGCGTAGGAACTTATACAAGATGTGAACAGAATTCAAGATACATGAGACCTCTGTCTGTAGAATATTTTAATGTGGACAAGGCTCAGAGTAATTTTGATAGCATATTAAAAAACCATAATGAAATATCAGTTAAGTATAAAGATAATATTGAGTTTCTTAACATTGTAGAGGTTGATAAAAGTTCAGAAATAACACGAAATTTTTATGTAATAAATGAAAGTAAATTTGATAAATTAAGTGAGCATGAGGGCATTGAACGTAAAGCTAACCTTAAATCTGATAGTGATTGCTATTTTATTCAAATTAATAATTTCGTCCAAAATGAAGTAGTTTCAAGTGAAAAAATTACTTTGAAAGTTGGAAAAAAGGACTATAAAATGAATGTGGCAGGATCAGATGGAACGCCATTTATATCGTTGGATCATTTTAATAAGACTGTGGTAGTTACAGATAATGTATATAATGAAATGAAAAACAATGTTAGTAAAAGAAACATTATTAGTATGACAGGATACACTTTTAAAGATGATTTTTCTTCTGGAAAATTTGTAGATGATTTAGCTAAAAACATGTCTAAAGATAGTGGACTGCGTACATTTTATGATCATTACAGCGATGGATTAAAGCTTTTAGGAATGATGGCTTTCATAGGTCTATTTATAGGAATATTATTCATCATGGCTACAGGAAGCATAATATATTTTAAAATGACCATGGAAGCTAGAGAAGATAAGAGTAAATATAAGATTCTTAGAAATATAGGAGTAAGTAAAAAAGAAATAAAGAAGGCAATATCAAAAGAATTATTAGTTTTATTTGGAGCACCACTTGTGGTTGCAATTATAAGCACATATCCTGCAACTTATGCTCTTGAGAAAATGATGTTCCTTGATCTTATGAAGAGCTACGCAGTAATATCCCTTGTATATGCTGCAATCTATTGTTTATACTACTTTGTCACCTTGAATTCCTACGTAAAGACTGTGGAATAGCAAGGGAAAACTGGGGACGGTTAAGAACTTCTATATTTTTATTTTATAACTGGGAAAATTGAATTATGTAAATATTAAAAGAAGAATAGGTAAATAGAATGGGAAGTGTGTGAAATGAAAAAACTAGTGGGCTTTGTAATAACTTTACTTTTAGTTCTTTCATGTATTAGCTTATTAGGTTGCTCAAAAATAAAGAAACTTGCAACTAATGCTCGTAAAAATATGGAAATTGAAAAGAATCTGCCAAAGTATATTTTGAATGAAGAAAATTTTAAGGAGGTTTCCTATGAAGGCAGGGTTTACTGTATTAAAGAAGAGTCATTTGCTGTTGATGATTTAGATAAGCCTATAGGGAGGATTTCTCAGCGTGTTACAATAGATGCCAATAATAAAAAGTTAAGTAAAGAAGAACTTAGAAAGATTTATGTAGTTCCATCAGAAGATTTAAAGAAAGAGAGAATTGATTTGAATTTTGGATGGATATATAATGTTAAGAATACGGATTCTAAGGAGGTTATTGCTATTGTTGTAAATCAAAACCTTAGAAAAGCAGAGATAAAGAAATAAACAAGGATAAAGGTAGAGTGCACCACAATTTAAGTCAGTAAAAATTAGAAAATATATTTTTGGTAACGTACAAAAAATGCATAAAAATTAATATAAACAAAGGCAGATTCCAACTACAAAGATGCCATAAAGATACCAGCAAAGATAGGTTTGCTGGTATTAATTTTACTATATTGTGATTAAACCACAATAAGGTACAATGTGGTAGAATTATGAAATTTCTCTTCCATGACTTGCATAGAAGCTCGGAACAATAAATTTAATTTAAGAAATTCTAATCTTTTAGCCATATAAAATTATCTAACGCTCACATTTAGCGTCCTGCCTCAGGTTCGCTAGCCTGGCGTCCTTTTAAGGGTTACGATAATTTTATCTGTCTAAAAGAAGAATTTCTAAAATTAAATTTAAACAGTTCTTTCGCTTCTTATGAAAGTCATTCCATAGAAATTTCATAATTCAAGTAATGTAATGTTTTTGTGGGATAATCAATTTATTTATTTTCTAAATCTTTAACAATTAAAGTATAAACGTAATTATTTACAAAATGTTGTTCTTTATTAAACTTTAATTTTCAATTGTTCATTAATTTCTTTTGGAGTAGTAACCTTAATTTAAAAAAATCACCTTATAAAATAAGTGCATTATTTTTATAATGTTGCAAATGAAAGGGCTAGGATGGGTATACTATATAATATAAAAGTATAGTATACAAGCGAGGTGAATAATAATGGGTACTATGATTAAAACAGTAAAACAATATTCTCATGAATTAGATGATAACATAATAAAAGAATTATCATTTATAGGAAACAACTATAGAAATGTAAAGAATTATGTATATTCAAGATATAGCGGAATTAATAGTATCCCATTATTAAAAAAAGATAGACAAATAAGAGATGGGTGGGTAAAAACAGAATTTGCAGAACAATGGAAATTACCTGCGAGATATTGGAAATTAGCTTTAAGTGAAGCTTTTGGAAATATTAAAACTGAGTGGACTAATATCAAGAATAGAGTTAAAGAACAATGTAAAGCAAATAATAATTTATCAAATGAAGATAGGCATTATATTAATTATATTCTTAAATTCAATGATTATTATTATAAAGTATTAACGAATAAATCTTTTGAGATTCCTAAAATATTTAGACATAAAAACTTAAATTATAAATATCTTAATAGTCTTATTAAAAGATATACAAGAAGATATAAAGAAAAGATACCATATTCTAAAACCGGAAGAGCATTTTCTATTGATACAGGTTTATATAGGTATAAAGATGGATGTATAAATATTACATCTACTAAGAAAGGCAAAAGATTATCTATTAAATTAACTGATAACAATCAATATGATAGAACCCTGACAGTTAAAAGAATAGATAATAAAATAGAAATTGACTGTCCTTTAAAAATTAAAACAAAGGTAAATCACAATAAAGAAAATATCATAGGAATAGATAAAGGTTATAGATATTTGTTTGCAGTATCAAGCGATGAATTTTATGGTGAAAATATTAATAATTATCTTAATAAGGAAACTGAAAGATTAAGTAAAGTTAATGAAAATAGAAATAGATTTTGGGCTTTATATAGTCAATATTTAGAACAAGACAATATTAAGAAAGCCAATACCATAAAAGAAAATAACTTAGGTAAAGTAAAATATAATCACAATAAAAAGAAGCATGACCAAACTGTTAAAGCCTATATAAATTATTCACTAAATCAGTTAATAAATATAGAAAAACCTACTGAAATAGTTATGGAAAATCTAGATTTTGTTAATTGGAATGATAGGTATCCTAAATCAGTAAAACGTAAATTATCAAGGTGGATAAAGGGATATATAAGAGAAAGGCTAGAATATAAGTGTAATTACAATAGGATTAAATATATTTATATTAATCCAGCTTATACAAGCAAAGTTTGTAATGTATGTGGAAGTTTTGGTAAAAGATATGGTGATGTGTTTACTTGTCCTAAATGTGGTGAAATTCATTCTGATACTAATGCAAGTAAAAATATATTAAAAAGAAAATATGATAAAGAAATTACGTTGTATACAAATTATAAAAAAGTTAAAGAGATTTTAGAAAATGGAGTTAGTTAATTTAAATTGATGTAAATGATATAAATATAAAGGAATATTTAATCACAAATGTATGTACCCTATGAAAATAGAGCATGCATTTTATCAGAAATGAGGGTTAAATAATTCTTTCATTGTAAAATTTTAAAATACGGTTGTAGGATAGTAAATGATTTTAAATTGAAATATTTAAAAGATTTTACGAACTGGTACATCCAAGACTTTAAGCCACCATAAGGTGTGATAAGTGCGAATTATCTAATATGAGTACATTTGTACATGTTTTTAGAACCAGGTAGGGATAATGATTAATTTAATTAGAGGAGAATTTTATAAAATAAAAAGAAGTAAATACTTTGTTGGAATAATGTTTCTGTGGGCTTTGCTTGGAGTTTCAATTTCATATATTATTATAAAAGAAGCCAATGCACATAGGACTGTTTCAGGGATAAATGCTGTAGTATTCTTTTTACAATTTCAAATTTTAATTAATTTTTTATATGCTGCATTTGCTGGGGTTTTTGTAGCCAGTGATTTTGAACATAATACTATAAATATGACTTTTACCTATGGATATAGTAGAAGTAAAGTTATATTAAGTAAAATAATAGTTTATATAATTTACTCTTTGTTTATGGAATTAGTTACAGTGGTTATTATGGGAATAATTTTTTCTGCTGTTTATGGTTTTAATGATTTTGGTGAAATTAATTTAGGTTTATATTTAATTAGAATAATATTTATTGAATTACTTTGTAGCATTGCCACTACATTAATAATAGCAGCTGTTTCTGTTATATCAAAAAGTATTATAGTAACCTTAGCTTCACCGGTTGTGATGTTTATTCCTATGCTTTTAAATAATGAGCATATATTTGCTTTTCTTCCATATAGAGCTGCTACCATAGGCATAGCACCATTTGCACCTAAAAATGCAATTATAATCTCTGTAGTTTCAGCATTAGTAACAATTTTTGTGATTACTATGGTTTTGAGAAAATATTTAAGTAAATTAGATATAAAGTGATTGAAATAGTATGAAAACATGCATAAAATATAATTTTCTTTTTAAGGATGAATATTATGTACATAATTGTTATTTTAATTTTTAGTTTGCTTTTAGTAAGTTTCATAACAGTTTTAATTAAATTATTATTAAATCAAAAACAAATAAGGGATATTGCTAGGCAAATCAGAGAATTTAGAGAGAAGAAAACAGGTAAAAAAATTACTACTGAAATATATGATAAAGATATAGAAAATTTAGCCTATGAAACTAATGAGTTTTTAGAACTTTATAGAAAAAGTGAACAGGAAAAAGTTCAGTTTGAAAACACATTACAGCAAGGTATAGCTAATATGTCTCATGATTTAAGAACTCCATTAACATCAATAATTGGGTATTTAAAACTCCTTCAAAATGATGAGATAAATAAAGAAGAGGCTTTAGGGGTAATAAAAAATAAAACAGATAAATTAAATGTTCTTATAAACGATTTTTTTGAATTAGCTTTTATAGAAAGTAATGATTATAAATTAAAAATTACAAAATTAAATTTAACTAATATAATACGGGATGAGATTTTATCTTTTTATGAAGCCTTTGAAACAAAGGGAATAGAACCTATTATAAATATCCCAAAGGAATCTATTTTCATAAATGGAGATAAAAATAGTTTGGAGAGAATAATAGATAATTTGCTTTCTAACACATTAAAATATTCCCAAAAGTATGTTGAAATAAACGTAGAAGAATTTAGAGGCACAGTTACTTTGTCTATTTCGAATATATGTACATATATAGATGAGAAAGATGTTATCTATATGTTTGATAGATTTTATAGGGCTGATAAAGTTAGAAAAGGACAAGGCACAGGGCTTGGGTTATCCATAGCAAAGAGTTTAATGGAAAAGATGAATGGCTCTATAAGATCTAATTTTGAAAATAATAAGATTACAATAGTATGTGAATGGGGGATAAATAAGGAAAATGGGGACGGTTAAGAAGTTTTATATTTACAACTATGTTGTATTAGGCTATAATATGGTAACAAATGAATATCCAAAAATCCTAAGAAGAGGAAAGTAGCCATGAAGATTTCTTACAGCGAGCAGGAACAGAGTGGAAGTTCTGCAAGAAAGATTGTGGTGAAAAGGACCTGGGAGGAACTGCCTGAGCAGACCTAGCTATGAGTAAATAAACCCAGTAAAGTAGCCGGATTATATAAGCCTAGCAAAGTAGCTATGAGCAAATGAGCCTAGCAATGTAGCAATGAACAAGTGGGCTTATAAAGTATAGCGCGCCTTTAAAGTACAGTATGACTTTGAAGTACAGCACGGCTTTAGAGCATGGTTTTAGTATAGGTGAATTTGTGAGGGTAAGTCGCAAGCTGCGTTAAAGTTTTGAGTGGACTATGTTTTAGTCAATTTGAGTGGTACCGCGGAATTACACCCGTCTCTAAGTAAAGAGATGGGTTTTTTTATTGGAGTAATCTAGAGAAATTTCATAATTCAAGTAATGTAATACTTTTGTAGTATAATCATATGCTTTTAAATTTTAGAAAGCTAATGAGTTATTTAAAACTAAATAGTAAAAAGTAACTATGAAAAAAGTATTAAAAAAACTTTGTGTGTTTAAACATGCAAAAACAAAATTATTAAAAAGTCTTTGTGTGTTTGAATGTATGTTTAAAGATTAAAAAAGTATTAAAAATTATTGGAAGGTGAGAAAATGGAACATTTAATCAAGAAATTAAGTAATCTGGTTCAAGAAGAATTCGAAAAATGCGGATATGATAGAGAATATGGCAGGGTTAATGTATCAAATCGTCCTGATCTCTGTCAATTTCAATGCAATGGAGCTTTGGTAGCGGCAAAAAAATATAGGAAACCGCCTATTAACATTGCAAATGAAATTGTAGAGAAATTAAAGAATAATGAGGAGTTTGAAGCTGTTACTGCTGTCATGCCTGGTTTTATAAATATTGTACTAAAAGACAGTTTCATAATAGACTATTTAAATAATATGCATAATGATAAAAAACTTGGATGTACGGAGGCCACAAAGCCTTTAACTATAATTGTTGATTATGGCGGAGCAAATGTTGCAAAACCCCTTCATGTAGGGCATCTTCGTGCAGCAATAATTGGTGAGAGTATAAAGAGAATTTCTAGGTTCCTAGGGCATAATGTCATAGGAGATGTACATCTAGGGGACTGGGGATTGCAGATAGGTATGGTAATTTCTGAGGTTCAAAGACGTAAGCCTGATTTGCCATATTTTGATGAAAGCTTTAAAGGAGATTATCCAAAGGAGGCTCCTTTTACTATAGATGAACTGGAGGAAATATATCCAGCAGCAAGCAAGTTAGCTAAAAGTGATGAAGAGGCTATGGAAGAAGCTAGGAAGGCAACCTATGAACTGCAAAATGGAAGAGCTGGTTATGTTGCTCTTTGGAAACATATACTAAATGTTTCTGTTGCAGACCTTAAAAAGAATTATGGAGAGCTAAATGTTGAGTTTGACCTGTGGAAGGGAGAAAGTGATAGTCAGAAATATATAGGAGAAATGATAAATTACCTTAAAGAAAATAACTATCCCTATGAGAGCCAGGGAGCCCTAGTCATTGATGTTGCTAAGGAAGGTGACACTTATACAATACCTCCATTTATACTCCTTAAATCTGATGGAGCAACCCTTTATAGCACTACAGATTTGGCTACTATATGGGAGAGGATTAAGGAATATGATCCGGATCAAATAATTTATGTTGTTGATAAAAGACAAGGCTTACATTTTGAACAGGTTTTTAGATGTGCAGAAAAAACCAAAATTGCAAGTGAAAAGCTAAAACTTGACTTTATAGGTTTTGGTACTATGAATGGTAAGGATGGCAAGCCTTTCAAGACAAGAGAGGGCGGGGTAATGAGGCTCCAGGATTTAATAAAAATGATAAAAGGTAATGTAAAGGGAAAATTAAAAGAGACCAAATCCATTGGCGAAGCTGAAATGGAGGAAATTTCAAGAAAGGTTGGGTTAGCGGCCTTGAAATATGGGGACTTGTCAAATCAAATTACAAAGGATTATGTATTTGATCTAGATAGATTTTCATCCTTTGAAGGAAATACCGGACCATATATACTATATACAGTAGTAAGAATTAAATCTATTTTAAATAAAAGTGCTGATGAAATGTGTAAATACGGAGCTAAATTTATTAGGCCATATAGTGGAGTAGAAAGAGATTTAATGTTAAAGCTTTCATCCTTCAATGATACAGTTGAGCAGTCCTTTGCATATAAGGCCCCAAACAGAATTTGTGAATATATTTATGACACAGCTAATCTGTTTAATAAGTTTTACAATGATAATAAAATTATTTCAGAAGAAAATATAGATAAAAAGATGTCATGGATAAAGCTTTTACTACTTACTAAGGATGTTTTAGAGACAGGACTTGATCTTCTTGGAATGGAAGCTCCAGAAAAAATGTAGGTTAAAGGAAAATAAAAAAAGAGAAAATAGGGGACAGTTAACAACTTTTAGCTGGTAATTTGCATATTATCTAGCTATTTAAGTTTAACTGTCCCTAAATATAAGTATGTCTCTAAATAGATTACAAATAAGTATACTATTTAGCTATTCTATCTTAAATGTCTCGAAGAAAGTGTATGATATTAAAGGTAACTTAATAAAATTATGATTAACCCACAATAAGCATTACATTACCTGAATTATGAAATTTCTCAAATTAAACTTATTGTTCCTAGCTCTTATGAAAGGCATGGAGGAGAAATTTCATAATTCCATCGCATTGTACCTTTTTGTGGGTTAATCAAAATTATATATTTTTAGATATAAAATTAGTTGTTATACATTATTAAGGATCTATTTGATATAATCTCACCTGTTGTAACAGAAACATATACATCCGCTAGTCCCATATTTTCAATCTTATAAGTCTTGAAGTATTTTCCTTTTTTGAATTCATCATATCCTGTATATTTGCAGATATATGTTTTAATCTTATTATAGTCTGGGCATTCTAGTCCAATTAAAGTCTTTATAAGATTCTCTTTTGATCCAGCTGGTAATCTAGGGTCGTTATGAATATTTGATATTTCATGTGCTTTTGCTATTTGGAAAGCTTGTCCTTTTGTAATTATAGGTGTTACATTTGCTTCAGAATTTGCTTCGTAAAGACTATTATCGAATACTCCATGAACAGTTTCTATTTGGTTGTTGTCATTAAAAATAACAATATAAGTGTTATCAGTAGTAATGCCGTTAACTACCTGCGAAAATCTAAAAACATTACCAGAATCCCTTAGGAGTTCAAGCTGGTTCTTTGGATCGGATATTCTAAATATATCTTTATTAATTTCAAAGAAATCCATTATGTTGTCGGAATTTTTCGACATTTTAGGCGAAAGTATACCATTAACATACTTAGGTGCATTTTTAATTTCCTTATCTCCTAAAAATACAGATGGAGATTGTTCAATTTTTTTAATGTACGTTTTGTTGTCTTGAGTTTTTTGTGTTGATGTGCTAGAACATTGAACTTGCTTAATGTTTTGACATTCAACGGCTTGAGCTTGTACCTTTGGCATTGATACAAGAGATAAAGAAGTGGTCATGCAAACCAATAATGATACAAATTTACTTTTCATTTAAAATTCCCCCTTAATATTAAATATTTACAATTGACCCAAAACAAGTATAACATAGTGATATTTTTTTATCAACTTTACAAAACAAATGTTGGAAATATAATTTATAATTTCATATTTTAGTAAAAAATGTATTGATAAAAAGGGTTGGAAATATAATATAAATTAGTGTTATCAGTGATATGACGAATACAGTTAAGAATAATATTAAAAGTATTATGTTACTATTTTGAATTTTTATAATTAAATTATTCACAATATTTTTCTACAGAGTCAAGCGTATGGATACAATGTATTCATAAGAAAACTATATATAAATTATAAATTTCTTATTTAAAGTTCGAAAAATTTAGTAATAAAGTATTTTCCTGTTAACTTTTATATGTATTATGTTCGAATATTTGTTACATTAAAAAATACATAATATGTGCTGTTAGAGGGAACAAGTAATAGTGTGTTAATGTATAGATATGAATTTCCAATATATTTCTCTTTTCTAAATTCAGAATATTTGATACAATATCAATACCTCATAATTTTTAATGAATATAAAGTGAAAATATTTTTACAAGCATTATATTTAAAAGGATGCAATGCGTATTTGAATTTCAATAATGTGCGTTATTGAGCAGTGAAATGTACTGACTACCTATAATATTATTGCATAAATAAAATATTCACATTTCATTTATACTTGCAAAATGTTTAAAATATATTTAAGAAGGGGATGAAAAGGTTATGAAAAATTTAATTAACAAATGGAATAATTTAAGTTTAGTAAAAAGAATTATTATAGGTTTGATAGTGGGTATTATATTAGCTATAACAGTTCCTAATGTAGCAAAGCCAGTGGCGATTTTTGGTTCTTTGTTTGTAGGGGCTTTAAAAGCTATTGCGCCTGTGCTAGTATTCTTCTTGGTTATGGCTGCCATATCTCAACATAAAAGTGGTCATGAAACTAATATGAAATCTATTATATTCCTCTATCTTTTGGGAACATTTTTAGCTGGACTTGTTGCTGTTATTGCAAGTTTTGTATTCCCGGTAAGTATAGAACTTGCAGGAGGAGCCCAAAATGTGACGCCGCCTGGAGGAGTGGTAGAGGTTCTAAAAGCACTGCTTTTAAATGTTGTTGATAATCCAGTAAAAGCAATTTATAATGCAAATTATATTGGTATATTATCTTGGGCAACACTTCTTGGATTTGCTTTAAGAGGTGCACCTGAATCTACAAAAACTATGATTAATAATTTTTCAGATGCAGTATCTCAAATGGTAAGATGGGTTATTAATTTTGCTCCGCTAGGAATTATGGGTTTAGTATTTGATTCTATTACTACTAGTGGTATACAGGCGTTATTTGGTTATGGACAGTTACTTGCTGTTTTAATTGGTTGTATGATTTTTATTGCTCTTGTTGTGAATCCAATTATTGTATTTCTAAATATTCGTAAAAATCCATATCCCCTTGTATTTAAGTGTTTAAAGGAGAGTGGTATTACAGCATTCTTTACACGTAGCTCTGCTGCAAACATTCCCGTAAACATGAGTTTGTGTAAAAAATTGGGTTTGGATAGTGATACTTATTCAGTATCAATTCCTTTAGGTGCTACTATTAATATGGCTGGTGCAGCTGTTACAATTTCTGTGTTGACACTGGCAGCAGTTAATACTCTTGGTATTAAAGTGGATTTTGCTACAGCGGTAATCTTGAGTGTATTGTCAGCTGTATCTGCTTGTGGGGCTTCTGGAGTAGCTGGTGGTTCATTATTACTTATTCCTTTAGCATGTAGCTTGTTCGGTATTCCAAACGATATTGCTATGAAGGTAGTAGGCGTGGGATTTATAGTAGGTGTACTGCAGGATTCTTTCGAAACAGCACTTAACTCATCCACAGATGTACTTTTTACAGCTACAGCTGAATTTGCAAAATGGCGTAAAAAGGGAAAAGAAATAATTATAAAGAAATAATTATAGATAATTTATAGATAAATAACCATTTGGTAAATAAATTTAATAAAAACTTCACGATAGACCAAGAACTTCACGGAAACGTTTGTTTCTAAGACATTATTACTAAAATAGCTTCAATTGCTCAATTTTTTCATGGTAATAGGCATCTTTCATCTGGCTACCCAGACCGTATTGTGCACATTTTTCTTTAAAAAAATTATATAGAGATTTATTATTGGGAACATTGCACATGTATTTATTTCCATAAATATTTTCATACTTAGCTTTTAAATCAGGAAATAGAGCATTTAGTTTTGAGTAATAGTAGCTGCGTTGCCTGTCTCTTAGAGTCATTCCAAACCAAGGGACTATATATTTACCACCATATTTGGTGGTATTTTTTATGATGCTTTCAATATTTTCTTTATTATCTTCAATAAAGGGAAGAATAGGCATCATTGTAACGCCTGTGCGTATTCCAGCCCTAGAAAGCTCTTTCATAGCTTCAAATCTTTCGGAAGGATATGGAGCTAGAGGCTCGATTTTTTTTGCTAAAGCATCATCTGTAGTGGTAATGGTAAAGGCTACATTGGCATAGTTTCTGTTAATTAGTTTTAATATATCTAAATCCCTTAATACTAAATTACTTTTAGTTACAATATGCACGGAGAAATTATAAAATGCTATTAAAGATAAAGCTTTTCTTGTTAATCCGTATTTTGCTTCCGCTGGAGTATAGGGATCGCTCATAGAACCAGTGCCAACTATACCTTTGACTTTTTTACCTTTAAGCTCTTTATTTAGTATTTCTTCAGCGTTTATTTTTACTAGCACGTCATCAAAATTTTCTATTTGGTAACATTCACTTCGGGAGTCACAGTATATGCATCTGTGTTCACAACCTTTATATAAATTCATATTATATTTTACTCCGAACCAAGAATCTGGAGATTTCATAGTACCCAATATGGTTTTGGCTTTAATTTCTTTAATTATGATCCTCACCTCCAATAATAATTACCATTTATATCAAAAAATATATATTATTAAAGAGTATGATTAACCCACAAAAAGCATTATATTACTTGAATTATGAAATTTCATAATTCCACCACATTGTACCTTATTGTGGGTTAATCAGAGTATATATTTTTTTAAATATTATGTATATTATAAACTATTTATTTAGCTTATGCGATATGCAATATAGGTAATATATGTAATATATAATGAGAATTTTGAAATACAATGTTACAACTAGGTTAGTTTTATGTTATAATTTAGTAAAAAAGTTTATATAAGGAGAAAAAATATGTTTAAAAATGAAGTGAAAATAAAAACCGATATATTAAATATTTCTAATGCATTAAGAAAGAGAAAGTTTGAACAAGTAAATAAAATTCAGTTGCAAATGGTTAATAACATAGATAAAGATAGAGATTACTGTGATGAATTTTTAAAACTTTATGAAGATGTAAAAGGGGATAAAAATAAATGCTTTTACAACATTATGAAAGAAATAGTTATAAAATCTAAAATTTATAATAGAGAAGAATTGGCCAATAGGCGTTAATGTATTGAGAATTAGCTAATACGTGGCTTATATTTTAGTCATGAAACACATATGGGTTTATACCTTTTTACAAATTAAATGGTGAACGGTAATTCTATATAATAAGCAGATAAATTTTACACCCTTAGGAGCCGTGGTGTATAATAATATTAGATATATACAAATAATTTATGGATGACAAATGAACAGATAATGAATAAAAGAAGATATATTTTGCTTGTGAAGAATTAAAATTTTGAAAAATGCATCCTTGAGGTGCTTTTATTAATGGAGGAGTATTTATGGTAAATAAATATTATACTAAGGGTGAGGAGATTGCAAATGCAGTAATACATGGAGTGGGGACACTTATAGCTATTGCAGCCCTTGTAATTCTCATTGTTTTTTCCGCTATATATGGGGATGCTTGGTATGTGGTGTCTTTCACAATATTTGGTTCTAGCCTTGTGCTTTTATATTTATTTTCAACTTTGTATCACAGTATACAGTCTAAAAAAGCAAAGAAAGTGTTGAGAGTTTTTGATCATTCGTCTATCTTTGTACTAATTGCAGGAACATATACTCCTTATACTTTAACTGTTTTAAGAGGACCTTTAGGATGGACCATATTTGGAATCCAGTGGGGACTTGCAATTTTAGGCATAGTTTTTAAAGCAATTGTTTTAGGAAAACATGAAGAACTTGAGGATGGAAGGCTTGGCAAAATTTCAACCATAATCTATATAGCTATGGGCTGGTTCATAGTTATTTCACTAAAGAAACTGTATTTTTCAATATCAACTATAAGTTTAGTTATGCTTGTAGCTGGTGGAGTTACTTATACTGTAGGTGCATATTTTTATTCTAAGGACAATCTACGTTATGCGCATCCTATTTGGCATGTTTTTGTACTTGGAGGAAGTATGTGTCATTTTTTCTCAGTGCTGTTTCTTTTGCCTTTTAAATAGAATAAGATTAAGAGGAACATTGATTTAATGAAGAAAACCTTACTTTAGTGTAAGTAAAGAGAGATTTTACAAGGGCTATTTGAATCTTGTACGGGTATTGTTGACTTAAAATAAAATAATTGTAAAAAACGTATTGCTTTATATAATAAAGTATGGTATAATCAATCTATTGCTTAAATGAATAGTAAATAATATAACACAGATATATTTCAATTAGTATTATAAAATAAATGATTTATTAATCGAAATTTTATTGGTGCATTATTACAAAAAGTTTAAGGAAAATAAAATTTCGGAGGTACACGTTATATGACTGGTACAGTTAAATGGTTTAATTCAGAAAAAGGATTTGGATTTATTACAGGAGAAGATGGAAAAGATGTTTTCGCACATTTTTCTCAAATAAATACAGATGGTTTCAAAACTCTTGAAGAAGGTCAAAAGGTTTCTTATGACGTAGTTCAAGGACAAAAAGGACCACAAGCAGAAAATATTACTATACTATAATTTGATTAGTGAATATTTTAACCCCTTAAATAGGTGACTATTTAAGGGGTTTTTTAGAGTATAATAGGAAATAAGTAAAACATATAGGTATGATTAACCCACAATAAGGTACAATGTAATGGAATTATGAAATTTCTCCTCCATAACTTGCATAAGAGTTCGGAACAATAAATTTAATTTAAGAAATTCTAATCTTTTAGCCATATAAAATTATCTAACGCTCACATTCAGCGTCCTGCCTCAGGTTCGCTAGCCTGGCGTCCTTTTAAGGCTTACGATAATTTTATCTGTCTAAAAGAAGAATTTCTAAAATTAAATTTAAACAGTTCCTTTGCTTCTTATGCAAGTCATTCCAGAGAAATTTCATAATTCAGGTAATATAATGCTTTTGTGGGATAATCATAGGTATTATTATAAGATATATAAAGCTGAAATAAATAATGTATAGAACATAAAGAAATGAGGTAATACAGATGATAAAAAAGAAAATTATAATTGATTGCGATCCAGGTATAGATGATGGATTTGCACTTGTTCTGGCACTAAAATGTGAGGAACTTGATATCCTTGGAATTACAACTCTTGGAGGAAATATTCAGGCCATTACTGCTGCCCAAAATGCTTTAAAAATATTAAAGCTAATGGGTAGATTAGATATTCCAGTTTATATTGGGGCTGAAGGGCCTTTAAAGAGAAAGCTTGTTACTGCTAGTGAGGTTCACGGAAAAGATGGTCTAGGTAATGCATTTTTAGAGGATGTAGATGAACGCCTAATTCATGACAATGCAGCAGATTTTATATTGAAAACCTTAAGAAACCATAAGGACGTGAGCATAGTTTCCTTAGCTCCATTAACTAATTTGGCCACTGCTATGGAAAGGGATATGGAAACTTTCAATAAGGTTAAAGAAATTGTATCCATGGGTGGAGCATTTAGAGTTCCTGGGAACTGTTCACCTGTGGGAGAATTTAATTATTGGGTAGATCCCCATGCAGTACAGTATGTTTTGGAAAATATCAAAGCACCTTTTACCATGGTGGGATTGGATGTTACTTCTAAAGTGGTGTTAAAGCCTGAGCATATGGAACTTTTTAGACATTTTAATACTCCTGTTTCAAAGTTTTTATTTGATGCTTCAAGATTTTATTTGGATTTTTACTGGGAGCAGGAAAAGATTATTGGATGTTTAGTTCACGATGCATTGGCTTTAGCATATTTCGTAGATAAAACATTGGCTGAGGGAATACATTCCTATGCTCAGGTGGTTACAGAGGGCATAGCTATTGGACAAACCATTGTGGATGAAAAGAATTTTTATAAAAGAAAACCTAATTGTCATGTTTTAACTGAAGTTCATGCAGATAAATTTTTTGATATGTTCTTTAACAAGGTTTTCCCAGAGTTTATGTAAGAAGATAATTAGGTATAACTGATATTTAAGAAGTCATAAACAAGCATAAAAAATAAAAAGTAAGAAGTAAGAAGTAAGAAGTAAGAAGTAAGAAGTAAAAGGTAAAAGGTAAAAGGTAAAAAGTAAGAAGTAAGAAGTAAAAGGTAAAAAGTAAGAAGTAAGAAGTAAAAAGTAAGAAGTAAGAAGTGAAAAACATAAAAAATAAAAAACATAGATGATAAAGATAGGTAAAGCAAATTTAGGACGGTTAAGAACTAATGGAAAAGTTCTTAACTGTCCTAAAAAGTTTTCACCAAGATTACCCTTCTATTGGCTGGGTTTTAGGGGCAGATTTATAAGCAAATTTGGTTAACATATAGGATATAATACTAATTATTAAGCAGCTTAAGGCAAGGTATTTGAAAATAATAGGAATAAATACTTTGTCCGCTAAAGCACCAAATATTACTCCAGATAAAGGAGAGCTTATTAAACAAATCATAGTTATTATGGAGCCTACTCTGCCTAAATAATTTATATCCACAAGCAACTGAATTTCTGTAAAGCTCCAAACCCCTATGAGAGATAAAATTAAACCACAAATAAAAAACATAAATGCGAAGTAAAAAGGAGTAATTAAGAGAGTACTAAATCCTAGAGCTATAGCGAAAAATGATAATCCAAAAAGATAAACATGTTGGAGTTTGATTTTGGTTTTTACTAATACAGGATATAGTATGGTTCCAATTAATGCGCCTACAATTGTAGCAGTGGAAAAGTAGCCAGCCCAAGTGTTTGAAACTTTTAGAACTTTGTTTATTATAAGTGGAATATAAGTTTCAAGAGGAGTACTTAAAAATTGAGCTAAAAGTACAACAAAAAGAATAACCACAATTAAGTTATTTTTAATTACATAAGAAAACCCACTTTTAAGTTCCTGTATGAAGTTATTTGCTTCTTCATCCTTTGTTTTCTCCATATTAGGAATAGTAATAATTATAGCAGTAATAGCTGATAGGAGAAAGGTTAAAGAGTCAATGATAAAAAGAGGTTCTTTGCCTATGGTTGTCATAATGATACCGCTTAAACTATAGCCAACAATTCGCATGATATGGTTTAAAGTAGTACCAACGCTGTTGGCTAAAGGCATATTTTCTTTACCTACAACTAATACAAAGGTTATGCCTACTGTAGGTTCAAAGAAACTTTCAGCTATGGATACGATTACGGAAATTAAATAAATATGCCATAGTGCAATGGAGTTTGTGTACATTAAAATAGGAATAATTAATATACATATAGTTCTTGTGATTTCAGCAATGAACATAATTTTCTTTTTATTATACTTATCTGCAACTACTCCAGCAAAAGGGCTTATTATAGCATTAGGAAGAACGCTAAAAAGCATTAAGCTTCCCATTGCAAGTCCAGAACCGGTTAAGTCATAAACAAGATAAAGAAGAGCAAGAGTTTCAAGAGCATCTCCAGACCTAGAAAAAGCTCTTGAAATTGTCAATAACATAGCGCTTCTATTTTTTAATAATGATTTCATATTTACAGCCCCCATTTTTATTAATATTAAATATCAAGTAATAAATTTTATTTAGTGTTATTAAATTTTTTTATAGTTAATAGACTACAAAAGAAAGGTTTAGAATCTTTTGTTCTTTTTCTACTTTTTATGTAATCTACGCACATATCATGTAATTCTCTTGTTTCAGCAGGAGTTAGATATCCCTCTAGATTGCTTACAAGTCTTCCTGCATCCTCATTTGGATTAACGTTGTCCCTAAAATCATCAAGGTTTTTTATTATTTCTTTGGTTATTACCCCTATGAAATCGTCTTGTCCATCATCATAAACATTATTTTTGCTGGTTTTAACTACTTGATCTACATAAAAATTTTCAGCGGTAGGTAAATAGTATTTTTCTGTTATACCAGAATTATCTTTAGTTTCTACAATTTCAAGCACACCTATTTTTTCAAGAGCTTTTACATGGTAATGTACTTTTGACGGAACCTGCCCAAGCTTATCCGCCATTTGCTTTACAGTTAGTGGAGTTTTTCCTTGAGTAAATAAATTTATGATTTTAAACCTAAAAGGATTTGAAAAAGTTTTAACTTCCTGTGGGGTAGTTAAGCGTTTGCTTTTTAACATAATTTAGACCTCCTTAAAACAGTTAGTGTGTTAGCTTACTAAACTGTTTATTTATATGTATTTACATATGATAAAAAATTATTTTATGATTAAACCACAAAAAGGTACAATGAGGAGAATTTTCATAACTCAGGTAATGTAATGATTTTTGTGGGATAATTATTTTCAATTCTTATTTTTAGTATCTAGCTATTAATATTAATAAAAATATATTTATCGATAAAATAAATTTTATTGATAAATATATTTTTATTATACAATTGAAAATGAGATTTGTGAAGGGCTTTTTTGAAATAACATAATATAATTAGTCAGTAGTCTCCTTGTTGTGTATTTTTGGTAATTACACTAAAGCATAGGTTGCTGATTTTTTCATTGCAAAATTTATGTGTAAATTTTAATATTAATTTTCTTAATAGTATATTAATTCCAATCTATGAATGCTAATGGTTACATATTATTAAAATATGCTCTAATTTATATCAAAGTAAAAATATGTAACTAGGCACAAGATTATATTTTTTTAAATCCTTATTTTAATTAGAATTAATGGATATATATTGAAGAAAAAGGAATAGAGTGGTACCATATAAGTAAATAATATTTAAAAAAGGAATTAGGAGGTAATATGAAAAGGACTATATTTTCTAAAATAAAAATACCAAATATAAAAAAATTAAAAGTTATTATAGCTTGTGCTGTTATAATTACAGTTTTCACAAGTGGATTTGTCATATATGCTATTAATATTTCTAAACCAGAATGTAAGTCATCAAAACAAAAAGTTCAACCTAAAATTAGTTTAGCAGATTCAAGTCAAGATAAAAAATTAAGTCAAAGTGGAACTAAAGCTGAAGAAAAACCTAAAATAGAAAAGACTTTTATAAAAGAGAATAAATTAAAAAAAAGTTATAATAAAGTAACACAAAAAAATATAAATAATAAAAATAAACCAGCAAAAAAACAATTAGTGAAACAAAATAAAATTAAAAATAATAAAGTTAATCCTACTAAAAAAGAAGGTATACAAAAAAAACAAGTATCTAATAAACCAATTACTTATAAAAATAAAAAGTTAGGAATCTGTTTTGATATGCCAGCAAGTTGGGCAAATAAATATTTTATAAAAGATAATGGAACAGAAGTGAGGGTTTATATGAGAAATAAACACAATTTAGATAGTGAAGATGGATTTTTATTTATAATAACTACTGATATTCATGATTATAACGATGGAAAATTTTTAGACAGTATAGGTGGAATAGATAAAATAAAGGTAATAAATGATAAGAAATATCTTATCGGTGGGCCTACAGGTGTAACTTTCCCTGGTGATAATTTTAATGATAATCCAGAATTTAAAACTTTTTCGCAACTTAATAATGATCGAGCAGTAGTTATAAAAACACTTAGAAGTGTAAATTAATTGATTAAAAAAATATTGACATATAGCAAATAAGCATATATTATATTAACAATAAATAAAATAAATTCGATGAAGAGAAGAAGTAAGTAATATTTTGTTCCACAGAGAGTTGGCATTTTGCTGCAAGCCAATGTTCAAGATATAGCTGAAAATCACCTCTGAGAAGCAAAGCTGAACTTTAGTAAGCTTTGTCGGAGTTTCTTACCGTTAAAAGAGAATCGTATTGATGGATACGTAACTGAGTGCTATGAAATAGTTTATTTGTTATAAGCTTATTTTATAGAATTAGGGTGGTAACGCGGATTATTCCCGTCCCTTGTTTTTCAAGGGACGGGTTTTTTATATGCACTCAGGATTTAGCATGGGTGCGGGTGTGCGCCAATCTGTGAAAGCTTCATATGGCAGTTGATAAGGCTAAGCAGCAGTTTGAGTCAGCATAGGAGCTCATAGCACCAAGCAGTAGTTTAAGACGATAAATTATTATACTAGGGGGCTGATTTTATGGATATAGAAGAGGACATTATAAGTTAGAAAAGTGTAGATTATGAATTATCTAAATCAGAAATTTTAATACTACATTTAACATTATCAGTTAGTAAAAAGACAGAAACATAACTAAGGAGGAATTTTGACATGAAAGACTTACAAAAGAAGGACTTATTATTAATAGGTTTAATGCTTTTTTCATTATTTTTTGGGGCAGGAAATTTAATATTTCCTCCATTTTTAGGGCAATCAGCAGGTGTTGCAACTTGGAAGGCAATGGCTACTTTTTTTATAACAGCAGTTGGATTCCCAATTTTGGGGGTAGTTGCAGTTGCAAAATCTGGAGGACTTAGTAATTTAGCTAAAAGAGTTAATCCGGTATTTGCTAGTGTTTTCACAGTTTTAATATATTTATCTATAGGACCTTGTTTAGGTATTCCAAGGGCAGGCAGCTTGCCTTTTGAAATGACGGTGGCACCATATTTAGCAGGAAGTATATCAAAAACTTTAGCATTATTTTTATTTACATTAGTATTTTTTATGGTGGCCTATTGGCTTTCACTATCACCAGCAAAGCTAGTAGACCGCATGGGTAAGGTTTTGACGCCTACCTTGTTATCCCTAATTTTGTTTATGTTTGTGGGATCTTTCTTTAAACCACTAGGGGGTTATGGTGAAGCTACAGGGGCATATGTGGATTCTCCCATTGTTAAAGGTTTCTTAGAAGGGTATTTAACAATGGATACAATAGCAGCTTTAAATTTTGGAATAGTTATTGCATTAGCTATAAAATCAAGAGGGGTTAAGGATGAAAAACAGGTTGTGTCATACTCTATAAAGGCTGGTGCTATAGCAGGAACTTTGTTAATAGTTATTTATTCAATGCTTGCACATTTAGGAGCTACTAGCGGCGGAAGATTTGGGGCTACTAAAAATGGGGCTCAAACTTTAACAAATGTTACTACATATATTTTTGGAAGTTCAGGAGCAGTTTTATTAGGAGTTATATTTACTTTAGCTTGTTTGACAACTTGTGTTGGACTTATAACCTCTTGTAGTCAATATTTTTCTACATTAACTAACAAGATATCATATAAAAATTGGGTTAGAATATTAGCTCTTTCTAGCATGGGGCTTGCAAATATGGGACTTACAAAAATTCTTGCTATATCAGTACCAGTACTAGTGGCCATCTATCCTATAGCAATAATGCTTATAGTACTTGCTATATTAGACAATTTATTTAAAGGAGACTCTATAATTTATGGTTTAACCATATTATTTACTGGGGTTGTAAGTGTAGTTGATGCACTAGGACAAACAGGCATAAAATTAGGCATGATCAATGATTTATTTAGCAGACTACCTCTCTATTCGGAAGGCTTAGGCTGGGTTATTCCAGCAGTAGTTGGTATGTTTTTGGGAGTAGCAATGAGTTTTGGGCAGCAATGGGGAAGGTTAAAATTAACTAACGTTAAAGGTGTAAATGAAGGTGTAAATGGGGACAGTTAATAACTGTTAGAGAAAAATAGCAATTTCCCATCCCAGATTTTCCCGTTTTTTTATGTTTGTTTCTATTCTTATAATTAGTTAAAGTAATAGGTTAAGCATTTTTGTTGTACTCAAATTTCATATTAATACCATACTATAGAATGTGTAAAAATCTGATAGTATGGTATTTTTTACGATTGTGTGAAATTTTTTTATAAAATTAAAATAAAATTAAGGCTCAATACTAGAGTGTGTTCTTGGTAGATTAATGTGTCAAGAACATATTTTGGTTTTGAGCCTTTATTGTAGGCTAAATAGTGATGGTTAATAATTTTTCAATTCTTTGGTCAATATTTAGAAGGCAATATTTCCAGTTATTTCAGTTTAAATATTTCTGTAAGTATAGTATATAATTGAATAAATAAATGTTCATGATTAATTAAGGTGAATTCATGAAAAAACAAATAATGTGTAAACTATATTTATTAGGAGGTGATAGATATTGGTGCTTTATAGAGATGTAGTTATAAAACATGGTAAAGGGCTGCATGCTAGAGTTTTAGCTATGGTTGTTCATAAGGTAAGTGAGCTTCAGAAAAAATATAATGTGGAATTTTTTATAATATATAAAAACAAGAAAAAAGTACCTGCTACCAGTTTAATGCCATTAGTTTTGTTGAAAGTAAGAAAAGGTGAAAAAATAACTGTAGAAGCTCATGGGGAAAACCCAAATGAAGCTTTAGATATTTTATGTGATGTTTTACAAAGTGATTTTAATTTAGAAGATAAAACAACAATAAATGAAGTGGATAGTATAATAAATGATAATACAATAACTTTAGAACAAGTATTTAGTAATATACCAAATGGCATTATTGTAACAGATGAAAATGATTTGATCAATATATTTAATAATGAAGCAGAAAAAATACTAGAAATATCTGCTATGGAAGTTCTGGGTAAAAAAGTACATACAGTTATACCAGAATCTAATCTGCATAATATAAATAAATTTGGTAGATCTGAAAGAATGGTAAGGGAAATAATAAATGGTAGGATACTTCTTATTGATAGAATACCTATAATAATTGATGAAAAATCTAAAGGAGCTCTATCTGTATTTAGAGACATTTCTAACCTTGAAAAAGTAAAAGATGAATTAAAAGAAGTAAGGGAGTTAAAAGAAAGATTACAGTTAATATTAGAAGCTGTACAAGATGGAATCTGTGTTATAAATGAATATGGGTATGTAACCTATGTAAATAAAGCTTATGTTAGAATTTTAAAGGAGAAAGAAGAGAATTTAATAAATAAAAATATTAAAGAAATTTCTCCTAATGGAGCTAGAAGTAAGGTGCTTAAGACAGGGAAGAGTATTATTGGTGCCATAAGTTATAAGAAAAATGGGATAAATATAGTATCTAATGTTAATCCTATAATTATTGACGGGAAAATAACAGGGGCAGTATCAGTAATAAAGAATGTAACAGAAATTCAGAATTTATCAGAAAAGTTAAATAAGATATCAGCAAAGGCTGAATATTTAGAAGAAGAACTTATAAGAACAAAGAAACCTGATTCAGCTTTTTCAAAATACATAGGTTATAGTGGAAAAATTATAGATGCTTTGGCTACGGCTTTTAAAGCAGCGCGAACTAATACCACTATATTAATAAGAGGCGAAAGTGGCACAGGAAAAGAGTTGATAGCAGAAGGAATACATTTTGCAAGTACAAACAGTGAGGGTCCTTTTGTGAGAGTAAACTGTGCCGCTATACCGCAAAATTTATTGGAGAGTGAACTTTTTGGTCATGAGAAAGGTGCTTTTACAGGGGCTATAAAAAGAAAGTTAGGAAAGTTTGAGTTAGCTCAAAATGGAACTATATTTTTAGATGAAATAGGTGAAATGGATAAAAATATGCAAGCTAAAATATTAAGAGTAATTCAGGAAAAAGAATTTCAAAGAGTTGGCGGAGAAGAAACTATAAAAATAAATGTAAGAATAATAGCGGCTACTCACAGGAATTTAGAAGAGATGGTAAAAAATAAGGAGTTTAGAGAGGATTTATACTATAGGTTAAATGTAATTCCTATATTTTTGCCACCTTTAAGAGAAAGAAAACAAGATATAGCGCCATTATTAGAACACTTTATAAGTAAGACCAGTAAAAAAGTGAACAAAAAAATAGATTTAGTAACTAATGAAGCTATGGAGGCCTTGTTACAATATAAATGGCCTGGAAACATAAGGGAATTGGAAAACCTAGTGGAAAGAGTAATGACACTAAATGAAAATAATATTATCCATATAACAGATCTTCCACCTTATATGAGGGGAGAGATCAATGGAGTGGAGAGCATAATTAAACCTATAAAAAATAATTATATAGAAAAGATTATTGAAGAGGAAGAAATATTACCTTTAGAGGAGTATGAAAAGATAATAATAGAAAAGGCCTTAAAAAAATATGGTAGTTACAATGCTGCGGGAAAGGCTTTAGGGCTAACTCATAAAACCGTAGCGGCTAAAGCTAGAAAATTTGGCATTGAAAAAAGGTAGTTTGGAACTAATAAAGGAAGTTTAGCATAAAAAAGATAGTTGGATACTAAAAAATATATATGGATACTTAAAAAAGAAAATTAGGTAATAATATAACTCAACTTTCGCATATAAAGTTCAAGCTCTACATTAGATTAATAGGGGTTTTGAATTTAGAATGTAAAATAGTAGGTAAGAGGTAAAAAGTAAGAAGTAAGAGTGAAAAGATAAGAACTAATAGGTAAAAGGTAATAGTTGTGGTGAAAATTCAGCAAAGCTGAATTTTCACCACAACTATTACTAGATGGTCTTATTTATTTGCAAATTAATTATAAAAAACTCCTAGAGTTTTATCCTTAACTCTTACTTCTTAGCTCTTACCTATTACTTACTTGAAAATTTCAATTATAGTTAGTTTCTAAAAGAGCTTTATTCTTCATTTTAAGTTTTATATTTATATTTTATAATTGCCAAAGTTGAATAATATAAGAAATAAATATCATATTGGTAAAAAGTATCATGGTAAAAAAGAACAGCATGATACTTTTTGCAATAAAAAGAATTGCTTTTAAGATAAATATGTAAATGTTTACTAAAGAAATCTATGAAAAGGGTTGCAAACACAAGGTTTAAAAATAATCTTAGATTAAGACATTAATTTTGGCATAGATATTGCTCATATATAAAAGTGTAAAAAATAAATCCTAAAACAAAAAGGAGGAGAAAATTTTATGACACACTTTTTAGCAGAGCTTATAGGAACATTATTATTAGTATTATTAGGAGATGGAGTTGTATCCAATGTGGTTTTGAGAAAATCAAAAGGAGAAAGCTCAGGTTGGATAGTAATAGCTACAGGATGGGCATTTGCAGTAGTTATACCAGTTTATATAGTAGGTAGTATAAGTGGAGCACATCTTAACCCTGCAGTAACCTTAGGTTTAGCAGCTATAGGTAAATTTTCATGGACAGAAGTACCAAGTTATTTGGCAGCACAGTTTATAGGAGCGTTTATAGGTGCTGTACTTGTTTGGATTCACTATTATAAGCATTTTGAAGAAACAGAGGATGCAGGGCTTATACTTGCGGCATTTTCCACAGGTCCAGCTATTAGAAATAATTTATTTAACTTCTTAAGTGAAGCACTTGGAACAGCAGTTTTGGTATTTGGAATATTAGGAATAACATCACAGAAGCTGGCAGATGGAATGGCACCTTTTGCTATAGGAATTTTAGTATGGGCAATAGGACTTTGCTTAGGAGGTACTACAGGTTATGCAATAAACCCAGCTAGAGATTTAGCACCACGTATTGCACATGCTATATTACCAATAAAGAATAAAGGAAAATCAGATTGGGCTTACGCATGGATACCAGTTTTAGGGCCTATAGTAGGAGGAATTGTAGGAGCTATAATATTTAACGCAATATTCTAATAATATAATTGTTCATTAAAAATAATATAAAAAAGTAAAAAAGGGGCTGCCTAATTAAAGAATTTACATATGACATATTGTCCTAAAAATTTAAAACTAGCACAATATATTGTAGTATCTATTCTTAGTGCAACAGCTCCAGAGATAAAGATAATTTAACTTCTATGAATAACATTATACTAATAACAGTATACTAAATTTTAAAAAAGAGAGGAAGAGGGCTATGAAAAAAATAATAAATAATCCTAATTTAGTAGTGGAAGATATGTTAAAAGGAATGGTAGCTGCACATCCGGAATATATTAGAAAATTAGAGAATGCTGATGTTTTAGTTAGAGTAGATTCTCCAGTGGAAGGCAAGGTAGCCTTAGTAAGTGGAGGGGGAAGTGGCCATGAACCAGCTCATGGTGGATATGTAGGAAAAGGAATGCTTGATGGTGCGGTGGCAGGAGCGGTGTTTACATCACCTACACCAGATCAAGTATATGAGGCTGTTAAGGCTGTGGATTCAGGAAAGGGGGTATTATTAGTAATAAAGAACTATAGCGGAGATATTATGAACTTTGAAATGGCAAAAGATATGGCGGATATGGAAGGAATAAAGGTGGAAGCTGTAGTTGTAAATGATGATGTAGCAGTGGAGAATAGTACCTATACAGCAGGAAGAAGAGGTATAGCAGGAACGGTCTTTGTACACAAGATAGCAGGAGCTAAGGCAGAAAATGGTGGCAGTTTAGAACAGGTAAAAGCAGTAGCAGAAAAAGTAATAGCAAATGTAAGAAGTATGGGTATGGCTATATCTTCATGTACAGTGCCAGCGGCAGGAAAGCCAAACTTTACCCTAGGAGATAATGAGATGGAGATTGGTATGGGTATCCATGGCGAACCTGGAACGCATAGGGAAGAAATTAAAACAGCAGATGAAATAACTGAACATTTAGTGAACAAAATATTTGAAGATATGCCGTTGAATAATGGAGAAGAAGTAGCAGTTATGATAAATGGCTTAGCTTCAACACCTCTTATGGAACTATATATTGTAAATAAAAAAGTTAATGAGATGCTAGAGAAAAAGGGAGTAAAAACCCATAGAACTTTTGTTGGTGAATTTATGACATCTCTTGAAATGGCAGGATTTTCAGTGACTATTTTAAAACTTGATGATGAATTAAAACAATTATTAGATGCACCGGCAGATACACCAGCTTTTAAAGTTATATAGTTATATAGTTGCATAGTTATATAATTGTATAATTGATACATTATAGTTGTAAATATTATAGTTGTAAATAGAAAATATTTTAAAGCCTGAGAGGAGTAATATTGTGAGTATTAAAGGAAAAAGAGTTATAGAGATATTAGAGAAAATAAGCGACAAGATGGATGAAAATAAAGCATATCTTTCAGAATTAGATGCTACTATAGGTGACGGAGATCATGGATTAAACATGAGTAAGGGTTTTAAAGCTGTAGTAGAAAAATTAAAAGATGATGATGGAAGTGATGTAGCAGGTATATTAAAGAAAGCAGGCATGGCTTTAGTATCTAATGTAGGAGGAGCTTCAGGTCCACTATATGGTACTGCTTTTATGAAAGCATCAGCGGCGGTAAGTGGAAAAGCTGAGATTGATATAAATGATTTTGTAAAAATATTGGAGGAGGCCCTTGAAGGAATAAAGATGAGAGGTAAGGGACAAGTTGGAGAGAAGACTATGATTGATGCTATAGAACCAGCTTTAAATGCTACCAGGGAAGGAATAGAGAAGGGTCTTGAAACTAAGGAAGTTCTAAGGTTAGCTAAAGAAGCCGCATATGAAGGAGTGGAATATACTAAAGAAATAATAGCTAAAAAAGGAAGAGCAAGTTATCTTGGAGAAAGAAGTATAGGGCATCAAGATGCAGGAGCTACCTCGTCTGCAATAATAATTGAAACTATTTATGAAGAAATAAATTAGGTATAAATAAACTATATTGAAAAAAATAAATTAGAAATAAATCAGATATAAACAAATTATATTGAAAGAAATAGAGTTAGATAAATTGTCAATTAAAAATAGAAGGAGAAAATACATGGTAGGAATAGTGATAATTTCACATAGCAAAAATATAGTAGATGGAGTAGAGGAGCTAGCAAAGCAAATGGCACCAGAGACTCCTATAGCCACAGCAGGAGGTACAGGAGATGGAAGAATTGGTACTGATGTAGAGAAAATAATCAGTGCTATAGAAAGTGTGTATTCAGAAAATGGAGTAATTATCATCTTTGATTTAGGTAGTGCCTTTATGAATGCGGAGATGGCAATAGAGTGTATGGATGATAGTAAGAAAAGTAAAATCAGAATAGTTGATTGTCCAATAGTTGAAGGAAGCATAACAGCAGCAGTAGAAAGTAGTATAGGAAAAAATGTAGAACAAATTGAAGAAGCTTTAAAACCTATGAATTTAGGAAAAATGCCTTAAATAAAATTGTATATAGTATTAAATAAATTTTATCCCTTTAAACCCCTTAAATAGAATGAATATTTAAGGGGTTTAAATAAATTGTAATAGTTGTTAACTGTCCCTAATTTATATAATAGTTGTTAACTGTCCCCAATTTTTATCCCAAGATAAAGTTATAAAAAAATAGGAAAATAGTTGTAAATAGTTAAAAAATAATAGATAATTCACTTTCTATAGAAATTATCCATAGCTGTAGAAAATCATATGTGTAACAAGTATAATTCAAAGAAAATACTCAGAAAAAAGTTAAGTTGGGAGAGTGTAACATGGAAAAAGGAACTTTATTTAAAAACATAGCAGAAGCAGTGATTGAAATGGAAGAGGATACAGTAGTTGAGTTATGTGATAAGTCTTTAGAACTGAAAATACCTGCTTATGAAACAATAACAAATGGCCTTATAGCAGGAATGAATGAAGTCGGAAGACTTTATGAAGAAGAGGAATATTTTTTACCAGAAGTATTAATATGTTCAGATGCCATGAATGCGGGATTGGACAAAGTTAAGCCTTATTTAGATAAATCTGTAGTAGAGAAACCTATTAAAGTGGTTATAGGAGTAATTGAAGGTGACACACACGATATTGGAAAAAATCTTGTTAGAATAATGATGGAAGCAGCGGGATTTGAGGTACATGATTTAGGAAGAGATGTACCATTAGATGAATTTATAGAAAAATCAGAAGAAATTGAAGCAGACATTATTTGTATGTCAACATTAATGACTACCACTATGGATGGAATGAAAACAGTAATTGATAAGTTAGATGAAAACGGTATTAGAGATAAATATAAGGTTATGATTGGAGGAGGCCCAATATCTAGTAATTTTGCGAAAAGAATAGGTGCCGATTTATATACTAAAGATGCTAATGAGGCAGTGAGAAAAGCAAAAGCAATGATGGGGGTAGCGTAGGATGCACGTAAGGGAAGATATAATGATATCTAAAGATAGGGTTATGGCATTTTTACAAGGTAAACCTGTGGACAGAATCCCTTGTATGCCAATTGTAACAGCAAATGCATCTCATTTGATAGGTAAAACCATTAATGAGTTTCAGTTAGATCCTCAAGTTATGGCAGATTCTTATATTGCAGCCTATGAAAGATTTAAGTATGATTTATCATATCTTTTTACAAACACATCTTTTGTTGCAGAAGCTATGGGACAGGAGCTAGCATATTATGAAGACGAGCCTGCATGTACCCTTGATCATGTAATAAAGTCAAGAGAAGATTTGAGCAAAATCAAGATTGCGGATAAAAACGATGGAAAGTTTCCTGTATTTTATCAAGCTTTAGATATATTAAATGAAAAACTTGGAGACAAGATAGTGTCAGCGGTATGTTTTTCAGGCCCATTATCTACTGCAGCAACATTAAGAGGAACTGAAAATTTCGTAAAGGATATGTATAATGATCCTGAATTTTGTATTGAGTTACTTAAAATGACTACTGAAACTTGTAAAAACTTCATGAAAGAAGTTATAGCTCATGGAGCAGTTCCTATAATCTTAGAACCAATTTCATCAGGAAGTTTGCTTAGCCCTAGAATGTATAAGAAATTTTCTTTGCCTTACACTAAAGAATTAATAGATTTAGCTCATAGTTTAAATACAATAATTCCGCTACATATTTGTGGTAAAACCCACAAAATTATTGATCTTATGGCAGATACAGGTGCTGATATTTTAAGTATAGATATTTGCGATTTGAATATAGCAAGAGAAAAAGTTGCAGGTAGAGCAGTAATACTTGGAAATATAACACCAGCAAATGAATTGTTATTTGGAACAAGAGAAGAAATATTAGAAATATGTAAAAAGACAATAGAACAAATGGAAGGGTATGAAGGTGGATTTATTTTAGCTTCAGGATGTGAAATTCCTAAGAAAGTACCTTTTGAAAATATAGATGCATTGGTGGATTCAGTAAGAATTTATGGAACTTATGACTATCAGAAATAGGAGGTGAACTGTTGCAATAAATCTATAAAAAGAGAATCGATTAAATTTAGCAGAGAAATTTAGCAGAAATATAATACACTAGGATGTTATAAATGTCTATTTTAATTTCATAATTTGTTATAAAATTTGCTCATTTAAAGATTTTTATAGATTATTGGCAACGTCTTTGTAGTGAATCAGAAAGAAAGACTATTAAGGGTTTTAAAAGGAGAAAAAGTTGATAGACCACCAGTTATTTGTCCTGGTGGAATGTTAAATGCATGTGTAACTGAAACACTTGACCACATTACTGGAAATCATAATACAGAAAAAGAGGCTATGATTGAAGCAGCAAAAAAGGTTTATAAGCTTACGGGGTTTGAAAACTATGGGGTTCCATATTGCATGACTATTGAAGCGGAGCCTCTTGGAGTGAAACTTGATGTAGGAAACAAATTTGTAGAGCCAAGAGTTATGGAGTATAATAGCAATCCTTTAGAGGATATAATGGCCGAATATTCAGTTGTGCCTAAAGAGGAAAAGAGAATGAAGATGGTACTTGAAGTTATAAATGAGCTTAAAAATGATGAAGTACCGGTGATTGGAAGTATAACTGGACATGTAAGCACAGCAACATCGATAGTAGATCCTCTTATGGCATTTAAAATGATAAGAAAAGAACCGGAAAAGCTATACAAATTTTTCAAGTATGTAAATGATTATTTAATAGAATATGCTATTGAAATGATTAAAGCAGGTGCTGATGTAATAGCAATTTCAGATCCTACAGCTACAGGAGAAATACTTGGAAGTAAAAACTTCGAAAAGTTTGCAGTACCATTATATAAGGAAATTATATCTGCTATACATAAATTAAATGTTCCTGTGATTATTCATATCTGTGGTAATACAAGGACTATAATAGATAGTCTTAATTTAATAGGTGCAGATGCAATTAGCTTTGATTCTATAGTAAATTTAAGAGATGCAAGAAGAAGAATAAGCACAAGACTTATGGGAAATGTGAATACGCAATTGCTTCATACAGGAAAGAGGGAAAAAATAATATCTATAACTAAAAATTGTATAGATTCAGGAACGGATATTGTATCCCCTGCCTGTGGATTAAGTATGGGGACGCCTGTGGATAATTTGAAAGCTATGACAGAGTATGTTAAGAAGGGGATATATGAGTAATGGTTAAAGTGGTTTTTAAAAATGAAAATATTGAAGTTCAAGTAGAGAAAGGAACCAAGTTAACAGATTGCATAAGAAAGGCAGGTCTCCATATTGAAACTCCATGCAGCGGCATAGGCATGTGCGGTAAGTGCAAGGTTAAAGTAGTAGGGGAGTTATATCCTCCTACTGCTGAAGAAAAGAAATTTACCCATGAAAAAGATAATATTAGATTGGCATGTCTTGCTAGAGTTAAAGGCGATGTGGAGGTAGAGTTATTAAATTCTAAAAAGGTTCTTAAAACAATAAATAGAGGATATTCAGTAGATGCAGAAATAGATAGTTCAATTAAAAAAGTAAAATTGCCTATGAAAGATAAGAAAAATTCTACGCCTTATGTTGAATTTATTGATTATGATATAAATTCTGTGGACATATATGAAAAGATTGCTCAGCTTGAGAAAGAAAATGCTGAAGAGATACAAGGTGTTGTTTGTAATAATTATCTTTTAGATATTGGAAAATATTTTGGAGATATATTAGGAGTGGCAATTGATATTGGAACTACAGGAATGTCTGCTTATTTAGTGAATTTAGAAGATGGTGAAGTATTAAATAAGGTATCTTCTTTAAATCCTCAAACTCAATATGGTGGAGATGTATTAACAAGAATAAGTTACTGCATTAACAATGAAAATGGAACGGAAATACTTAGAGATACTATAGTTAATAAAATTAATGGTATGGTAAGTGAACTTTTAGATGGAAAATTTAGTGGAAATAATGTATATCGTATTATGATTGCTGCAAATACAACAATGCTTCATTTATTTTTAGGTGTAAATCCAAAATCTATAGCCAGGGCACCTTATAGATCCGTATTTTTAAATGAACTTAATTTTAAAGGTAAAGATATTAATATAAGCATAAATCCAGGTGGAATTGTAACGCTTCTTCCTTCAGCATCGGGATATGTTGGTGCGGATATAATATCAGGGGTTATAGCTGTAGGATTTAATGAGAAAAAGCATTCTTCAATTTTTATTGATATAGGTACCAATGGAGAAATTGTTGCAATTTCTAAGGGAAAATTAGCAGCTACTTCTACTGCAGCAGGACCAGCCCTAGAAGGCATGAATATAGATTGCGGATGTAGGGCAGAAGAAGGAGCGATAGATACTTTTTCTATTGATAAAGATTTTAATATAAATTATACAACTATAGATAACGTTCCGGTAAAGGGTATCTGTGGAAGTGGACTTATGGATATTGCAGCTAGCTTAGTAAAAAACAAAATTGTACTTTCCAGTGGAAAGTTTAATCCTAATTTGGATGAAAGAGTTAAACACAGATTGAGAGATAAAAAATTCTATATAACTGAAGAAATTTATATATCACAAAAGGATATAAGACAGATTCAACTGGCAAAAGGTGCAATTGCCACAGGAGTAACAATGCTTTTAGATGAAATTAATGTTTCTATAGATGAAGTGGAAGAGGCTGTAATTGCCGGCTCTTTTGGATATCATATAAATCCTGAAAGTATTATGGATATCTCACTTATACCTAAGAATTTTAAAGGTAAAATAACTTTTGTGGGCAATTCATCTATTGAAGGGGCTAGATTGGCACTTATTAATGATAATATGCTTAGAAGTATGACAGCGGTGAAATCTAATATAGAGGTTTTGGAGCTTTCTACAAAGCCAAAGTTTCAGGAATATTTCGTTAAGGAGTTAAAGTTTTAGAATTTAGTATTATACGATTACCCCACAATAAGGTACAATGTAGTGGAATTATGAAATTTCTCCTCCATGACTTGCATAAGAGCTCGGAACAATAAATTTAATTTAAGAAATTCTAATCTTTTAGCCATATAAAATTATCTAACGCTCACATTCAGCGTCCTGCCTCAGGTTCGCTAGTCTGGCGTCCTTGCCAGGCTTACGATAATTTTATCTGTCTAAAAGAAGAATTTCTAAAATTAAATTTAAACAGTTCCTTTGCTTCTTATGCAAGTCATTCCAGAGAAATTTCATAATTCAGGTAATGTAATGCTTTTTGTGGTTTAATCATTATACTAATATGTTAGGAAAATAAGATTATAGAATTTATAATACATTCAACTTTCGCAGTTAAAAAATAAAAATATTAAATGAAGAATAAAGATCTTTTAGAAACTAACTATAATTGAAATTTGCAGGTAAGAAGTAGGTAATAGGTAAGAGCTAAGAAGTAAGAGTTAAGGATAAAACTCAAAGAGTTTTTTATAATTAATTTGTAAGTAATAGGTGATAGGTAATAAGTAATAAGTAAGAAGTAAGTAATAGGTAATAGGTAAGAGCTAAGAAGTAAGAGTTAAGGATAAAACTCAAAGAGTTTTTTATAATTAATTTGTAAGTAATAGGTGATAGGTAATAAGTAATAAGTAAGAAGTAAGTAATAGGTAATAGGTAAGAGCTAAGAAGTAAGAGTTAAGGATAAAACTCAAAGAGTTTTTTATAATTAATTTGTAAGTAATAGGTGATAGGTAATAAGTAATAAGTAAGAAGTAAGTAATAGGTAATAGGTAAGAGCTAAGAAGTAAGAGTTAAGGATAAAACTCAAGGAGTTTTTTATAATTAATTTGTAAGTAATAAGTAAGTAATAGGTAATAGTTGTGGTGAAAATTCAGGTTTGCTGAATTTTTTAAAGAAACTCTTACCTTTTACCTATTATGGGAAAGAAGGTTTTTGTTTTTGAAACAGGATATTTTAGAATCTAAATTTACATTTAAGTGTGCTGGAGATAATTTTGAAGCAGTACCCAAAAATATAGTTGAAGAAAATGGCATATGTTTTCCAGTAGCTCATACAAATAAGGAAGATATAAGTCTTTTGGCTAGAAAATTAAAAGATTATAGAAAAGATAGTATATGCAGGATACCTTTTTGTGCTACTGTTGAAGCTGAGGCTATAGGAGCAAATATAAAGCTTGGTGATGAAAAAACAGGACCAAGAGTGGAAAGTTACGTTTACAGTAGTGTTGAGGAATTAGAGCATATAAGAGGGATAGATTTAAATAAAGGTAGAATAAAAGAAGTATTGTGTGCAGTTGAGGATATTAAAAAGCAGGGAGAAATAGTTTGTTTAAATGTAGAAGGCCCTTTTACAATAATTTCTTCTCTTGTAGATCCTATGATTTTTTATAGAGGTATAAGAAAGAATAGAGATATAGTTGATAATTTTATAAAGATTATTGAAGATAGTATTGTAAAGTATATTTTAGAAGGAATAAAAAAAGGTGCAGATATTATATCTTTTGCTGATCCTGCAGGGGCTATGGATATAGTTGGACCTAAGATGTATAAGGATGTAAGCGGAAAAATTAGCCTTAATATATTAAAAAGAGTGCAACCATTTTTGAATAACTCTATAATTCACTTATGTGGAAAGACCTCCACAGCATTTGAGCAGTTGGGTTTTTGTGAATCAGCTCCTATAGAGTTTGATGAGAACCTCACTTACGGACAAGCTTTACTTAAATTATTAGAACAAAGTAATGATATAAAAATAATAGGACATTGGTGCATAAAAAGGACCCCTATAAAGAAGAGAGAGCCAATAATATGGAGTATAAACCTAAAATAAGAGTAAAATGGAATAAAAATAAAATTAAAATAATGATAAACCTAAAATTAGAGTAAAATGGAATAAGAATAAAGTTAAAATAACGATAAACCTAAAATTAAAGTAAATTTGAAATAAATATAAATTTAAAATAAATATGAAATAAAAATAAGATTAAAATAAGTGTTTCGTAAATTGCATCCTAAGAGGGTGCAATTTTTTTACAGTTTATTTAAAGTACGCTAATATAGAATTCATATTCTTTTTATATGTTATTATTAGTAACCCATTTAAATTTCATAGATATAAAATTGTTATTTTTTATTTAGGCGAAAATAAAAAATAACAAGATGGCTATTTAATAAATGTCGTGTAGCATAAAATGGTAAATGTCTACAATCGGATTGATTTAGCAATTTGTATATAATCACCATAACTAATAAGAACAATGTTGAATGCAGTAAAACAGAATTTACCATATATTACTACACAACATATATAAAGTGGCCAACAAGATAAATAAAATGTAATAAAATGATTAATCTACAATAAGGTACAATGTAATGGAATTATGAAATTTCTCCTCCATAACTTGCATAAGAGCNAAGAGCTAGGAACAATAAATTTAATTTAAGAAATTCTAATCTTTTAGCCATATAAAATTATCTAACGCTCACATTCAGCGTCCTGCCTCAGGTTCGCTAGCCTGGCGTCCTTTTAAGGCTTACGATAATTTTATCTGTCTAAAAGAAGAATTTCTAAAATTAAATTTAAACAGTTCTTTTGCTTCTTATGCAAGTCATTCCAGAAAAGTTTCATAATTCAGGGAATGTAATGCTTTTTGTGGGATAATCATAAAATATCATAATAAAATAAAGGAGTGATAAGGTTTGATTTCAGTGAATAACTTAGTTAAATGTTATGGGAATCATAAGGCATTAAAGGATGTGAGTTTTCATGTAAAAAAGGGTGAAATACTTGGCTTATTAGGACCTAATGGAGCAGGGAAATCTACTACTATGAATATTATTACAGGATACTTGTCCTCTACGGAAGGAAGTGTAGAAATAGGTGAATGTGATATATTGGAAAAACCCTTAGAGTCAAAAAAGAAAATAGGATATCTTCCAGAGGTACCACCTTTGTATACGGATATGACTGTAGAAGAATATTTGAACTTTGTAAGCAACATTAAAAAAGTTCCAAAAGCTAATATAAAAGAGCATGTTAAAGATGCAATGAATAAGGTAAAGTTAATGGAAGTAAAAGATAGATTGATTAAGAATCTGTCTAAGGGATATAAGCAAAGAGTAGGTATAGCCCAAGCCTTAATAGGAAATCCAGAAGTGCTTATTTTAGACGAGCCTACTGAGGGATTGGACCCTAAGCAAATCATTGAAATAAGAAATTTGATAAAAACCTTAGGTGAGGATCATACAATAATTTTAAGTTCTCATATTCTTTCAGAAGTAAGTGCAGTATGTGAAAGAATTATAATTATAAATAATGGAGAAATAGTAGCAGAAGGAACTCCAGAAGAACTATCTAGACAGCTTAATTATAGCAGTAAAATTTTATTAAGAATAAAAGGGTCTTTTGAAGAAGGCAATGCAATATTAAAATCATTAGAAAATGTAGAAAACGTAGAGAATATAGGTACTGTGGAAATAAACACTACAGATATAAATGTAGGAGCTAAAAGGGATAAAGACATAAGAGAGGATGTATTTAATGCATTTAAAAATACCAGTGTTCCTATTCTTATGATGAAACCAGACAATATATCCTTAGAGCAGATATTCCTAGAAGTAACAAAGAATGAAAGTGAGGATATAAAAAATGATTAATATATTTAATAAGGAAGTTAAATCTTATTTTCGTTCTTCCGCAGGGTATATCTTTCTAGTTGTATTTTTATTACTTGCAGGGGCGTTGTTTAGTTTAACAAATCTAATGCCTGGAAATGGGTTTTACACAGATACCTTATTTAGCTTTGTATTTATATTTTTATTTTTAACGCCTATTTTAACCATGAGGACTATATGTAGTGAAACTAAGGAAAAAACTGACCAGTTACTTTTAACAAGTCCCTTAAAAATATGGCATATAGTTTTAGGTAAATTTTTTGCGGCTTCATCCATATTTATATTGGCAGTAGTTGTAACCTTCTTGTTTCCAATTATTCTTAGTAAATTTGGAAAAATTCCTACAGGTGAAATTATAGGAGCTTATATAGGCTTTATTTTAATAGGTATGAGTTTTATATCCATAGGTATTTTTATTTCTTCTTTAACAGATAATCAAGTAGTTGCAGCTATAGGTACTTTTGGCGCTTTATTTATAATATGGATAGCTGAGTGGATAAGCAGTGCACTACCTACAAGTGTAAATTCAGGTTTGATTTTTGCTACAATATTAGTATTTATAATAAGTTTTTTAGTTTACCGAAATATTAAAAATAAATATGTAGCCTTGGGTATCTCTATCTTTGGGATTTTAACTATGGTGTTTATTTATTTTAAAGATAAAACACTTTATGAAGGACTTTTAGTAAAATGTTTCCAATGGTTTTCTTTGATAAAAAGATATGAGTCTTTCAATATGGGTGTATTGAGTCTTAATTCTATAGTGTACTATATAACATTTTGCGCCACATTTCTATTTTTAACTATACAAATAATATCTAGAAGAAGATGGAATTAGGGGGTGCTTTAGTTGAAAAAATTATTTAATAATAGCAATAATAAATTTCATAACAATGATAAGACAGCTAATAATAAAATATCTAATAGCAGTAATAACAAATCATTTAAGAATAATAATAACAGATTATCTAAGAATAGTAAGAATAATAACAGAAGAAATTTAAAACAAGCTAGCATAGCGACTATTAGTACAGTAATATTTTTAACAGCCATTATAGTCATAAATTTATTAGTGGGAAAAATAGATTTAAGCAAAGATCTTACTAAAAATAAAATGTTCACTTTATCAGAACAAACAAATAAAGTATTAGATAATTTGAAAGAAGATATAAATATATATGCATTTTATGAAACGGGAAAAGAAAATTATACTGTAAATACTCTTTTAAAGGAATATCAATCTAGATCAAAACACATTAAAGTAATGTATAAGGATCCAAATAAAGATCCTCAGGTTGTGGAGAAATATACCAAGGATAATGAGAAGCCCCAGATTGGTTCTATAATAGTTGAATGTGGATCAAAATTTAAAGTAATAGATGAAAATTCGTTGGTCAATATTGGTTATGATGCTAGTGGTAGTACAACTATTGATTCTCTGGCAATAGAACAAAATATAACTTCAAGAATAATAAGTGTTACTTCTTCAAATTCAACTACTGTATATTTTTTAGAAGGTCATGGTGAAGCAGCTTTATCTAGCCAGATTTCAAAACAATTGGAGTTAGAGAATTTTTCAGTGGACATGGTAAATCTCTCCATGAAAGATGCAAAGCTAAAAGATAACTCAACACTTATTATAAATTCACCAAAAAGAGATTTATCAGAGCCAGAAACTAAAACTATTAAGGAGTTTTTAGCTAAAGGTGGAAAGACATTATTCTTAATGGATTTGGTTGAAGATACAATGCCTAATTTTGATTCTTTATTTAAAGAATATGGAATACAGGTACAAAAAGCTATAGCAGTTGAGTCCAACAGTATGTTTGTTACACAAAACCCACTATACTTGCTTCCGAAGCAGCAATCTCATGAAATCTTAAATCCTTTAAATAATAGTAATTTACGTACTTTAATACCAGGAGCTCAATCTATAAAGATTTTGGACAAACCTAAAAGTTCTTTAACTATACAGCCTTTATTGGTAACTTCCGATAAATCCTGGGCAAAAACAAATTTACATTCTGATACTGTAGAAAAAACTTCTTCAGATATTAATGGACCTTTAAATGTAGCTGTAAGTATTACTAATAAAATATCCTCTGATAAGGAGTCTAGAATCGTAGTTGTTGGAAATGGCAGTTTCATAAATCCTCAAATATCTTCTTTAAGCAGCAATGCTAATTTAGATTTCTTTATGAATTCTGTAAACTGGTGTGCTGATAGAAAAGATAGTTTGTCTATAAGACCTAAGAGTTTTGAAGATTATTCTCTTCAATTAAATGCATTCCAAAAGCTTACCTTTACAGGAATGGTTGTTATCCTAATACCAGGAATAGTTTTAGTTTGGGGTATTACAGTTTGGCTTAAGAGAAGGAAAAAATAAGGGGACGGTTAAGAACTAGTTAACAACTATTAAATAATAAAATAACAAGAAAATAAAATAAAATAAAATAAATAAAAATAAAAATATAAAAATATTGGGGACGGTTAAGAATTATTAGCTAAATTTAATAGCAAAAAGTTGTTAACTGTCCCTGGTTTTTTGCTGGTTTTTTGTTTTTTATATTTTATAGTTCTTTTATTTTATACAACGGCCCTTAGTTTTCTTATTTTTTTAAGTTTTTATAGTTCACGATTTTGGCCAACGGTTTTTACTAACTGTTTTAAAAGTGAGTAGTAGGTAAAAAAATTTTAAAAATTAGTTTAAAAAGCAAAGAACAAAGTGTTTACAATAATATGCAAGAGTAGTATACTTAAATTATATAAGAAAATGATAATCATTATCAATCGACTACTGAAAAGTATTGTTAATTTCTGATTTAAAATATGGAGGGGTTTATGAGTGTTTTGATTGTAGGCGGAGACAAATTAGGCAATATTACAAAAAAATTAAAGGATAATGGGGTTTCAAACATAAGGCATATAAGTGGAAGAAAATATGGAGATAGGAAATTAAAGATTCCAAGTACAATAGATTTAGTTTTGGTTCTTACAGATTATATAGATCATCCGTTAATGAATATTATAAAAAATGAATCAAAGAGAAATGGTGTAAAAATAATGTATGCTAAGCGTTCTTGGACACATATAGAAAATAATTTTAAAAGCTACATTAGAGAGAGCTGAAATGATTAAAAGATTAATATATAAGTTTAAGCAACAGCAAATGTATCATGATATAATTGAAAGTTTAGTGGCAGCTCTTGAAGCAAAGGATAACTATACAAGGGGTCACTCTGATAGGGTTGCTCATATGTCTTATGAGCTTGCAAAAAAAATAGGAATTAGGGGAGTGGAACTTGAAAATATTCATATAGCAGGGCATCTTCACGATATAGGAAAAATTGGAGTTCCAGATACAATATTAAATAAAAATACAAAATTGTTGCCTCATGAATGGCAGTATATAAAGATGCATCCTGAAATAGGCTTTAATATCTTAAATAAATCGAATAAATTAAAAAATATAAGTAAAATTGTATTGTATCATCATGAAAGATGGGATGGTAAAGGTTATCCTAAAGGAATAGGGGGAACAGATATACCACTAGGTTCTAGAGTTATTGCGGTGTGTGATTCTATAGATGCCATGACTTCTGATAGACCTTATAGAAAAGCTATGAGCTTTGAAGCGTGTATTGATGAGATTATTAATAATAAGGGAATAATGTTTGATCCTGTTATAGCTCAATATGTAGAAGACAACATTCAAATTATAGAAAGCTTTTGGAGAATAGATAAATATGATTCAACCACAAAAAGGTACAATGTAGTGGAATTATGAAATTTCTCCTCCATGACTTGCATAAGAGCTTGGAACAATAAATTAAATTTAAACAGTTCATTTGCTTCTTATGCTAGTCATTCCAGAGAAATTTAATAATTCAATCACATTATACCTTATTGTGGGTTAAGCATAAGAATTAGTTTTCCACAAAAGGTTATATATAAAAGGTTTACTTCTTAAAATTATTTATATTGTTAAACATTTAAGGAAAGTAGGGACGGTTAAGTAATATTAGTTAAGTAATTAGTAAAATTAGTTAACTAGTTATAGGGACTAAATTAGAATATACACATTGTTTGCTAGCTAATTATATAGTAGTATTATGCTTATACATTTTAATGAATTCAAGTAATATAATGTAAATTTAATAAAATAAAGGTTGATTATATTATTTAAGTAAGGAGACGTTTATTATGATAACAAAAGATGAAGAGCAAGGCAGAGCATCACTTGTGATATCAGCTTTAATTTCACTAATAGTTGCGGTGTTGAATATAAAATCTAATCATTATTTTTATGGGGTTAGCATGATTATAGTGTTTATTTTGGTTTCCATTGAAGTATATAGAAAATGCAAATTAATTAAAAAGTGAAGGAGTATAGATATGGATAAAACTTTAGTTTATGTTACAGGTAATGATGTTAAGTTTAATGTTGCTTTACAAGTATTTACAAATACAGGGATAGTTCTTTTACAAGAGAAATTGAGTACTCCGGAAATCCAGAGCAAAAATGTGCAAGAAGTAGCTATATACTCAGCTAGCTGGGCAAGTAAGCAGTTAAATAAGCCTGTTATAGTGACAGATGCTGGATTTTATATTGAAGCTTTGAATGGATTTCCTGGTCCATTTATCAAGTTTGTAAATGAGTGGTTTTCTGCAGAAGACTATATTAATTTAATGCAAGAAAAAAACAATCGTACTATTATTATTCAGGACTGCTTAGCGTATTGTTGCCCAGATGGAGAACCCGTTGTTTTCACTGGATCATATAGAGGAAAATTAGCAAATGAACCTAGTAGAAAATCTGGTACTTCAATTGAAAAGATTTTTATTCCTGAAGGTTATGACCGTCCTATTTCAGATATACCTCAGGAGGAAATGATATCTTATTGGAGTAATGGTGAAATAATGAGTAAGTTTAAAGAGTACCTTTTGACTAAAAATAGGTAAGAGTAAAAATAGACCTGTAGATGATAAAAGATAACTTTTCTAAAAAATATAAGGCATGAAAATAGAAGTGTACACGTAGAAAATCAGCTAGATGAAAAACAAAAGCTACAATTTCTAATATGTAAAAAAATTCGAAGCTAGATATAAAGAGCTAGTTTCGAAAAAAGATTAATTATTATTCATTACAGCCAGTATAAAAAGGAAAAGTATTGCATCAACCAAGAAGTAAATCTTAATTAATGATAAGGAAGGAGTAATTATATGTGTAAAATTCAATAGTTCAACATGGTTAATTGGTCCTAGATACCAAATAATAACATATAGTATTTCAAATAATTTGCTATTTCCGGTCAATACACCTAGCACAAGTGCAAGTGCAGGTATAAGCATTGAAGCTAATATAAACATTAACAATCCCATAAAATTATTCGTGATAATTAAGCGTAGTGCAATTCCACTACCCATTATCATGGAAATAATTGTTCCTGCAATAAAAATACATGGCAAATGTCTTTGAAGATAATGTTCACAAGAAAAAACTATTTGGTCCATATTATGACGTTTTTCTATACTACCCATTTGAGACCAAATTGCTATAGGCCATAACCAAGCAAAAGGTAAAATAAAATTTTGCGCTATTTGAATAGGAGTAAAAACACATGCTGCAATTAATCCTAAAGCAATTAATTTCCACCACCAACTTAGTCCACTAAGTATAAAATTAAGTTCAGCTTTAACCATATTCCAAAAATTAAATTTAATTGGAACAGTAGTTAATTTTTTTATACTAATACTTTTTAATATTTTTACTGTATTATAAGTATTTTCTTCAGGTATTTTTAGGTTATCTCTATTCTTTTTACTTCTTTTTTGATTTACTTTAGATGATTTAGATAAATCAAAACGATCAAAAAATGCAGAAGCTAATAATACTATACATATTGCAATTATGATCCATACAAAACGCTCAATTAGAAATAATGAATTCCAATCAAAACCTTGCCAAAGTATTGACTTAATAGAATATTCTTGGCAATAACACCAACTAAGACCACCCACATTTGGGCATATGTTTGAGATATTTTCACAAATACTACCTAAGCCAAATATATTAACGGTATTCATCATATCTAATGTAATTAATAATGTCCATAGAAAAAAATACATTATGTTTCCAAAGGAACCTCTTAAAAAAGGTATAGTTTCAAATAACACGGATATTGAAGCTATCAATAACATACTTGGTAAAGCAATAATTAAAAATGGAGCAAAAAGTTCCCAAAGATTTATTACTGTTTCACCTCTTATAATATTCAAAATGAAAGCTACAATAGCAATAATACATACTATTACTGCAAGAACAAAAAAATTGCTAAGCATCTTTCCTAAAAGATAAAGTACTTTGCTAGTGGGAGTAGTTGCAATTATTTGCCCAACGCCTGTATTATAATCACGTTCAATTGAATTTTTTACAAGATAAAAACCAAATAACGATAGGATCATAACTACCAACACAACTATTGCACTTCCGATAAATGAAGAATTATAAACTGCTCTATATTCATTATTTAAAACTAATCTAAGGGCCTTTCCTTTTTGATTAACTGGGGGTAAGGTAAAAAATGATAGGAGAGTTATTACACCTATTGTTATTAAAAAACTGTATCGTCTAGTAAGTACGCTCACGAAAATCTGCAAGCTGGATATGATATAGTTTTTGAATAATATTCATTTATATTGACTCCTTTCCAGTTATATAGTAAAGATAGGCATCTTCTAATTGAGGACTGATAAGCTTACTATTAACTGTAGGGGCATTATTATTTATTACTCGTATATGAACTCCATCACTTTTGCGAATAGTGCTACTTATAATATATTTATTTCTAAATTTATTTAAATCGTTACTAGATATAATAGTTTCCCATACTTTACCTTCCATAGGGCTAGTAAGTTTTTCAGGCTCAGCATCAATAAGCAAATGACCTTTAGATATTATTGCAATACGAGTAGCAGTAGCTTCAGCATCTGAAACTATATGAGTTGAAAAAACAACTATGCGATCATTAGAAATATCTGAAAGAATATTTCTAAAGCGTACTCTTTCTTCAGGATCTAATCCAACTGTAGGCTCATCTACTATGAGTAATTTAGGATCATTTAATAATGCTTGAGCTATTCCAACTCTTTGCTTCATGCCACCGGAATATCCTCCTATAGGGCGTTTACATGCTTCTGTTAAATTTACTAACTGTATCAATTCATCAATTCGTTTATTTGCTTTTTTCCCGCTAACGCCTTTTACAGCAGCCATATACTTCAAAAATTCAATAGCATTAAGGTTTGGATAAATCCCAAAATCTTGAGGTAAATATCCTAATACTTTTCTCAATTCATTTGGATTTTTAGTAATGTCTATTCCATTCCACATTATTTTACCTTCTGTAGGTTTAGTAATAGTAGCTAACATTCGCATAAGAGTAGATTTCCCAGCACCATTTTTCCCAAGGAGTCCTAATACTCCACATTCTAATTCTAAATTAAAATTTTTAATACCCCATATACCTCCCTGGTATTTTTTACTTACATTTTTAATTTCTAGTTTCATACTCACTTGCCCCCTTTAACTCATGGTTAACTTTTTAAAAAATTCAATATCTATATATTAGCAGAAAAAAATATATGTAACCTTAGTATAATCTTAATGAAACCTTAAATTTAAAACAGTTAAAAAGGCTACAAAAACATGATAGTTTTTATAACCTTTCTAATAATATTAAAATAACAATGTGGTAAATTTTACATGATTACAAAGGCAATTCAATAGTAAACACGGTGACAGCTTTTTCATTTGACGAAAGGGAAATAGTTCCATTATGCCTTTCTATGATTTTTTTTGCTATTGCAAGCCCAAGTCCTGTACCATCTTTAGTACTCCTAGCTTCATCACCTCTCACAAAAGGATTAAAGATAATAGTTTTTAAGTCATCTTTAATTCCAATTCCATTATCTCCAATTTTAAGTATTACCTTATGCCCTTCATTGTAACAATATATCCATAAATTTGTACCACTAGGATTATATTTTAAAGCATTATTAAGTATATTTTTAATTGCTCGGCTCATACATTTTTCATCAAATGCAAAAATAATAGGTATTTCACTAATATCTACGTTTATTATAAAGTTGTTTTTTTCAAATTCAGGATACATCTCACTTATTAGTCGTCTAATCCATTCTGAAAAATCTCTCTTCATATAGATAAATGGGTAAGATTCATCATCTATCTTTGAAAGGTCAAACAAATCTTGAATCAAATTAGTCACATAAACGGATTTATCATAAATATATTTAAGATATTTTGCATTATCATCTTTACTTTTTATTTCTCCGTCGTATAGAAGTTTAGAAAACCCTTGTATTGATGTAATAGGAGTTTTTAAATCATGGGATATATCTACAAGCATTCTTTGTTTATTTCTAGAGATTTCTTCCTTTTCTTTTTCAGATTTTTCTAGTCTATTAATCATATCGTTAAATACATCTCTAATTTCTGCGAATTCTCTTTCTGCATAGAAATTTAATCTTACTTTATAATTTTTATTTTTTATTTCTTCAAATCCGCTTTGTAAACACTCAAGAGGTTTTTTTATATGTTTAGCAGTAAATCTACTATATAACACTAATCCTGATAAAAATAAAATTAAAAAGACAATTATTATAACTAAAATCACAATAATATGTAAACTAGTAAATTTAGATGGTAAACTAAATATTTTAAGTGTAACTGAAGTGTTAAATAACTTTTGGGGAAACTTTATTATATATAGATAAGTTTCATCATGAGGTCCTTTTATAGGATATATACTGTAAATGTAAGGACTATAAATTTTAGAGTCACTTGACTTTGGTTTACTATAATCATGTATAGCACAATAGTTATATAACATTTCTTCAGTATACTGATATTTATCATCTAATTTATTACCTCTTACACACACTACTTTTTTGTTTTCGTCTAATATTTCTACCCATCCATAAAAAAGTTCAATACTCTTTGAATTTATTTCATCATAGGGATATTTAAAGCATTGCTTTGGTTCAAATTTATCTATTTCAATATTTCTATAAATTAGAGATTTAATAATAAAGTTACTAATATTCATGCCTATAAAATAAATAATTATAGATATTATAATTATAATTGCATAATTTTGAAATAAAAAATGTTTAATTGATTTTCTAGCTTTCATTTTTCTACCTTCTGAAATCTATATCCCAAACCCCGAATAGTTTTTAAATAGACTGGATTTCTAGGATCATCTTCAATTTTTTCTCTAATTTTGCTTATGTAAACCATTATTATATTTTCATTATTTAAATAATTGTCACCCCAGATAGTTTCATATAAATATTGTTTAGTAAATACTTTATTAGGGTTTTTCATAAAATAAAGTAGCAACTTATACTCAATTGAAGTCATATTAAGCTGTATATTATTTTTAAATACTTCACAGCTTTCCTCATTTATGTATAGCTCTCCTATAGTAACATTACCTGCTTTTTTTTCTTGGTTGTTATCATAATCATTAACCCTTCTTAATAGGGCTTGTACTCTTACTAATACTTCCAGTGGATTAAACGGCTTTGTCATATAGTCATCAGCACCTATTTCCAATCCATATATTTTGTCAATATCGTCATCTTTTGCGGAAAGGAACATTATAGGTATATTTGAATTTTCTCTTATTTTCTTTACTAGTTGTATTCCATCAATCTTAGGTAGCATAATATCAATTATCATCACATTTATAATATTACTTTCCATAATTTTTAAAGTCATTTTGCCATCATATGCTTCATAAACCTTAAAACCATTATTGTTAAAATATACCTTTAACAATTCAACAATTTCAACTTCATCATCAACAATTAATATATTTTTCATATAGCATTACCCTTTCATTTATTAACAATAAAATTTATTTGCATATGCTTTTTTTCATACTTAGTTTATCATATATACCACATATTTACTATAATTATATAAAAAACTATAATAGTGTATATTTACTTTAATAGTTTTAGAGTTAAATAACTAAACATATTCCTAAGCTATTCTTAATAACTGGAAATTTTTTTATGACTTTTACTTAGAGATAGTTTAATGATTATAGTATGATTATCCCACAAAAAGTATTAACTTACTTGAATTATGAAATTTCTCTAGAATGATTTGCATAAGAAGCAAAGGAACTATTTAAATTTAATTTTGCAAATTCTTCTTTTAGACAGATAAAATTATCGCTAGCCTTAAAAGGACGCCAGGCTAGCGAACCTGAGGCAGGATGCTGAATGTGAGCGTTAGATAATTTTATACGGCTAAAAGATTAGAATTTCTTAGATTAAATTTATTGTTTCCAGCTCTTAATCAAGTCATGGAGGAGAAATTTCATAATTCCACCACATTGTACTTTTTGTGGTTTAATCATAGTATTGTTTATTTTATTTAGTTGTAAAATTATTCAAGGATTTTTGCACTATTATAGATTAAAAATAAAATAGTCCACTAGAACTTGACATAAACATATACTAATTTTTAATTGACAAATAGAATAATATGGTATACAATACATTTATTAAGTCAATAGATTGAAAATTATAAAAATTTATTGAATTAAGGAAGAGGGATTGGGTGAAATGTTAAAGTTGTTCTAATGTCAATTTAGATTAATCAATATTAAATTAATTTAACTTAACTAATTTAAATGTATGTTAAGTTATGTACAATTTTAATAATATTTGCTTACTAATTTATTTATAAGCTAGATAAATTGGTTTATTAGTTGAGCAAATAAAAAGATTGATTTATAGATATAGAACAACAACAGTTATAATCCTAAATTCTGTGCAAAACATTTATTTATAGATATATTTTTAAAATGCATTTTAAAAATATATTTTGTAATATGTGTTGTAATATACATTATAAAGATTTAATGTTAGGAGTTTACGCTGTGCTGTTTTATAGTACAGCGTTTTTGTTTTATACCAATGAAATTTATTATATAACTACAAATGTTTATAAATATTTGTAGTTATGGTGATTATTCTATTCATAAGTAGAAAATATTAAATTTTACAGCAGTGGGTGAGATTAAATGAATTACAATTTTTGGAATGATGAAAAAATAAGACTTAGGTCAATTGAATCTAAGGACGCAGGTACATTTTTTAAATGGTCATCAGATTATGACAATGAATCAGATAGGTTTTGTGATGAGATCCATTTTCCAAGGTCTTATGATTCTATGATGGCAAGAGTTGAATACATGTGTAAAAGAGAGCCAAGTAATGATGAATTTATGTGGATTATTGAAAATCAAGAAGGTGTTGCAGTTGGATGCATCAATACCTTTGATTGCAATAAGAGGGTTGGCATATTTAAGTATGGAGTAGGTATAGTTAGAGAGCATTGGGGTAAAGGGTATGCAAAGGATGCTATTAGAATTGTTTTGAAATATTATTTCAGAGAATTAAGATATCAAAAAGTCAATGTATATATATATTCTTTTAATGAAAGGTCAATAAAGCTTCATGAGAGTTTAGGATTTCAGTACGAAGGAACAATCAGAAGAGCTGTTTTTACTAATGGTAATTACTATGATGAGATTCTATATGGAATGACTTGTGAAGAATTTGATGATATTTATAAAAAAATTGAATTGTAAAAGTTGATTTTTTTGAGTGTATATATTCTTTTTATAGAATGTCACAGGGATAAATTATCACTAACACTATTTATATTTTACGTTTTTACGTTGTTTGGAGGAATACACATATGGATATAATTTTTGATTTGGGAAAAGCAGATGATATTGATGAATTAGAACAGCTTTATAACGATTTGAATGACTATTTAGCAAAAGAAATAAATTATCCTGGATGGAAAAAGGGTATATATCCTGTTAGGAAAAATGCAATTGATGGGGTTAAACACGGTAATCTCTATGTAGCAAAATATAATGGAAAAATTATTGGTTCTATTATTTTAAGCCATGAACCTGAACCAGCATATTATAAAGCTAAATGGGAAATTGAATCTGATTATTCAGATGTTTTTGTTGTATATACATTTGTAGTGCATCCAAAATTTTTGAAATGTGGCGTAGGTAAAGCATTAATGAATTTTTCTATTGAACATGGTATTAAGTCACAAGCTAAATCAATTAGATTAGATGTTTATGAAGGTAACATACCTGCCATTAGTCTGTATGAAAAATGTGGTTTTAAATATATTGATACGGTTGACTTGGGACTTGGAAACTACGGGTTGAACTGGTTTAGACTATATGAAAAATTACTATGAGATAATTTGCATAATCATAGATTAAAATTACATTACAACTTTGCAACATGTACTTTGTTATCCTGTGTCGCACAATAATAGGTGGCATAATATTATTAAATTGTAACCTAAAGTGTTAAATAATTTTAAATTGCTGTAAATATAATAAATTATTAGGAAGAAGGAATTATAATGTTAATTCGTACAGCAACAATAGATGAATTAAAATCACTATGGGGAAATAACAACTTGTCTACTAAGAATTATTTCATTAAAGGTATGGAAAAGGGAAATGTAGAATTTTGGACAATTGAGAATGAAGTGGACAACTCTCTTATAGGTGAGCTTTATATATTTTGGAACTCAGAAGACAAGGATGAGGCTAATGGTAAGGATAGAGCGTATCTTTGTGCCTTTAGAATCGAAAAGAAATTTAGAGGATGTGGATTAGGAAAGAAACTAATGCAAAGAGTTTTACAAAGAGTTATAGAAAATGGCTTTATTGAAGCAACAATTGGTGCAGATAATGATGATGCTGAAAGATTAACAGCTATGTATAAATCATGGGGATTTTCTGAATTAATAAAACAGCAAAATACCGACTATCACTATATTGATGCTAAAAATAATCCAACGTATTATGAAGTGCCGTATGCATTATATTTAAATAGACTCAAAAATATAAAATTATGCTTAGAAAATGAGAGTAGAAAGGTAGAAGAAACAGTGAGATAAAATAATTTAAAGAGGTGTAACAAGATGGTAACTGATTTTAAAACCGAGTTTGAAACCAAAATGATTACAACACAAGATGAAATTTACAAAGCTACATCAATGCCATCATCAAGTCAAGAGCAAAACCAATATTTGAGACAGGCTATTCAAGATAAAGAAATAAAGTTAGAACATTGCTATATTCTTGTACATAATCATCAAATAGTTGCACGTGCAATAATTATAAATGACTGCTATTTGGGCTTATATACGCTAGAAAATATTGGTCAAGAGGAAGCAAATGAATTTTTGGCAAGGGTTTTAAAAAAATATCCTAACAAAGAGTTATCAACGGACTTATATTCGGATAAAAAGAACTGTAAAATAATATATGCAAGTTTATTAGCAAATGGATTTAAAGATGTTATACACAAAGAAAGCTATACAATTCAGCCAGCACCAGTTTATAGGAATAGCAAATTATCATTTAAATCTATGGATTCAAAGGACGAAAACTTATTAACTCATTTATTTATTCAAGCTGCAAAAGATAATAAAGACAGTACAGTTCTTAAAGAAATTAAAGAAAAAGGTTTAAAGAAAGCCTCTAGTGATTTCATTTCAGAATTGAAACAGTTAGACTTCAAAAGAGAATTATGGGTGATAGCTTATTTGAAAAATGAACCTATAGGTTTTGTAATTGTTCAGAGACTTATGGAGGGTATTGCAGGAGTTGGCTATATAGGTGTTATGCCTGAATACAGAGGAAATAATTTTTCACAGGACTTGCTTTCAAAAGCAATTAACCTGTCTTATGAATATAAAATAAAAAAGTTAATTGCAGACATTGATGTTGAGAACTATCCTATGAGAAATAATTTAATTAATTCTGGTTTTACAATGGATTGCAGTGAAACAGTTTTTTTCAAAGAGCAGTGAGAAGTTTAAATTTCATAAAGTATAAAGTAAGAAAAGAAATGAGAGTACAGTTAAGAAAAAATAATTAAATTGTTACTTAAAAATATATTAAAAAAGGTATATTAAAAATTAAAAAATTAAAAATAAAAAAAGAGTAAAAAAGAGGGACAGTTAACAATAATTTATTTATTTGTTAATAAAGAATATATTAAGAAAAGGGGTATAATTTATGCTAGATGTTATGGAATTTTATAAAGAGGAAAACGAAAAGGTTTTAGACAGCTACAAGAAGGGACTTTTAGATATCGAGAATATGTGTACAAGCACAGAAAAGTATCAGGAAGATAAAGAGCTTAAAGAATACTACAGGTTTTTAAATCATACTGGTAAATTTCTTTTAAAGATTGCTAAGTTTGAAGAAAATCTAAATGATGAGTATTTTGAAACAAAGAGTTTTCAAGAGTTAAAAGAAGAAAATAATGGGCTTTACACTGAGCTTTTAGAAGAAAATTATAAAACAAGTTATGCCAATCCAACCTATACCGTTGAAGTGTTTGGTGATAACATGGGTCAGCTTATGGCAGCTTTTTATGCTAGTTGCAGAGAGTCTATATCTTATGCGTACAAGCACAGAATATTTAATATGGATAAAATCAATAATACTTTACTAAGGGTATTTGAAAGTGTTAAAAATAAAAAAGCTAGTTATGATGAGTTGAAATCTATAATGTACCCTACAGATGCAGATTGGATTTTCAAGAACGAAAAATATTTAAGACGTGAAAGAATGGACAAGAACTTTGGATTTTATTTAAGCACCATATTAGAGAAGGATTTAAGTGATCCAAGATATTTATTTAGACTAGACAAGTATATAAGTAACATTGAAGTTGGTACAGCAAAGTTTTTATCAAATTATCCAAAGGAAAAAATAGAAACTTTATCGAAAACAACAGTGGATGCATTTATAAGAGGCTTTGTGGTTGAAAATAAAAACAGAGGAAATAGAAATAGTGTACAAATAGTATATGCAGCAGGCCAAGAAGTTATTATAAGGCAACTTATAAAAGACTTTGAAAAAGCAGGATTTGATTCAACTATAGCTATAGTCGATTCATCTGAAGCTAATAAGCAGTATAACTACGATCATAGATTTGACAATGCTATATATTTAAATGAAGAATATATACAAATGAAAGAGTCCATGATGGAGAAGGCTTTTGAATTTAACAAAGATATTTTTAGCGTACAAGCAGGTCCTATGGTTTTTGAAAGCTTTGGAGAGGTACCATTTTCGCCAGAAAATAAGAAAGAATGTCTTAAATTATCAAAAGAACAGCAGGATTTAATGCAGAAATACAAAAATAATGTTAATCAATTATTTGATAAATTTGAGCCAGAAGAAAATACAAGCTTTAGCATAATTGCTTTCCCAACTGCTGAAATTGGGGATAAATTTGAAGAAATCTTTAATGATGTTTTTGAAATAAATATGATGGATAACAATATTTACGAAGGCATTCAGCAGAAGATAATTGATGCTCTTGATGAAGGTGAATACGTGCACGTTAAAGGTAAGGGCAACAATAAAACAGACATAAAGGTTAAATTGCAAAAACTTAAGGATAAAAGCAAGGAAACTAATTTTGTAAATTGTGTGGCAGACGTAAATATTCCATTGGGAGAGGTCTACACTTCACCACAACTTAAAGGAACTAATGGTGTTCTCCATTTAGAAGATACTTATCTTGGGCTTAAGTATAAAGATTTAAAGCTTACCTTTAAAGATGGTTATGTAAGTGATTATACCTGCGGTAACTTTGAAAATGAAGAGGACAATAGAGCGTATGTTAAGGAAAATTTATTACAGCTTAATGATACTACTCTACCTTTAGGAGAATTCGCTATAGGAACTAATACAGAGGCATATGTAATGGCAGAAAAATATGGCATTATAGAAAAACTACCAGTGCTTATTATTGAAAAAATGGGACCACACTTTGCCATAGGCGACACATGCTTTGGCTACGCTGAAGATTTGCCAGTCTACAATATGCTAGATAAAAAAGAGATAATAGCAAGAGATAATGAAAAGTCAATTCTTAGGAAAGAAGATATAAATAAAGCATATACCAACGTTCATACAGACATTACTCTTCCATATGAAGGAATAGAATTTATTTCCGTTGTTACAGAAAAAGGAGATTATATTGACATCATAAAAGATGGAAAATTTGTGCTAAAGGGCACTGAGAAGCTAAATGAGCCCTTTTAAAAAAAGAAAAAAGTGGGGACGGTTAACAACTAATCAAGACAATTAAAGAAAAAGTATAGAGAAAAAATATAAAAAAATGAAGAAAAAATAAGGACGTTTAATAACTTTTAACTAAGTTTAATAGTAAAAAGTTATTAAACGTCCCTTTGATTTTTTTGAAATTTTCTTACTAATTACAATTTAGACCTAATTTACTCTTTTAAAAAATTTCTAAATTTTATAATTTCAGTTTAGAAATGAAAAACAAGTGATATAATTTTCATATTGTTTGAGTTGAAATAAGCAATAAATAGTTAATAAAATAAAGAATTATATATGTATAAATATATAATATACATAAATGGTCATGATAAGAGGCTTATAATTTTTTGTACACAAGATATAGAGAGGAAGTGAATATTTAGTGTTTTGATGTATAATTAAATATACATTCTCACTAAAGATAAGGGATGAAAATAAAGAGTATAAAGGGAAACACGTTTTGCATTGATACAGGGATGACATATATACCTTTTTATAAAATTAATGATGAAGAAATTATTATGTTAGATTCAGGTTGGGCAAAGGGAGAAAGAGAAGGCATAGAAGAGGTTCTTGAAAAGAATAATTTTGAAGTTGTTGGTATTATATGCACTCATTTTCATATAGATCATGTGGGGAATTGTGCATATTTAAAAGAAAAATATAATTGCATCACTGCTATGCCAGCTTATGAAGCTCTTGTTTGTAGTTCTACGGTCAATTTAAAACTTTATTATAGTAGTCAAACATTGACTGAGGTGGAAGAGCATTATGGGGAGGCAGTTTTTAAAACAGATATTATGATTTCTGAAAATCAGGACAAAACATGTGTAAGTGGAGTTGAATTTAGGATCCTTCATACACCTGGTCATAGTCCCGCACATATATGTATTATTACTCCAGATAACGTAGCATATGTTGGAGATTCTCTTATAAGTTATGAAGTTATGGGGAATGCTAAAATGCCATATGCCTACATTCTTTTAGAAGATTTAAAAAGTAAAGAGAAGCTTTATGATTTAAATTGTAGTAAATATGTAGTAGCCCATAAAGGTATGTATGATGATATTACTAAACTTATAGAAGATAACATAGAGTTTTATAAAGGAAGAGCTAGGGGAGTTTATTCAGTTATAAAAGGATCTATGACAATGGAAGATATTTTAAAAGCATCTATTAAGAAGTTTAAAATAAGTGTAAAAACTAAATTTAAATATAATTTTATGGAGAGAATGTTAAGGTCATATGTAGAATATTTAAATGAAATAGGAATTATAAAATTAAATATACAAAATGGATTTTTAAAGTATTCAAGAGCAGTAGAAAATATAGATGATCAGCAGGTTACAAATGATCAGTTAAGTACTGATGAAAATGCTGATGATAATAAAATGGTAAGTTAAAAGAAAAAAAAGGGACGGTTAATAACTTTTGGCTAATTTTAATAGCAAAAGTTATTAACCGTCCCTTTTTTCTCCGTTTTTACCTTATCTTATTTTTAGAATCTTAATTAAAGTACTATATATGGTTAATTCTGAATAAAAACATTACTTTATGACTAAAATTCAAATATATAAGAAATAGATAAGAAATGAGGCGAGTTGATGGCAAGAGGAAATAGGATAAAGGTGGATGGAGGTATATATCATGTAATGATAAGAAGTATAACGGAGGTTCCACTATTTAAGAAAGATGAAGATAAGGATAGATATTTAGAGGAAATGAAGAAAAGGAAGGAAATGTATAAGTTTAAGTTGTATGCATATTGTCTGATGACCAATCATGCTCATTTTATAATTGATCCTAACGGTGCGGATATATCAAAAATAATGCATGGTTTAAACTTCAAATATGCTATAACATTCAATAAAATTCATCAAAGGCGTGGACCGCTATTCCAAGATAGATTTAAGAGCAAAGTAGTAGATACAGATAGATATTTAGTTGTATTATCCGCTTATATTCACAATAACCCATTAAAAATAAAGGGATATGAGCGCCAGCCACAAAAATACAAATATTCAAGTTTAAGTGTATATTTAGGCTTTGAAAAGGATAAAACAGGACTTTTAGATGAAGATTATGTAATGAAATTTTTTGGCTCAGATGTAAAGGCTGCAAGAGAAAATTACATGAAATTTGTTTATATTTGTGACGATGATAGGTTAAAGGAAGAAGTAGAATTTGAAAACGAAAAGACCGAATATATAAGTGAAAAAACAGTATTAGTCAGGGATTTTGATCCAGATAAAATAATGGAATTTGTAGCAGAAGAAACTGGTATAAAAAAAGTAATGTTGTATGTAAAAAACAGCAGAAATACTAAGGTTGCTAGGGCGCTAGCTGCACTTTTAATGCGATGTCTTTGTGATTTCAAGTGCGGTGATATATGTAAAGTACTTGGAAATATAACTCAATCAAGAGTGTCAAAGTTATGCTCTATAGGGGTTGAGCTTATATCCTCAGGGAATAAATATAGTAATATAATAGAGAAATTCATTTCCCAATATGAATCTCAGGCATCGTGATGAAGTTACGTTGTAAAATTTAATAGAATTTTTTTATTTGATTTGAAAATACCATTTTTATTTTTCACTTTATATAGAGGGTCTTATTTGTGATTTTATATTTAATGTGTACGAGCCTATTGATATAAGAATTTACAATGCTGCATATACTGTGGATATATTTAAATTAAATAATAGGAGATAGATAAAAAATTAACCTTCATTAATTAATGATTGGTTTTTAACTCTCAAATTTCTGAAACTTTCTTAAAACTATAAAGGTTATTAACTGTCCCCAAGTTTCTTAGTTTTTCTTGAATATTATAGCAATAACTGTTATAATAATATTGAAATTTTGTGAAATTACAAAATTTATTAAACTTAGTAAATGATTTAGATGAATAGTTTTAATGTAAAGGAGAATGTTTTGTGAGTGAGGTTGTTCTTAACTAAGTAAGTAAATTTAATAGAGTAGCCTAGAGAGTTTTTTGAAACCTGTATTAAAGGTTTATTTGGTTTAGACTTTTTTAGGCATCACTTAGATAAGAACACGGTAAAACAGCATCCTTTTTGTATTGGTAATAACTAACCGTGCATTAGCACGGTATTTTTATACCTAAAAATGCGTTTATGTTTATAATATAATCTTTATAGGGTAGAAAAAGGCAATTAATAATTTTATAAAGATTATTACTGAGATTACTGAAGCATACATTATAAAGCATACATTAAGTATATATTAACATGGATAATCGAGATCTGAGCGAGATATGAGTGTTAATATATAGTATAATGAGAGCTTAATGCATAAGTAATTGAAAGTCTGTAAATAACATGTAAGTACATGGGAAAATTCTAAATTTAAATTACAATTAGAATTTAAAAGTGTTGGATTGATTGCAGATAGGTTTGTTATAAACTATAAAACAAAATGCTAATTAAGGCTGTAAATGAGCTGTTGTTCATTTGCAGCCTTTTTTAATACAAAAAAATAGGAGGAATTAGTATATGTTGAGTGTTTTGGAGTTGGATTTATCAGTATTAAGTGAGTTAAGCATATTAAAAGTGTGTGATTTGTGTGTATTAGTATTAAGCAAAGGGCTTATAAGATTAAATAAATGGAGGGATTAACAGTGAATAAAAAAGCTACTGAAATATTAGAATACAATAAAATAAAGGAAATATTAAAAAGTTATGCATTATCGGATTATGCAAAGGACATGATTGATAAGTTAGAGCCTTACTTGGATGAGAAGATAATTCAGCAAAATATGCAGGAGACTACAGAAGCAAGGGCGGTGGTGGATATAAGTTCTAGCGTTCCAATTAATAGTTTAACGGGCATAAAAACTGTGAAGCAAAAGATAGAAAAAGGAGCAATACTTATTCCAGAGGATTTAGATATTATAGTAGGTTTATTAAGAGAAATAAATAAGCTTAAGAGATTTATGAAAGATAAGGAGTTTGTTGCACCTAATGTAAGCAGTTATGTGCTTTCAGCTTATGAACTTCACGATGTAAGAGAAGAAATTGAAAGATGTATTTCTCATGGAAGAGTGGATGATAGAGCCAGTTCTAAACTTTTAAAAATAAGAAAAAGAATATGGATTTTAGAGGATAGAATAAAAAACAAACTTGAGAGTATGCTTAGAAGCGATAAGTATAGAAATTATTTTCAAGATGCATTGGTAAGTCAAAGAAATGGCAGATATGTTATTCCAATAAAGAGTGAGTATAAAAATAATGTTCATGGAAGTATTCATGATAAATCAGGCAGTGGTTCTACAGTGTTTATTGAACCAGTAGAGATTAAAAAACTTCAGGATGAGCTTAATTTATATAAAATTGAAGAAGAAAAAGAAGTTTATAGAATTCTTTCAGAGCTTACTAATATGGTGTGTGGTTTTGAAAAAGAAATAAATATTAATATTGAAACCATGAGTTACTACGATTTTATTTTTGCTAAAGGTAAGTATAGCAAGGCTTTGGATGGTAGAGGAGTGAAGTTTAATAAGAGAAAATATATAAACATAAAAAACGGTAAACACCCCTTAATAGGTAAGAATGCTGTACCATTAAATTTTACAGTTGGGGACAGGTATAAAGCTGTAGTTATTACAGGCCCAAATACTGGTGGAAAAACTGTTGCTCTTAAAACTGTGGGACTTTTGACAATGATGGCACAGTCAGGTCTTCATGTGCCTGTAGACGAAGGAAGCGAATTTTCTGTGTTTGCAGATATATTGGGCGACATTGGGGACGGTCAGAGTATTGAGCAAAATTTGAGTACTTTTTCATCTCATATTAAAAATATTATAGACATTATAAATTCTGCAGATGAATATTCTCTTGTGATTATAGATGAGATTGGATCAGGTACAGATCCTGGAGAGGGCATGGGCATAGCTGTTGCAGTGCTGGAGGAGATATATAAAAAAGGTTCTACTATATTAGCTACAACTCATTACAATGAAATAAAGGAATTTGCAAATAATCATGAGGGGTTTGTAAATGGATGTATGGAATTTGATATAAATACTTTAAAGCCGCTTTATAAGCTTAATATAGGAAAACCTGGGGAAAGTAATGCATTTTTGATAGCGTTAAGGTTGGGTATACCTGAGAAATTAATAGAAAGAGCTCATGAAATAACTTATAAAGAGCAAAAGGATTACTCTGTATATAAGAAAGAATTTGTTGAATTTTTATTAAAAAAGAGTGAAGGATATGATCAGCATAAAGAGCAAATTCAAAAGCTTAAAAATGCAGAAAAAATGAGAAAAGTATCAGAAAAGCAAAATGTAAAACCTAAATTTAATATTGGTGATTGTGTTTATATAAGTTTCATGGATAGAACCGGAATTATTTGTGACATTGAGAACAATAAAGGGGAATATGGAGTTATGGTTATGAGGAAAAAAATTAAAATAAATAAAAAAAGACTTACCCTTTATATAGAAAAAGAGGAACTTTATCCAGAAGATTATGATTTTGATATTATTTTAAAATCAAAAGAAAACAGAAAAAAGGAGAAAATCATGAGCAAAAGGCATGTAGAAGGAGTAGAAATTGAAATAAAATAAGAGCAAAACAAAGGGACAAAAAAATATATAGGGAGAGTTTATATATAAGGGACATAGGGACAGTTAACAATTTTTTTGTTAACAACTTTTAATCAAAAAGAAGAACTGCAAAAATGAAATTAATGAAATATGCAAGATATTTAAGAGCAAAAGTATAAAAATGCAAATATAAGGTTTATAGGGGTTATGTAAAGGGTGCTATATAAAATAAAAAAGTATAGATGAAGTATAACTCTATTTATCCTGTTATTTTAATGGCTTTTATGATTAAAGTTGTTAACCGTCCCTATATTTTATTTTATATTTTTATTTATTTGTATTTTTATTTGGAATTTGGAATACAGTTATAAAATTAATTGTTAATCGTCCCTTATTTTGCTCTATTCATCCTGTTATTTTAATGGCTTTTATGATTAAAGTTGTTAACTGTCCCCATATTTTATTTTACGGAGTGTTCTTAAATGGAACAAAAATGTTAGAAATAGGGTTTGATATAAGAAAAATTTAATAAATGTATTGAAGTGATACAAAATATTATATAATATAAGAGTATGTAGAATTTTATTATTCAAAATAATCAGAAAGTTTTATTTTCAGAATGTTAAAAAATCGATAGTGTAAAGTGAAATATGAAAAAGCTAAGTTTAAAAATGTTTTGCCCGAAGGGCGCAGAATAATAAAATACTTTGTGATTTGAAGATGAAATAACGAATTTTAGGCATGACAAAAAATCCTTTTGAGTGAAGGAAAATTTTTGATATTAGTAATCTCTACATTGAGTTATTCACGTAGTGGTTAATAAATATCCCATATTTACTTTACAACTAAATTAAGCAGAATTTTCAGTTTGCATCTTTAATATTGTTTGTTGACCAAGGTAAATAAGTAATTGCCACTTAGCAGGCATATTGCCCGCATTAGTTAAAATATCTATCTCATTTAGTGGCTTCCAGTAGTTATAAGGATGAGGACGTAGAAAGTTATAATAGGCAACCCAAAGGGAAACGCCATAAAGTGCACCATTCTCGCTTCCATAACCGCAGGTAACGCGATAAGAAGACTTGAAGGTGCGGTTAAGCCGTTCTACTACTTGCTTTACCCAACGAAATTCGGTGGATACAGCATCATTATTGGTGAGTCCGATAACTTGAGTAACATCAAAGTCCCAGCCATTAACGAGTTTACACTGCTGACTTGCAAGAGGGTAGGCACTATAGCCATCTGCAATGAATTTTAAGGCTTTATTAGGGAAGTTTTTAAACTTCTCAAAAGCCATACGCATAGCGAGGATACATGGACCTACAGCACGAGTATCGGATACTTGGTAGCCAAGAATAGACTTTTTACAAGCATCCATGATAATCCAAACATAATGCTTTATGCCTTTTACCTTAATGTATGTTTCATCAGCAGAAAGGATGTTAGAAGGATTATAGTCAAAAGTATCTACAAATGGCTTTATAACTGCGGCAGCAGTCATAGCATAATTAGCAATCATTGTATGTGAAATCTTTATACCATGTACTTCCTCCAAGGCATGTGCTGTCTGCCTAGTAGATAGCTTAAGATTAACGTGATAAGTAAGGCAAAGCCCCATAATGTGGGCATTGAACTTCTTATACTTAAAGTTAATTGCTCTAGAAGGAAGTTCATGTAAGTCCATTTTGAAGAAATCTATGGTGAACTCACGATAGATGTAGTGGAGCTTGTACTTGTGTTTATCAGCGTCACTTAAGTCTTTAGGCAGTTTGTCTAAGTTCTTGCGGTAGTAGGAACACTTAGGATTAACACATTTATGTATTCTAAAATGCTTACGATCTTTCTTTGGAGAAAGAGTTTGTCCGCAATAAGGACAACTAAATACTATAGGTTTAGTAGTGTGGTTACTTTCATTAAAATTTTGACCACAAACCTTGCACTGGTATTGACCTCTAGAGCCATTATTATCGTAGATATACTGGTGAGGGGCACCGCATTTAGGACATAGGATATTTTCAGGGACGGACTTCCCATTACGTCTCTGAACAGGTTTGGTTAGTTTATTATATTTATGTTTATAGTAAGCTAAAAGAAGTTGATAGTCTACCTTTTCAAAACGAACAATTTTAGGTAGTTTATCCACTTTGAATTTTTGATATTCGGGACTATGTGAATCCTCAAAAGCCCACTGCTTAAGAGGAATGTATTTACAAATAAACATAAGTAATTGATAAATTATTTTTAAAAGATATTGATTATAGGAAATTAAATAAGTTATAATTGAATCCATAGCAATGACATCCTTTCATGTTATTTTTGTGTTTTGGCGATTCAATTATAGCATAAAAAAGGGGGTCATTGTTTTTTTATTTAAAAAACTCTGTAACCCTTGATATATAAAGAAATTTTATAAAAATAGTGTAAAAAAACTTTACACTAACAAAAAATCTTAGGAGGGAACTTTATGAAGAAAGGTGTTTTATTACTAACTAGCTTTTTTATGGCATTAAGTATTGCGGGCTGTGGTAATGCTACGAAAAATGATGCCACTAAAAAGGATACAGCAAAAAAAGAGAACAGAACTATGATACTTGCTACTACTACAAGTACTCAGGACTCAGGACTTTTGGATTATTTATTACCTGAGTTTAAAAAGGATACAGGAATAGATGTTAAGGTAGTTGCAAAGGGAACAGGAGAAGCTCTTAAACTCGGACAAAACGGTGATGCAGATTGCCTTTTGGTTCATGCTAAAGCTAAAGAGGAAGAATTTATTAAAAATGGCTATGGAACAGAAAGACATGATGTTATGTACAATGATTTTATTATAGTTGGACCAAAAGAAGATACTGCAAAGCTAAAAGAAAAAGCTCCTAATGATGCAGTAGAAGCTTTAAAATTAATAAGTGAAAGCAAAGCTTCATTTGTATCTAGAGGAGATGAATCAGGTACTCACACTAAAGAAAAGAAACTTTGGAAGGATGCAAAAGTAGATCCTAAAGGGGAATGGTATATTAGTGCTGGTAAAGGTATGGGAGCAGTACTGCAAATGGCAGATGAAAAAAAGGCATATACATTGACAGATAGAGCAACTTATTTGTCTATGAAAGACAAGCTTGACTTAGAAATAGTAACTGAAAAAAGTGAGAATTTATATAATCAATATGGAGTTATAATGTTAAATATTGAAAAACATAAAATTAAAGAGAAGGAAGCTAAAGAATACATAGATTGGATGCTTTCTGATAAAGGTCAAAAGCTTATAGGGGAATATGGCAAAGATAAATTCGGACAAGCATTATTTATACCTAATGCAAAGAAATAGATGCAAAGAATATGTATAAAATGCACAAAGAAATAAATATAAAGAAATGTATATGTATATAAAGAAATAAATATAAAGAAATGTGTTCAAATAAGAAGATGTAAAGAAATAAATTCAAAGAAATAGATACAAAAAATAGATGTGAGGAAATACATGAGAAATAGGTGATTTTTATGGAACAGGGAATCTTTAATATGGTTAATTTTAAGGAAATTACGCCTGTGGTATTAATGTCTCTTTATGTTTCATTATCATCAACTTTAATTGCTTCAATACTGGGAATGTTTTTAGGCATTCCCTGTGCTTTATTAGATTTTAAGCTGAAAAGAGCGGTAACTCAAATTACTGATACCCTAATGAGTGTACCACCAGTTCTTATGGGATTATTGGTGTATCTTTTATTATCTAGGAAAGGACCTTTAGGCCACCTGGAATTATTATTTACACCTACTGCAATGATAATAGCACAGACATTGCTTATATTTCCTATAGTATTTGGACTTACTGTGTCCATTATATCTAAAAATGGTAGAGATATAAAAAATACATGTACCACATTAGGGGCTCATAGGCTTGAGACCTTTTTTATTATCATAAAAGAAAATAAAATACAGTTATTGTCGGTTATAACAGCAGGCTTTGGACGAGCTATATCTGAGGTAGGAGCGGTTATGATAGTTGGTGGAAATATCAAGGGATTTACAAGAGTAATGACCACATATATTGCACTGGAAACAGGTAAGGGTAATTTTAATGAGGCCATAGTAATAGGTGGCATATTATTAATTATATCATTTGCAATTAATGCCCTTCTTCATTTCTTTCAATGTAATGAAAAATCATAAAGATAATTAAAAATAATGAGAATGAATATAGATAAAACTTATGAAACAGTAAAATCCATGGAAATGGTAATAAGGAAAAATGTCATTACATTGAAAGGAGTAAAAAAGTGTGAATATAGAGTTAATTAATGGGGTAAAAGAATATAGTGGCAGGAAAGTTTTAGATGCAGAACACATTGTTTTTGAAGAGGGACATATATACGCGGTATTGGGATTGAATGGTAGTGGGAAAAGCACGCTGCTACAATGTATAGCAGGATTTAATGAACTAACTCAGGGGAAAATTTTATATGATGATGGAGAGTTTAATGAGAAAAAGAAAGAAATTTCTATGATGTCTCAGCAACCTTTTTTATTTAATTCTTCTGTGAAGGAAAACGTTATAATGGGACTAAAATTTAGAAAAATTTCTAAAGAGATTATTAATAAAAGATTTGAAAATTATAGTAAATATTTTGAAATAGATGAGATTCTTAATAAAAATGCAAAAAAACTATCTGGAGGGGAATCGGCAAAAGTGTCACTTTTGCGAACAGCCATATTGGAAACAGAGGTTGTGATATTGGACGAACCTACAGCTAGTATGGATATAGAAAGCACTATGGCCGCTGAGAAGTTAATTAAGGATATTATGGATAATAAAAAGATCATAATTATTGTTACTCACGACTTGTACCAAGCTGAGAGAATAGCGGATTATGTGATATTTATGGACAAGGGTAAGGTAATAGAGCAGGGTGAAAAAAATGTTGTATTTAATACCCCTACAAACTCTAAAGTTAAACTTATTTTAAATAAGTAAGCTTTCTCAGTTATAGAATAAGAATTTAAAATTTAAAATTTACAATTTACGAAACTCCTTTAGGAGTTTTTGATAAAATATAAATTCAAGAAATTCTCTATGAATTTCAATCTTAATTTTAAATTTTACATTCTAAATTTCAAGTTGAAAATTATATTTGTATATTTACATTTGCTTTATTCATCTAATGTAGAGCTTGAAATTTATGTGCGAAAGTTGAGTAAGTAACTGCAAAGTAAGTAAATGAAAATAATAGGTAGATGCAACACAAATAGGTGAAGGCAAAATAAACAAATAAAAAGAAAATGCTTAAGTAAAATAAATAAAAGCAAAATAAATATTTGAAATCAAAATAGAAAAACAAAAACAAATACAAATACAAAATGAAGAAGTAAATATAAAATAAAAAACTAATTATTAAACAGTGTAGTGTAATCAAAAGAAATTATTAGGGGTGTATGTAATGAATTTAATTTTAGTGGATTTTACAAGAGTACATGCGAAAGAGGTTTGTGATTGGAAGTATGACGGTGAATATTCTATATACAACTACCCAGAATGGGACAAAATATCTAATGCAAAATGGGGCGTTACAATAGAAGAAAAGCGAAAAAGTGAATTTAAAGCTGTAATTGATGAATGCAATTGCTTATGCGGATATATAAGATTAATGAACAAAGATAAGTATGTTCTTATTGGCCTTGCGCTAAAGCCATCTCTATGTGGAAAAGGTTTAGGAAAGGTTTTAATGGAAATATTAAAACAACAGTGCAAGAAAGTGTACCCAGATAAAAAGATTGTTTTAGAAGTCCGTTCTTTTAATGAAAGAGCTATTAAATGTTATAAGCGAGCAGGATTCAATGTAATAGATACTTATGAAAGAGATACGCCTCTTGGTTGTGGACAATTTATTAGAATGGAATTTACCTATTAATTTGAGATATTCTTATTTAACTAACTAAAAGTTATAAATAAGTTAACTACAAAAATTATTAAAGTATAAATTATGTAGACTATACCTAGATTACATATGAATTTTACAGATTATACCCATGTAGGCTCTAGATTATATGTGGATTTTACATATTATAAGCATGTAGGCTTTATAGATTATATGTGGATTTTACATATTATAAACATGTAGGTTTTATAAATCATATATGTAATTTATTGCATATATATGCATTTTATAGAACATATATATGCATAGATTATACGTAGTATATGCTAAAAGTAAATAAAATTAGTAAATGTATAGAATTTATAGATTATATTAAAGAAGGGAAGTGAGTATTTAGTGGGTTTGTGTGCTAAAAATACATTTTCTCACTAAAGGTAATTTATGATAAAAACAGCCATTCTTACTATAAGTGATAAAGGTTCTAGGGGAGAGAGAGTAGATGAAACAGGACAAGTCTTAAAGAAGCTTTTACAAAAGGAGGATTATAAGAAAGATAATTATCAAGTGGAATACTACAAGGTGATACCAGATGAAATAGATATTATAAGTGATGAGCTTATTAAATTATGTGATGAAGGAAAAGTAAATCTAATCATTACTAATGGAGGCACAGGTTTTTCCAAGAGAGATGTAACTCCAGAGGCAACAAAAGAGGTAATTGAAAAGTATGTACCAGGTTTTGGTGAGGCCATGAGAGCGGGATCTCTAGCTATAACACCTAAAGCTGTGCTCTCCAGAGGAATTGCTGGCATTAGAAAAGATACTCTTATAATAAATCTTCCAGGAAGCCCTAAAGCAGCAGTGGAAAATCTAGAAGTAGTGTTGCCGGCTATACCACATGGAATAGAAATTTTGCTAGGACAGGCATCTGAATGTGCTAGATAATTTAATTATACTTACACCAAGGCAAAATTTGTTGGATAAATTAAGTATGACTAGGTGAAGATGTGTTAGATAATTTATATATATTATTTGGGTAATCAATGGTAGTGCCTGGTAATATATACGTCTGGTAATATATGCATTTTATTAAAACATTATAGTTGAAACATATTATATTCATGCTTAATGGTGATGTCGTATTAAGAATTTTACATACAATATATTGTTTGCAAGTTTGAACTTAACATAATATATCGTAGAATTTATTTTTAGTGCCACAACCCCATATTGCTAGAGAAATTACTGGATATACATTGATTTAAGGAGGGTATAAACGTGGATTTATTTAATGTTGTGTCTATTGAAGAAGCTAGAAATCTTATAGAAAAGAACTTTAATATAAAGCCTTTAAGTGAAAAAGTAGAACTTTTGGACAGCATGGGCAGTGTCATATATGAGGATATAATTTCCAAAATAAATGTACCACATTTTAGAAGATCCACCGTGGATGGTTATGCTGTAAACTCCAAGGATGTGGCTGGAGCTAGTGAGAGTATGCCAGCCATGATGAATTATAAGGGTGAAGTGCTTATGGGAAAAAAGCCTGAGGTTAGCATAGATTTTCCTGGAGATTGCATATACGTCCCTACAGGAGGCATGCTTCCAGAGGGAGCAGATTCTGTGGTTATGGTGGAATACACTGAAAAAGTTCATGAGGACACAGTGCTTATAGATAAGGCCACCGCCTATGGAGAAAATGTTGTGGAGATAGGTGAAGATATAAGTGAAGGTGAGGTAATAATAAAAAAAGGCAAGAAACTTAGGCCTTATGAAATAGGGGTATTATCAAGCCTTGGAATATATAAAGTGCCTGTATGCAGAAAACCTAAGGTAGCTGTAATATCCACTGGAGACGAGATAGTAGCACCCCATGAAACTCCAAAGGAAGGGGAAGTTAGGGATATAAATTCATATCTTTTAGAAGCTTGCATTATTGAAGATGGTGGAGTTCCAGTTAATTATGGAGTAATAAGAGATGACTTTGAGCTTTTAAAAAGTACTGTTAATAAAGCGGTAGATGAGGCAGATATTGTACTTATATCCGGTGGAAGTTCAGTAGGTAAAAAAGACGTTACTATAGATGTTATAAATAGCCTAGGAGAGCCAGGGGTTTTTGTACACGGTATAGCAGTAAAGCCTGGAAAACCAACCATCATAGGAAAAGTTAAGGATAAAATTGTTTTTGGATTGCCGGGACACCCTCTTTCAGCGGCCATTGTATATAAGGTTATGGTTAAATACTATATTGATAAAATCACAGGACGTCAGGAAGAAATTTTCCCTATAGTTTGTAAATTTGATATAAATTATCACAGCGCAAAGGGGAGAGAAGAATATTTGCCAGTTACATTGTCTTGGCAGGGAGATGAAATAATTGCATCGCCTGTATTTTCTAAATCAGGACTCATAAGTGGTTTTTCCAAGGCCTATGGTTTTGTAAAAATAAACAAGAATCTTGAGGGATTGAAAAAAGGTGAGAAGGTATTTGTATATAGGTTTTAATTACTAGAATAGAAGGAGGTGAACTCTGTTGCCATGAATCTATAAAAATCTTAAAAATAAACTTGCATAAAATATATGTATAATATGCGTGGAATTTAAACTTAAACTTAACCAGTTATACTACATGAAAACTTAAACTCAACCAGTTATATTATATGAAAAATTAAAATTAAGCTTAACCGGTTATATTATATGGAAAATTAAAACCAAGGAGTAGTATTATATGTTAAGTTAAGTACTGAGAATTTTATAGCAAACTAAAGTAGTTTTATAGAAAAATCGGACACGTTGAACAAGAAATTGAAAAATGGGTATAGATTTTTATAGTGTATTGGCAATGGAAATAATATGGGTCAAAATATTTATCTTTCAAATTATGAACTTGAAGAGGCAGTGAAGCTTTATTTTAGTAAGATATCACCAACAAAGCAAAAGGAAGTAATAAAAACAGAGGATGCCAGTGGCAGAATAACAGCTTCACCGGTGTATTCTAAGATATCATCTCCATTTTATAATTCTTCAGCTATGGATGGAATTACTCTTAACAGCGAAAAAACTTTGGGGGCAAATGAAAAAAAGCACATAGTTCTTGAAGAAGAAAAAGATTATATAGTGGTGGACACGGGAGACCCTATTCCTAGGGAATACGATTGTGTAATAATGGTGGAAGATTTAATAAAAGTAGATGATAAAAAGGTGGAAATATACAAAAGTGCTGCCCCATATCAACATATAAGACCTTTAGGAGAAGATATAGTGGAGAAATCTCTTATTGTGCCATCATCACATAAAATAAGGCCTGTGGATATATCAGCAATGATTGCAGGAGGAGTGAATGAGGTAGAAGTTTATAAAAGACCTGTGGTAGGCATAATCCCAACGGGTACAGAATTGGTGGAGCCAGGCAGTGAACTGAAAACAGGAGATATAATAGATTTCAACTCAAGAACCTTTGCAGCACAGGTTTTTGAATATGGTGGCATTCCTAAAAGATATTCAATTGTAAAGGATTATTATGAAAAAATTAAAAACACTATAAAAAGGGCATCGGAAGAATGTGACATGGTCCTTGTAAATGCAGGTTCCTCTGCGGGAAGAGAGGACTACACATCACAGGTTATTAGTGAACTTGGTCAGGTGTATATACATGGAGTAGCTATAAAGCCAGGAAAACCTGTAATTCTCGGACAAGTAGGCCATAAGCCTGTTATAGGAATACCGGGATATCCTGTGTCAGCCTATGTAGTTATGGAGATGTTCGTAAGTAGAATTGTGGAAAGCTTTGCGGGAGAGAAGCCACGCCAGTTTAAAACTGTAAAGGCCATTTTATCTAAAAGGGTCATGTCATCACTGAAATATCTTGAATTTGTAAGAATAAAATTAGGAAAAGTTGGAGATAAGCTTGTGGCTACACCTTTAAATAGGGGCGCTGGTGCTACCATGTCTTTAGTTAGAGCTGACGGAATACTTGAAGTTCCTCAAAATGTTGAAGGTATAGAAAGGGGAACAGAGGTAGAGGTAAAACTTTTAAAAGATGAAGAGGAAATAAATAATACTGTAGTTTGTATAGGTAGCCATGATCCTATTATAGATGTGGTAGCAGATTTAATTCATGTAAACCGTGATGAATATTACTTGTCCTCAGCTCATGTAGGCAGTATGGGAGGAATAATGGCACTTAAAAATGGAGAAACCCACATAGCGCCTGTACATCTTTTAGATATGGAAACGGGAGAATACAATATAAGCTATATTAAAAAATATCTTGGAGATAAACCTATGGCTCTAATAAAATGTGTAAAGAGAATTCAAGGCATTATGGTGCCTAGGGGAAATCCAAATAATATAACTTCAATTAAAGATATAAAGGATAAAAAAATGAAGTTTGTGAATAGACAAAGGGGAGCAGGTACAAGACTTCTTTTTGACTACAACCTTAAGAAATTAGGTATAAATCCTAGAGAAATAGACGGTTATACAAGAGAAGAATACACTCATTTAGCAGTGGCAGCTGCTGTAGAGAATGGGGACGCTCATTGTGGGCTTGGAGTATATTCTGCTGCCAGTATGATGGGACTGGATTTCATACCGGTTTGCAATGAGGAATATGACATAGCAATTCCAACAGAGTTTTTGGACATGCCAACCATAAAAGAATTTATAAATATTATAAAGAGTCAGGAATTCAAAGAAAAATTGGACGAATTAGGTGGATATGATTATAGTGAAGCAGGAAATATTGTTTTGTTATAGGACAAATAAGTTGAAATTTATTCTAATTTTATATTTTAAATTCTATATTAAAATTATCCCACAAAAAAGTATTAAATTACTTGAATCATGAAAATTCTCTGTAATGACTTGCATAAGAGGCAAAGAAACTATTTAAATTAAATTTATTGTTAGAGCTCTTATGCAAGCCATCAAGGATAAAATCAACAATTATACCACATTGTACCTTTGCGGTTTAATTACATTGAAAATTATTATACATTAAGGTAGCAATGTAAATGACCAAAACTAAAACAAAGGAGGAGCCCAATGTTAGACAAGCATGGAAGAAAAATTAATTATTTAAGAGTGTCCGTAACTGATAGATGTAATTTAAGATGTATTTACTGTATGCCTACTGAAGGTGTTGAGAAAAAACAACATGAGGACATAATGCGATATGAAGAGATTTTTAATGTGGTTAAAGCAGCGGCAACTATAGGAATAAATAAGATTAGATTTACAGGTGGAGAGCCACTTATACTTAAAGATATGGATAAATTAATTTATTATACATCAAAAATAAGTTCTATCCAAGACATTGCCATGACCACCAATGCCATGCTTCTACAGGATAGGGTGGAGGATTTAAAGAAAGTTGGATTAAAAAGGGTTAATATAAGTCTGGACTCATTAAAAGGGGACAGGTTTAAGAATATCACAAGAGGTGGAGATATAAATAAGGTTTTTAACAGCATTGAAAAATGTCTATCCATTGGAATGAAGCCTGTAAAAATCAACACTGTAATTATGAAGGGTATTAATGATGATGAAATAGATGATTTCATGAATTTAACAAAGGAATATCCCATATCTGTAAGATTTATAGAGCTTATGCCCATAGGTGAAGGAAGTAAAATATATAAAAACAGTTATATTAGTTCAGAAGAGATAATATCAAAACATGAAAATCTTATACCTGTGGAAACTAATAAAAGCAGTACAGCGGCATTGTATAGATTTAATGGAGCTAAAGAAAATATAGGATTTATAAGCCCTATGAGTTGTAAGTTTTGCAGCAATTGTAATAGGGTAAGATTAACGGCTGAAGGCACATTAAAGCCATGTCTTCATTCTGAAAAAGAAATAAATATAAAAGAGTATGTGAATGATAGCAAAATTCTTTTATCTAAGATAACTGAGGCCATTTATGATAAACCATTAGAACATCATTTGGTGGAGGATGAAAAGAGTAAAAGTAAAAAGATGATGTATCAGATTGGAGGCTAAAATATGGAATTAACGCATATAAATGAGCAAGGAAGAGCTAAAATGGTAGATGTAGGCAGCAAAAAGGACACAGAAAGAGAAGGTATTGCCTATGGTTGTATAAATATGAAGAGAGAAACTCTTCAGAAGATAAAAGAGGGTACCATATCCAAGGGAGATGTGTTATCAGTAGCTCAGGTAGCTGGTATTATGGGGGCCAAGTCTACACCGCACATTATACCTATGTGTCACCCTATAATGATAAATGGCTGCGATATAAATTTTCAATTAGATTTTGAAAACAATAAAATAGACATAACTGCTTCAGTAAAAAATACAGGAAAAACAGGAGTAGAAATGGAGGCTTTAACAGCTGTAAGCATAGCTGCTCTTACCATTTATGATATGTGCAAAGCTATAGACAGAGAAATGATAATATCAGATATAAAGCTTATGAAAAAAAGCGGCGGAAAATCTGGAGTATTTCAAAGGGAAGAGAAGTAAGAGGTAAGAAGTAAGGAGTAAGAGGTAAGAAGTAAGAAGTAAGAAGTAAGAAGTAAGGAGTAAGAGGTAAGAAGTAAGAAGTAAGAAGTAAGGAGTAAGAGGTAAGAAGTAAGAAGTAAGAGGTAAGAGGTAAGAAGTAAGGAGTAAGAAGTAAAAAGTAAAAAATAAGAAGTAAAAAATAAGAAGTAAGAAGTAAGGGGTAAGGAGAAAGAACTAAGAGTAGGAAGTAACAGAAGAAATTGGGTATATTTTGAATAAAATATAATTTAAAGGTAACAAAAAAATCGGAGTATTTGGAAATAATAGAAGCGAAAATAAAGAAAAAATTAAAATTAAACAAAAAGGAGGAATTTTAAAATGGCAAAAGTAATAGCAGTTAATATAAGTGAAAAAAAAGGTGAGATAAAACATCCTATAGAAAAAGGATTATTTAAAGTAGACCATGGTCTTGTGGGAGATGCTCATGCAGGAAACTGGCACAGACAGGTAAGTCTTTTAGGTACAGAAAGCATTGATAAAATGAAGAAACTAGGGCTTGAAGGTTTATGTACCGGCAAGTTTGCAGAAAACATAACTACAGAAGGATTAGTATTATACGAATTACCCGTAGGCACTAAGCTTAAAATAGGAGAGGTACTGATGGAAGTAACACAAATAGGTAAGGAATGCCATGCAGGTTGTCAAATAAGGGAACTTATAGGTGATTGTATAATGCCTAGAGAAGGAATTTTCACAAAGGTATTATCAGAAGGTTGGATTAAAGCTGGGGATGAAATAGAAATATTATGATTAAACCACAAAAAGGTACAATGCGGTGGAATTATGAAATTCTAAAATTAAATTTAAACAGTTCCTTTGCTTCTTATACAAGTCATTACAGAGAAATTTCATAATTCAAGCAATGTAATGTTTTTGTAGGATAATCATATTATAAGTTATTTTAAAGGGGTAGATGATTATATGGACAATAATCTAACAAAGGAAAAGTCATGCGTGCTAAAGTCTCATGAGAAATGTCAAAGTTTGGGACTTAGTAAGGGATTGGTATATAGTAAGAAAATAATAAAAGATGTGGAACTTAAGAAAATTATGCAGGAAAATTCCGAATTAATAATTACTGCCACGCCTTTTATGAATCAGCTTTATCAATTTGTTAAAGGATCTAACTTTTTTGTTATTCTTACAGATAAGAATGGCTGTATTCTTAATGTTATAGGTGATACGGTTATATTAGAGGAAGCGTTTAATATAAAGATGATTCCAGGAGCATATATGAATGAAGAAAATATAGGAACCAATGCTATGAGTATAGCCTTAAACGAAAAAGGTCCTATTCAAATATCTGGAGAAGATCACTATATTGAAGCTTATCACAAATGGACATGTTCCGCAGCACCTATAAAAAATGTCAATGGAGAAATAATAGGAGTCCTTGATTTAACAGGATATAGTGAGAATGTGCATCCACATACTTTAGGTATGGTAGTGGCAGCAGTTAATGCCATTGAAAAGATGATAGAGTTAAATAATTACAATGCAGCTTTAGCAGCATCTAAAAAGGGTATGGAGAATGTGTTTAATTCAATCCCTACAGCCATATTAACCTCAGACTTATCTGGTACTATAAAAAACATAAACAAAAATGTATTAGAGTTATTTGGATTTAGTGAGAGTGAAATAAAAGACATGAAGATATGGGATTTAATTCCCGAGTGGCCTATGGTTTTAGATGAGATTTATAACAAAGGGAGTTTTATGCATGAAGATGTATATGTAAATGTACGCAAAAATAAACTTCAGCTAAATTTAAGTGCATATCCTATATATGATTCAGCTATGAGAATTTTTGAAGTAACTTGTGTATTTTTAGATGTGAAAAAGGCTAGAAAGCTTGCAGGTAGAATACTTAGGGGTCAGGCCGTTTACACCTTTGACAAAATCATAGGTAAAAATAGAAAACTTATAAATATAATAAATTATTCTAAAAAAATAGCAGATAGTAGGTCTACTATTTTTATAACTGGAGAAAGCGGTACGGGAAAAGAGGTTTTTGCACAGTCAATACACAATTACAGCGATAGGAAAGATAAGCCTTTTATAGCTGTTAACTGTGGAGCTATCCCAAGAAATTTAATAGAATCAGAGCTATTTGGATATGAGGAGGGTGCATTTACTGGAGCGAAAAGAGGTGGATATGCAGGGAAATTTGAAATTGCAGATGGCGGTACTATATTCCTTGATGAAATAGGTGAGATGCCTTTTGATATGCAAATAAAACTTTTGAGGGTAATAGAAGAAGGTGTAATAAATAGAATAGGAAGTTCCAAGCAAATTCCTGTTAATTCTAGGATAATAGCTGCTACAAATAAGGATTTAAGAGAGGAAGTAGAGAAGGGTAATTTTAGAAAAGATTTATTTTATAGAATCAATGTGCTTCCTATAAATTTACCAGCATTAAGAGAGAGAAGAGATGATATTCCTCTTTTGGTGGAATATTTTATGAATAAAACTTCTAAACATTTAAACAAAAGACAAGTAGAAATACCACCTATTTACATGGAGACACTTATGAATTATGATTGGCCGGGAAATATAAGAGAGCTGGAGAATGTGATAGAACTTATAATAAATGCAGAGAGCGTTGAGATATTAAATGATATAAAATACTATAATATTAAAGAGGGAGTATATACAACTAAGGAGGCAGAAAGTATGGTTTTTGATCTGGAAATTGTTGAAAGAAACCATATACAAAATGTGCTCGATAAATTTAATGGCAATATTTCTTCTGCTGCAAAAGCCCTGGGTATAGGTAGAAATACTCTTTATAGAAAAATAGAAAAGTACTCATTATAGCAATATAATATAAGTATAAAGATTAAGTTTTAGCATATAAAAAATTGCTAGATCCGGGTCGTACAATATGGAGGCTTACCATAAAATGCAGTGGAAATATAGGGAAGAGCATAACTGTGAAGTGAGGAGCGACAGCTTAGAAAATGGCTCCGAATACAGCGAGATATGTTCTAGAAAATAATTATGAATTTAGGAAGTTATGCTCGGAATATAACCATGAATGTAGGAAGCTATGCTTCAGAATATAACCATGAATGTAGCAATATATGATTAGAAAATAAATATCATTAGGAAATAAATATGATTAGGAAATAAATTGTGAATGTATGTAATGAAATTTTCTCATGTATAGTGATAAATATACAGAGTGTGCTAATACGGAACAAAATTCTAAAATGGAACAGTGAAAAGATGAAAAATGCTCTTAAATGGAACAAAAAATAGAAATAACTAGATACTATTACGAGATTCTCGTTTTGCTAATAATATTTTTAATGTTATTGTTTTTATAAATGTTAATAAAATATATTATAATATTTGATAAAATGTAGATTAAAACTGATAAAATTCCATAAAAGTCTAAACAAAAAACAAAGTAAAATTGATGAAAAGTAAAGAAAAACAACCGAAAAACATGAAAAACACAGTAATGTTGCGAAATAATCATATTAAGCCAGTAATAGAGGGTATTTGAACTATAATAGAGTTTATTTAATTAGCGATAGTGTTTATTAAATTGCAATACTGTTTGCTGGAACATTAATAATTAATGCTTCAAAATAGTGGTTTTTATTAGAAAACAATAAAGCTCTTGAACTAGAATTTGTTTGGCATGCAATTTGCTCATATAAATTAGCAAATGAATTTATATAGGAGGAATTGCATATGTACGGTTATAATGGAAAGGTTTTGAGGATCGATTTAACTAATAAAAAGTGCACTTTAGAGCCATTAGACGAGAAAAAGGCTAAAAAGTTTATAGGATGTAGAGGACTTGGGGTTAAAACTTTATTTGAAGAAATCGATCCTAAGATAGATGCTCTATCTCCTGAAAATAAACTTATAATAGTTACAGGGCCACTTACAGGCGCACCTATGCCAACCAGCGGAAGATATATGGTAGTAACTAAGGCTCCTTTAACTGGAACCATTGGAATAGCAAACTCCGGTGGAAAATGGGGAACAGAGCTTAAAAATGCAGGTTATGACATGATAATAATAGAAGGTAAAGCAGATGATCATGTTTATGTGAATATTGAGGATGATAAAGTAGAAATAAGAGATGCGAATCACGTATGGGGTAAGCTTTCATTGGAAACTACTGAGATGCTTTGCGAGGAAACAAATGCTAAAGCAAAGGTTTTATGCATAGGACCAGCAGGAGAAAGACTTTCACTTTTAGGTGCCATCATGAACGATGTGGACAGGGCTGCAGGTAGAGGTGGCGTTGGAGCTGTAATGGGTTCTAAAAACTTAAAAGCTATAGTAGTTAAAGGTTCAGGAAAAGTTCAAGTAGCTAATGAGGAAGAAGCTAAAAAGGTATCACTAGAAAAGATTAAAATATTAAGAGACGACCCAGTAGCAGGGGGCGGACTACCTACTTATGGTTCAGCTGTTCTAGTGAATATAATTAATGAAAATGGAGTACATCCAGTTAGAAACTTCCAAAAAGCATACACTGACGAGGCAGATAAAATAAGTGGAGAAACTCTTACTAAGGATTGTCTTGTGAGAAAGAATCCATGTTACAGATGCCCTATAGCTTGTGGTAGATGGGTAAAACTAGATGACGGAACGGAATGTGGAGGTCCTGAATATGAGACTTTATGGTCATTTGGTTCTGACTGTGACGTTTATGATTTAAATGCTATTAACGTGGCTAATATGCTTTGCAATGAGTATGGTCTTGACACAATTTCCGCAGGCGCAACTATTGCAGCAGCTATGGAATTATATGAAAAAGGATATATAAAAGATGAGGACATTGCAGCAGATGGATTATCTTTAAATTGGGGAGATGCAGAGGCTGTTGTGGGCTGGACAAGAAAAATGGGATTAAGAGAAGGCTTTGGTGATAAGATGGCAGATGGTTCTTACAGACTATGTGAATCTTACGGTGTTCCAGAATTCTCTATGACAGTTAAAAAACAAGAATTACCAGCATATGACCCAAGAGGAATTCAAGGTCACGGTATAACTTATGCAGTTAACAATAGAGGAGGTTGCCATATAAAAGGCTACATGATAAGTCCAGAAATACTTGGATATCCAGAAAAACTTGATAGATTTTCACTAGAAGGAAAAGCAGCTTATGCTAAGATATTCCATGACTTAACAGCTGTAATAGATTCTTTAGGTTTATGTATATTTACAACTTTTGGACTTGGAGTACAGGATTACGTAGATATGTACAATGCTGTTGTAGGCGGAGAATTGCATGATGCAGAGTCCATAATGCTTGCCGGAGATAGAGTTTGGACATTAGAAAAATTATTTAATTTACAGGCAGGCATAGACAGTACACATGATACACTTCCAAAGAGATTGCTTAAGGAACCTATTCCAGATGGACCTTCTAAGGGATATGTTCATAAATTAAGTGAATTGCTTCCTGAATATTACTCAGTAAGAGGCTGGGACGAAAAGGGTATACCAACAGCAGAAACTCTAAACAAATTAGGACTTGAAGAATATGAGGAATATATAAAATGATTAACCCACAATAATGTACAATGTAGTGGAATTATGAAATTTCTCCTCAATGACTTGCATAAGAGCTCGGAACAATAAATTTAATTTAAGAAATTCTAATCTTTTAACCATATAAAATTATCTAACGCTCACATTCAACGTCCTGCATCAGGTTCGCTAGCCTGGCGTCCTTTTAAGGCTTACGATAATTTTATCTGTCTAAAAGAAGAATTTGTAAAATTAAATTTAAACAGTTCCTTGGCTTCTTATGAAAGTCATTCCAAAGAAATTTCATAATTCAAGTAATGTAATGATTTTTGTGGGATAATCATAAAATAGCTTTAAGAAAATAGAAAGGCTTTCAATATTAGAAAATGGAAGTCTTTCTGTTGTTACTGGATAACTGTATAAGATTGAAGCATTATGGTAGGCAGGCGCAGGATGAAAAGTTGAAAGAAGGTGAGAAAGTGAAGATTGAAGTTCGGTTATTTGCATATTTTAGAGAGGGTAGAGAGAAAAAATATTTTATGGAAATAAGCGAGGAGAAGATAGTACCTAGGGATATACTACAAAAACTCCAGATTCCTGTGGAAGAAGTAGCTATATTACTTATAAATGGAAGAGACGGTACCGCAGATGCCCCTTTAAAAGATGGAGACGTATTATCATTATTTCCACCAGTGGGAGGTGGTTAACATCAGTAGATATGAAAGAAACATGAAGGCTCTTTCCCTAGAGGAAAATGAAAAGCTTAAGAGTTTTTCAGTGTGTGTAATTGGATGTGGTGGATTAGGTGGATACGTCATTGAAATGTTAGGTAGACTTGGAATCGGTCATATAACAGTAGTGGACGGAGATAGTTTTAGTGAATCTAATTTAAATAGACAGATCATCAGCAGTAATTTAAATTTAGGTAGAAATAAAGCTATAGAAGCTAAAAAAAGAATGGAAATAGTTAATGATTTAATAGAAGTAGAAGCTATTACAAATTTCATTAATGTGGATAATGTGTGGGATATTTTAAAAGGTCATCATGTGGTTATTGATGCAGTGGATAATATAGAAACTAGATTTTTACTTCAGGAGGCCTGTGAAAAACTTAAAATACCTTTCGTACATGGAGCCATCGCAGGATGGTATGGTCAAGTCACAACCATATTTCCGGGAGACAAAACCTTAAAAAATATATACAAGGATAAAAACAAAAAGGGTATAGAAACCACCCTTGGAAATCCTTCCTTTACCCCAGCAGTAGTTGCCTCCATACAGGTAAGTGAAGCAGTAAAGGTGCTACTAAACAGGGGAGAAATTTTAAGAAACAAAATACTGATGATAGATCTTTTGTGGCAAGATTTTCAAATAATAAAACGGTAGGTGCCTGGCACCTACCGTTTTATGTCTATTCCCGTCTATTCTCATCTATTTTCATCTATTTTTGTTTATTATTGCTTGTTTTTGCATACTTTTATATATTTTTCATTGTTCTAAAAGGAATAAGTAACTAGCCATTTTACTCGTAGAGTCTTACTGTAGCTTCTAAAAAAATGTATATTACAAAAAAATATATATAAATAAAATATATACCTTGACAGGCGAGGTATATATAATTATACTGTAACCATAACAATTAGATTTTATTGAAATATATGACAAGGACAAAGAATATATAGTATATAGGAATTGAAAGGAGTGGGTATATGTCTATAACTTCCGATATAATAAGGGGTCACACAGAAACTATAATTTTAGCTAATTTAGTGGATAAAGATAGTTATGGATACGAGATTAATAAGTCTATAAAGGAGAAAACAAATAACCAGTATGAATTAAAAGAAGCTACACTATATTCAGCTTTTAGAAGGCTTGAGAAAGCTTCTATGATAACATCCTACTGGGGAAATGAAACTACAGGAGCAAGAAGAAGATATTATTCTATAACGGAACTTGGTAGGGCGGCACTAAAGCAAAATAAACAAGAATGGCAACAATCAAAAAAAATAATAGATACTTTGATTGATGGGGGTGTTTAATTATGCATGAAAATTTACGCAATAGATTTAATGAAATTTTTCAGTATGTACCGAAAACAAAAGCTGCAATGGAACTTAAGGATGAGCTCTGGGGAAATCTTATAGAAAAATATAATGATTTGATAAACGAAGGAAAAAGTGAAGAAGATGCTATAGAAATCGCTATTGATGGAATAGGGGACGTAGATGAACTTTTTAGAGGTTTGGAAGAAAAAGATGTCAATGGCTATTTAAATATAGAAAAGGAAAGAAGAAAACATGCAATAGTTTTAACAACAGCTATAGGAATATATATAATGAGTGTGGTTGTGCTTATTTTGTTTACAGAAGTTTTTAATATTAATGAAGAGGTGGCAGTCTGCATAATGATTTTAATGTGTGGTGTGGCTACCTGTATGTTAGTATACGATAATAGTTCTAGACCCAAATATTTAAGAGAAGAGGACACTGTAGTAGAAGAATTCAAGGAATGGAAGTACTGCAATGAAAAGGAGAAGCAAATATTAAGTTCAATTAAGTCAATATTGTGGATGGTTATTGTAGTTGTCTATATTTTTATAAGTTTCCACTTTGGCAGCTGGGCATACTCTTGGGTTATATTTATAATAGGTGCTGCCATAGAAAAAATTATAGTATTAAGTTTTCAATTAAAAAAGCAGTGAGGCAGTAATTATGGATAAAATTTTAATAAAAATAAGAATAATAATATTGGCAATTGTTGCAGTGTTTTTTACAACGGTTTTAATAAATGGTATTTATTATGGAAAAAGTTCTGGAGATATTTTTTCTTTATTAAATATAGAGAATAATAACTATGAAATTAAGCATGAGGAGAATACATCAATAGATAACTGTGAAAATATAATGTTGGATTTTCATAGCTCCAATGTAATTATAAAATCAACAGATGAGCAGAAGCTTAAAGTAGTTCAAAAAGCTACAGGCAAAATTAATGAAAAAGAAAAAATTATAATAACTAAAGAGGGTAACAATATATCTATTAAAAAAGATCAAAGTAAAAGAGTGTTTTTTATATTTGGTTTTAATTTAAATGAAAAAATAGAAGTATATATACCTAAAGATTATAATAAGAACTTGCAGATAAATTTAAGCTCAGGTAATGTTAAAATTGAGTCTGATTTAACATTAAATAATTTAAAATCTACTCAGAGTTCTGGAAACTTTAAAGGACAATATCATATTAAGGCTAAAGAAGTCATTTTGAAAACTACTTCCGGAAATATAAATGTAGAAAAAATAGATTCAAAAAACTATGAGTTTAATGCTTCATCAGGAAATATATCTATAGATTCTCTTGAAGGTTCTGGAAATGCACATGCAACATCGGGAAACATAAAAATTAGATATAAAGACATTAGCGATTATTCAAATATAGAATCTACTTCAGGAAATATTAAAATAGAGATTCCGGAAAAAATAAGCTTTAAGTTCACTGGAAAATGTTCTTCAGGAGATATACATTCTGATTTCCATATGGATTATGAAAGTGAGAAAAAAAATGAAGCTTATGGTAAGATAGGCTCTGCTCCATATAAAAAAATCAATACTAATACAACCTCGGGAAATATTGATGTTGTAAAGGTGCCGTAATGAATATGTGTAGGGAAGATTAAAAAGTAAAGGCATATTAAAATGGGGCTGTTGCACTAAGAATAAATTCTACGAGATATTATTTTAAAATTGCAAAACAATATATTGCATGTGAATTTCTTAATGCTACAGCCCTAGAAAATAGACTTAATTATGTTGGAATATTATGAAATTACAACAGGACAGTAATGTCCTGTTGTTTTAGCGTTATGAAAAATATGATAAACAGATATAAAGTATGTATCAATGCTACAATAATAGATAGGCTATATGTATCGATACATTTGAAAAATTCATTTGTAAATAATATACTGTATTTCAAAAGAAACTATTATTTATAGGGGGATTAGTAATGGAGAGATATGAATTGAATAAAAATCTTGCTCAAATGTTAAAGGGCGGAGTAATTATGGATGTGGTTAATGCAAAGGAGGCTGAAATAGCTCAAAAGGCAGGGGCCTCTGCAGTTATGGCATTGGAGAGAGTTCCATCAGATATTAGAAAACAGGGTGGAGTAGCTAGGATGTCTGATCCAAAGATGATAAAAGAAATAAAAGAGGCGGTTTCTATTCCTGTTATGGCTAAAGTTAGAATAGGTCACTTTGTGGAAGCTCAAATTTTGGAGGCTATTGGAGTAGATTATATAGATGAAAGTGAAGTTTTAACTCCAGCAGACCAGGTTTATCATATAAATAAAAAAGATTTTAAGGTACCGTTTGTTTGTGGAGCTAGGAATTTAGGAGAAGCTTTAAGAAGAATTGGAGAAGGGGCCTCTATGATAAGAACGAAAGGTGAAGCAGGAACGGGGAATGTAGTGGAAGCTGTAACTCATATGAGAACTATAATAAATGATATGAAAACGGTAAAAAATGCAGGAAAAGAAGAACTCATGAGTATAGCTAAAGAAATGAGAGCTCCTTATGATTTGATACAATACGTTTGGGAAAATGGTAAGCTTCCAGTAGTTAATTTCTCAGCAGGGGGAATAGCAACGCCAGCAGATGCAGCTCTCATGATGCAACTAGGGGCAGAGGGAGTATTTGTAGGCTCAGGAATATTTAAATCTTCAAATCCAGAAAAAAGAGCCAAAGCTATAGTGATGGCTACCACTTATTATAATGATCCTAAGATTATTGCAGAAGTATCTGAGGATTTAGGTGAGCCTATGAGCGGTTTAGAGCTAAAGGATTTATCAACTAGATATGCTGAGAGAGGATGGTAATTTTGAGCTGCGATTTGGATATGAAAAAGCATGTTAATGCTAATGAACAGCTAGATATGGATAAGAAATTCGAATCTAAAGGCCACTTAGTTATAGGAGTTTTGGCTATTCAAGGTGGGGTAGTAGAACATATAAATCACATAAGAAAGCTAGGATATGATGCTATAGAAGTTAAGAAAATAGAAGATTTAGATCAAATAGATGGCATTATATTGCCAGGTGGAGAGAGTACTGCTATAAGTAAAATATTGAGAGAAAGGAATATTTTACATCCGCTAGCAGAAGCTATAAGTAAAGGGCTTCCAGCTTGGGGAACTTGTGCGGGAATGATACTTTTAGCTAAGGAAATAGAAGGAGAAGATATATGCCATCTTGGAGTAATGGATATAAAGGTTAAGAGAAATGCCTATGGCTCTCAATTAGATAGCTTTGTTACATTGGATAATATATATGAAGTTTGTAATGAACCATTAGAGCTTATATTTATAAGAGCACCTTATATAGTAGAAGTTTCTAAAGAAACAAAAGTTGTTCATAAAGTAGGTGAAAATATAGTAGCAGCCAAGGAGAAAAATATATTAGTTACTTCTTTTCACCCAGAACTTTCCAGTAACTTGGAGTTTCATAAGTATTTTATTGAGAAATTTGTTTTAGGTAAAAAATAATAGGTATATTTAGAATAAAAAGTATTAGGTACTTTTAATAGGGGTCAGTTAACTGCTCTCTTTGTTTTCTATTTTGGACATTTAATTGTTATTTTTATTTTATGATTAATCCACAATAGGGTACAATGTGGTGGAACTATGAATTTTCTCCTCCAAAGAGCTCGGAACAATAAATTTAATTTAACAAATTCTAATCTTTTAGCCATATAAAATTATCTAACGCTCACATTCAGCGCCCTGCCTCAGATTCGCTAGGCTGGCGTCCTTGCCAGGCTTACGATAATTTTATCTGCCTAAAAGAAGAATTTCTAAAATTAAATTTAAACAGTTCCTTTGCTTCTTATGCAAGTCATTGCAGAAAAATTTCATAATTCAGGTAATGTAATGATTTTTGTGGGATAATCATTTTATAGGTTTCCGCAAAAGTTATTAACTGTCCCCAGGAGCCTGCAAAAGTTTTAGTGTATTTAGAGCTAAAAGTTGTTAACTGTCCCCAGGTATCCCCCGGGTATCCCAGGTATATCCATATACCCCACACCTAAATTTGTATATATGGATACAAAATATACATTTTGTTATAATATAATTCAAAGAAGTTCCTATTTATTTGTTTAAATCTTATTTTAAAATTTTATGTGATTATGTGATTATATATAAAGATGTATAAATTATGTAGTTAACGCACATTCAAATAAATAACAAGTCAGTATGCTAGTCTATTTTGCGTCATACTGCGTCAGCAGAATCCACAGATAGTCCTACTAGCGACGGAACTTGCTTCCTTGTCTGACACAAAATATACTAGCGTCTTTGACCTGTTATTTATTTTCATGTACCTAAACATTCGATATGGATAAGAAGTGGATAATAAGTAAATATATTTGATAATTTTACCGTAATTTATGTTAGTTTTTCAATGTAGTGTATAAAAATTAATTTATAGAATTAGGTAGGAGTTGGATTATGGAGAATTATATAGAGTTTATAAAAAGTTGCTGGAAGGACTTCATAGAAAAAGGAAATGTAAATCCAAAGGTTAGAACAGAAATAAGTGATTCATGGAAAAGGTGTAAAAAATATGGGGTTAACCCCATGAATGGAAAGGGTAATGATAAATATAATGTACCTGTGAAAGTTAAAATTATGGAAAATGCAGAGCTTATTTCTGTGGCAAGACCTATAATGGAAAGTGTATATGATATAGTAGCTGGCTCTGAATTTGCTATAATCTTAACGGATAAAGATGGATATGTAATAGATGTAGTGGGAGATGAGCCCATGCTTAAAAGAATGGATGAGTTGAATTTTGTGAAGGGAGCTCTTTGGAGTGAAGAAATAGTTGGTACTAATGCTATAGGTACCGCTCTTTACATGGATAAACCAATACAAACAATTGGAGCAGAGCATTATTGCCTAAATCAGCATTCATGGACTTGTTCTGGCTCCCCTATTCATGACGAAGATGGGAATATAATAGGATGTATTAATATGTCTGGAAACTATTATAATGCACATTCTCATACATTGGGAATTGTGACTTCTGCTGCTAAGTCTATACAAAAACAGCTGGCTTTAACTATTTCAAATAAGTTAATGAAGATTACATTTGATTTTATTTCTGAGGGAATGATTGTGCTTGATGAAAATTTAAAAATAAAAAGAGTCAACAATAGGGCCTTAGAAATTTTAAATGTAAGACTTGAAGATATACTGAACATGAATATAGAGGAAAATTTAAAGGGCATTAGCTTTCATGAAATAATAAATAAAAATGATAGATCTTTTAATAATGTAGAGTGCGATTTTTATATAAAAAATAATGGAAGCAAATTATGGTCTAAATGTGGTAAAGACAGTAATTCGCAGGAGTACGGAACATCTAAACAGGCTTGCTACGATAATTTAGTTAAATGTATTATAAATGCAGTTCCTATGAAGGTTAATGGAAAACTTGTAGGGATTGTTATAACTTTTAGTGAAAGTAAGTATGTGCATAAATTAGTAAATAAGGTAGTAGGATATAAAGCTACATATACTTTTAATGATATAATAACAGAAAATGAAAAAATGAAAGAAATGATAAGATTTGCTAAGAAAGCAGCTAAAAGTGACTGCAATATGCTAATAGAAGGAGAAAGTGGAACAGGTAAAGAGTTGATAGCTCAATCTGTACACAATTATAGTAACAGGTCAAATGGACCTTTTGTAGCTATAAATTGTGCATCTATACCTAGAGAATTAGTAGAAAGTGAGCTTTTTGGATATGAAAAAGGTGCATTTACTGGAGCGTCAAAGGAAGGACATCCAGGAAAATTTGAGTTATCGGATGGGGGAACTATTTTTTTAGATGAAATAGGAGAACTACCTCTAGACATACAATCTAAACTTTTAAGAGTTTTAGATAATAATAAGATAAGTAGAATAGGTGGTACCTATGAAAAGCAACTTAATGTAAGAGTTATAGGAGCCACTAACAGAATTTTAAAAAAAGAAATAGAAAAGAGAAATTTTAGAGAAGATCTTTACTATAGATTGAGTGTTATGAATATAAAGACCATACCTTTAAATAATAGGAAAGATGACATAGAACTTTTAGCTAATTATTTTGTTAAAATATTAGATAGAAAAAGTGGAAGTGGTGAAAAAAAGCTTAAGAAAGATTATATAGATGCTCTTAAAAATCACAGCTGGAATGGAAATGTGCGAGAATTAAGAAATGTGGTGGAAAGAGATTATTATTTGAGTGATACAGATATTATTTCTTCTAATTGTTTACAAGAAAAGAGTTATGCTGAAGAAAATTCTGTTGAGAATGTACAACATAATTCTATAAAAACTCATACTAATATGGAATTTCATAATAATATAGAACCTATGCATATATTAGAAAAAGAAGCCATAGAAAATGCTCTTAAAAAGTGTTATGGCAATAGAGCTAAGGCTTCAAAGCTTTTGAATATTGGAAGATCTACTTTATATAGAAAAATTAAAAAATATGGCATAAAGGAATTGTAAGAGACACAAATGTTGATTGTGAAATATAGTAAAAACTTAGCATAAAAAACTGTGTCAAAATGACACTTATATATCTTATGTATCAGAATGAAACGTAAAAAAGTGAGTCATTATGATACATATTTTTTTATGAAATAAGCTATTCATAGGTTTGGATACTTTGGCATAGTAATTGCTTTAATAATATTTGTGAATTAATTAACATGTTTTTGTATTAAATTAGTATTTTAAATACATAAATAGGAGGGGTTGCAATTATGAAGGCAGCATTATGGTATGGAAAAAAGGATGTAAGGGTAGAAGAAATAGAAGAGCCAAAGGTAGAAAAAGGTTTAGTAAAGATTAAAGTTAAATGGTGTGGAATTTGTGGTTCTGATTTACATGAATATTTAGGAGGACCTATATTTATTCCAGTAGGACAACCTCATCCACTAAGTGGAAATGTTGCTCCAGTAGTTTTAGGTCATGAATTTTCAGGAGAAGTAGTGGAAGTAGGAGAAGAAGTAACAAAATTTAAAGCTGGGGATAGAGTAATAGTTGAACCTATAGTGGCTTGTGGAAAATGTGCTGCTTGTAGAGAAGGAAAATATAATCTTTGTTCATCTTTAGGTTTCCATGGACTTTGTGGAAGTGGTGGCGGGCTTGCTGAGTATACTGTATTTCCAGAGGAATTCATTCACAAGATTCCAGATGCAATGACTTATGAGCAAGCAGCTCTAGTAGAACCAATGGCAGTGGCATTACACTCTGTAAGAATAGCTAATTTTACAACAGGGGATACTGCTTTAGTTTTAGGTTCCGGTCCAATAGGACTTGCCACTATTGAGTGTCTAAAGGCAGCAGGTGCAAAACTTGTTATAGTTTTACAGAGAAAGTCCATAAGACAAGAATATGCAAAAAGAGCTGGTGCAGATGTGGTTTTAGATCCTAATGAAGTTAATATACCAGAGGAAGTTAAGAAGCTTACAGGTGGACTTGGAGTAGATGCTGCATTTGAAACAACAGGAGCTAAGATAGGTTTTGATACAGGTCTTGATAGTTTAAAATTTGAAGGAACTATGGTCATAACTAGTATATGGGAAAATGAAGTAAGCTTTAATCCAAATGTGCTAGTGTTTAGTGAAAAGAAAATAATAGGTACTTTAGCATATAGACATGAATTCCCAGCTACAATTGCTCAAATGAGTGATGGAAGAATAAAAGCAGAGGGATATATTACAAAGAAGATCCATCTTGATAATATAGTAGAAGATGGTTTTGGAACTTTAACAGGACCAGAAAAGAAAAAACACGTTAAAATATTAGTAACACCAGATAAAGCACTTTTAGATTAACGAAGTAATTAAATAAGTAAATACAAGAGTAATTAATTGCATAAGTGAGTAAACAATTAAATAAATAAGTAAATAAATAGTTAAATTAAGTAGATAAATCAAATAAATCTCTGTTAATAAGAAATAATAAGAAAAGATTATATATGATTCTATAATGTATGATTAAAGCATTAACAAGAGCAGTTGATGCAAATTTACAGTAAATAAAAATAAATACAATAAAACAAATGTAAATTAATCGAGAGTAAAAAGAAGTATAAAAAGAAGGAAAAGAAAGGGACGGTTAATAACTTTTAGTAAGATATTACAATAAAAAGTTGTTAACTGTCCCCAATTATTTCTTATTTCTAGCTATAGCAGTATTAAGTATAGTATTATAGCTTTTTATTTTTATAATATACAGCTTTCACGGTTCTTATAATAGGTAATGAAACTAAAATAGCCATAGAAGCTGAAACAAATCCATTTAAAACTAAGAGTAGAAAAGTCTTATTAGCAGCAGATTTACTAACTCCTAAGGCCGTTATATATTCATTTAGATATAAAACGTATATCATGCCTAATACACCTATGGTATTGGTGAATGAACCAACGGTTATGGACAATATTAATTGAATATAATCTACCAGATATCTAGTGAATTTTCCCCATTTAGTAGTACCGTCATTGGAGTAAACTTTTTCTTTTAGTTTATTAAACTTAATATTTTTTAACAACTTGTACATATAGTAAGGAGTAATTCCTATTAATATTCTAGGAAGTACTGAAACTAATGGGTTAATAAATATAAAGGAAACTGGTCCTGGGGTTTTTATAGCTTGAAATATACTGGTTAATCCAAATATTAAACCAAGTATTCCGCCAACTACAGGGCCTTCTAGAAGTGAGCCTATAATCACAGGAATGTGCATTATAGTTGTGTGAAATGGTGGTATAGGTATATAACCTAAACCAGTAATACCAAGTACTACAGATATAGCAGAAAGCATACCTGTAACAGTGATTTGTTTTGTGGAAAATTTTCTTTTTTCCACTGTCTTTTCTGACATTTTTACATTCCTCCATTCTTATTCCAATAGGATATAATTTGGAATTTAAGTGTTTGTTTAAGAAAAGCACGTAAATAGTATGGCTTTGCAATAAATACCATCTTTTACATACGATATTAGTATAGCACCGGATTTTTATAAATCAATAGGAAATAATAAATTTTAAAAAATATTGTGTGCTTATATGATGTTACTTTTACTATTTGTAGCAATTATTGAAGGCAGTTTATATATAAAAAACGTAATTATAGATATATGAAGCATTTACTGTAATATCTCTCATATATTTATAAAACATATAAAAAAGTCGTTTGTAATACTTTGGGACTAGCATTTGTAATGCTCTTTTGAATAGCATATAAGTATAGAGCAATTTAAGGGAGGGACGTTATGTTTGGTTGCAATTACTATTCCTATTTAAATAACATTTATTTTATTTGGGCTTTAGTTATAAGCTATGTGATTCAAGCTATTTCATATTATAGGTTAGCTGAAAAGGCAGACCTTAATAATAGGTGGATAGCTTTTATTCCTTTTTTCCAATTTATAATTTTTTTCCACATAATTGATAAGAGTGCGTGGAATATATTATTTGCCTTTATTATAATAATACCATTTATAGGTCCATTAATTTTGGCCATTTTATATATAGTATGGTATGTGGAATTTTATCAGAGATTTAAGACGCCTACAATATGGATGGTATTGAGTATAATATTTATACTTGTGGCATGGATATATTTACTTTATATGGCTTTCTGTTACAAGGTTAGATATATAGGAGTAAATAAATTCTCAAAAAGAAAATTTTAAAACCTATAAAGGAGAGTAAGAATTAATCTTTACTCTAACCTTTAGATTTTTATTGGTTTTAGCTCTATTTATTTGGAGGATTAAGAATTAATTCATGCTAAGTAAGTAGAAAAGGAAAAGAGTCCATATAGTGTAAATTAAAGATTCATGCAAGGTTATACAACTTTACATGAATCTTTTAGTTTTTAAGTGAGTTTAATATAATTTTTTTAATGTATAAATTATAAAAAACATATGATACACTATAAATAAGTTATGCAAAAGATAACACACTAACGAAATAAAAATAAAAAGTAATAGAGAAGTGTATTTAAATATAATACACTAAAGCTTTAAAATGAAATATTACATGTAGAACCATTGAAAAATCTGATATTTCAGTGTTGAATAGCAATTGGCACAACAATTGCTATTTAAATTATATGTGTAAAGCACAATAATGTAACCAATATAGTTAATGATAAGGTATACATATTTAAATTAATGCTATTTAAAAAATAGGAGAGTATAATGATTAAAATCAAAAAGAAATTGTTAAGTGAAAAGAATAAAAAGAAGAAGGAGTATAAAGATGTAAGTCTATGGAAAAGAGCAGTTGCTATGATGATTGACTGGTATTTAGCGTCTGTATTAGCAGGAATACCTGTAATGCTTATTTATAGCATGGATACGGGACAAGCTACTATTGCTAGTTCTTTATCAGCAATGTCATTTAAAAGTGGCATGCTGGCTGGAATTTTAGCAATACTAGCATCCTCTACATATTATCTTCTAATACCAACATTTTTGTATAAGGGACAAACACTGGGTAAGAAACTATTAGGGATAAAGGTAATTAGAATGAATAATGAGGATATTAATTTGAAAACGATGTTTAGACGTGAAATTATTGGAATAATGATTGTGGAAGGTAGAATTGTTTCTAGCAGTGAATATTTACGTCAAATGATTCGATTAGGATTAAATTCTAATAGATACTACGTAGTACTTGAGTACATAGGTGCTATAATTACCATAGTATCAGTTATATTAATGTATGCAACAGCTGAAAAAAGGATGATTCATGATTATATCGGTAAAACTAAAGTAGTTAAAGTTTAGGCATAAAATACAAATAATAAGAATTTAAATGGTGAAAGTTAATTAGATTATTTATTTTTTTATTATATATAAATAAAATAACATTTAAGAAGGTAGGTGGAAACTATGAAAAAAATATATCTATTCTGTAGTCAAGGTATGTCTACGAGTTTATTAGCACAAAAAATGCAAAATGTAGCAGATGCTCATAAACTTCCAATTGAGGTTAAGGCATTTCCACATGGTAAGTTGCAGGAAATCATTGATACTTTTAACCCAGATTGTATATTGTTAGGACCACAGGTTAAATATTTATATGAAGAAACTGTGGAAAGATTTAAAGATATCAACACTCCAATATCAGTAATCGATTCAGCAGATTATGGAATGATGGATGGAGAAAAGGTCTTAAAAAAGGCAATTGTACTCATTAAAAAAAATAAAAAATAGGGGGGCTTAAAATGTTTGCAGCGTTAGAAAAAGTATTAGTTCCAATTGCAGATAAGCTTGGAAGAAATAAAGTTTTAGTTGCAGTTCGTGATGGATTTTTAATAACGACGCCATTACTTATAGTAGGATCTATTTTCTTATTAATAGCTAATTTCCCAGTACCAGGTTGGTCAGAGTTCTGGACAAGATTTCTTGGAGAAGGTTGGGAATCATGGTTTACAAATGTATCTAGAGCAACATTTAATATAATTGGTTTATTAACTTGTGTGGGTACAGGATATGCTTATGCTAGAGAACTAAAAGGGGATAAAATTCAAGGTGCTGTGGTAGCAATGGTTGCTTTCATTATTCTTATGCCAACAAGAATTCCATTTGAAGGTGTTAAAGGACCAGAAACTATGAGTGCACTAGGTTTTGAATACGTAGGTTCTAACGGTATATTTTTGGCACTTATTGTATCTATATTATCAGTATATGTGTTTACTTGGGCTTATAAAAAAGGCTGGACAATTAAAATGCCAGATGGAGTTCCACCAGCAGTATGTGATTCATTTGCAGCTTTAATTCCTAGTGCAATAGTTATTGGGATATTTTTCCTTGTACGTGTAGGATTTGAGCTTACACCATTTGAATCAGCACATAATTTTATATATACAGTATTACAAACACCACTGCAAGGAGCAGGAAATACATTAATAGCACAAGTTATTTATAGCTTAGTATGTACAGTTTTCTGGTTCTTTGGAATCAATGGTCCAGCAGTTGCAAATTCAGTATTTTCACCAATTTTAAAAATATTAACAATTGAAAACTTGGAAGCATTTGAAGCAGGAAAGGCATTGCCAAACATATTTACAGACCCATTTTCAAACTTCTTTACAGGTTTTGGAGGGGGAGGAAGTACTCTTTCACTAGTTATAGTAATGTTATTATTCTGTAAATCAAAGAGAATTACACAATTAGGTAAGTTGTCAATTGTTCCAGGAATATTTGGAATAAATGAACCAATTATTTTCGGATTACCTATCGTGTTAAATCCAATATTAATTGTTCCTTTTGTTGGAGTTCCAATAATCAATTTGATGCTTTCTACATTTGCAACTAAGGCGGGAATTATTCCTTATACTACAGGGGTATCATTGCCATGGACTACTCCAATAGGATTTTCAGGATACCTATCCACAGGAAGCTTATTTGCAGGAGTATGGCAAATAGGATTGCTAGTACTTGGATGTTTAATTTACTATCCATTTATAAAAATGTTAGATAAACAATACTTAAAAGATGAAGAAGAAGCAAAGAATAACGCATCAGACGAAGAAGATATTTCATTTGATGATTTATCCTTTGATGACCTTTAGGAGGTAAAGCAATGAAGGTTTTAATGATATTTGACCAAACCCAAGCAGGGCAAGGTGGTAAGGAAAACCCTAATTTGCCTTTAGGTGGTAAAGCTATGGCTATAGGTTCAGCAAGTATGTTAGAACCGGCATTAAAACAAGTAGATGGAAAGGTTGTAGCTTGTTTATATTGTGGAGATGGATTTTTTAAAAAAAATGAAGATGAGGTAAAATTAAAAATGACTGCCATGGTAAAAAAAATCAATCCAGATGTAGTTATATGTGGACCAGCTTTTAATTATGCTGGATATGCAAAAATGTGTGCAGTTTTAGCTCATGAAATAAATGAAAAAACTGATATTCCAGCTATAGCTGCAATGTCAAAGGAAAATGAAGAAACTATCTCAGAATATAAGGATTTAGTAAATATTGTAGTTATGCCTAAAAAGGGTGGAACAGGGTTAAGTGAATCACTTAGAAATATTTGTGCTTTAGCTAAGAAGAAAGTTGACGGCGGAGATATAAGTGATTATATAAAGAAAATATGTTATTAAAAAATAGGTAGTCTAATTTAGTTAGGCTACCTTTTCACATAAGAATATGAAATATGGAGGTAGTGCTTTTATAAAATATACAAATTATGTGAATATAAAATATTAGATTTAAAGCACAAGCATAGTATGGAAAAAATTTTAAATAATAAAATAGATGAATTAAAAGATAGTCTAATAGAACATATTATAGAAGTGGTAAAAATACCAAGTATAAAGGGTGAAGCAAAGCCACAGGCACCCTTTGGAGAAAATGTTAATAATGCACTAATGAAGGCACTAGAAATTTCTAAAGAATTAGGTTTTAAAACAAAAAATATTGATGGATATATAGGATATGCACAATTAGGTGAAGGAGAAGATTATATAGGAGTTTTAGGACATTTAGATGTGGTTCCTATAGAAGAGGGATGGAATAACCCACCATTTAGTGGACACGTTGAAGATGGCAAAATTTATAGTAGAGGGGTACTAGACAACAAAGGACCAATTATTAGTGCTCTATATGCATTATATGTCATAAAGGAATGTAATTTAAAATTGAACAAACCAGTACGCATTATATTTGGTACTGATGAAGAAAGTGGATTTAAAGATTTAAATTATTATTTGACAAAGGAAAAACCTCCAATTATGGGGTTTACGCCTGATTGCAAGTATCCAGTGGTTTATGGTGAGAGGGGCAGGGCTAAAATTAAGATAGGAACAAAGGTGTATAAAGAAAATTATGAAGAATTAACGCAAGAATTTTTTAATATGGTTAACGATTACTTTTTATCTAGTAAATCAGATGGCGATAGATTAGGAATTAATTATAATGATAAAGAGTTTGGAGCTATGGAGATGCGAAAGTACTATTTAGATATGAAGGAAGGTTGTTTAAATTTTCAATTTGACTTAAGTTATCCAGCTGTATGCACTATAGAAGAAATAATTGAACAAATAGAATCTAAAATTTCAACTAATTTTCAAATAGAATTATTACAAAATTATAATCCAGTTAGGTTTGAAAAAGATTGTTTTTTAGTTAAGTCTTTGCAGGAAGCATATGAGGAAGTTACCTGTTTAGACGGTACTCCAGTTACAACTACAGGTGGAACTTATGCGAAACTTATGCCTAACATTGTACCCTTTGGACCATCTTTTCCAGGACAAAAGGGTATTGCACATAATCCTAATGAATATATGGACATTAGCGATATTATTTTAAATGCAAAAATATACACTCAGGCAATTTATAAATTAGCAAAATAAAATATTATAAACAAAATTATTTTTATTAAGGTTATGATTAAACCACAAAAAGGTTATTAGTTCATATTAATAAGACGCACACATATTAATAAGACATACATGAAAGAAAAGGGGTAAAGAAATATGAAATTAAGTGATAGCACACTAAAATTAATGAGAGAAATTACTCAAACAATCGGAATTTCAGGTAATGAAAAATACATTTCAAAGGCATTGCAAAAGCATTATAGAAAATACACAGATAAAATAATTTTCGATAATTTAGGTTCAGTTTTTGCAGTAAAATCTTGTGGAAAAGAAAATGCTAAGAGAGTTATGATCTGTGGGCATATGGATGAAGCGGGATTTATAGTTAATGGAATTACAGATATGGGATTAATTAAAATATTACCTTTAGGCAATATTGAAAATCAAGCTTTATTAGCTCAAAGAGTTAGATTAATAAACAGAGAGGGCGAGGAATTTAAGGGAAGTATAATAGATAATGGCTCTGAAAGAGACAAGTCTAAGGCAATAGAAGTGAGTAAACTATTAGTAGATATTGGGGCAACTAGCAAAGAGGAAATTGATAAATTAGGAATAAAGTTAGGAGACTCAATTGTAGCTGATGGGCAATTTGAAGTGTTGGCAGGAGATAAAAGAATTATTTCTAAAGCTTGGAACAATCGTTATGGTTGTGTTATGGGTATTGAAATATTAGAAGCGTTAAAAGATGTGGATTTAGATGTGGATTTATATATTGGATGTACAGTGCAAGAAGAAGTTGGATTAAGAGGCGCTCAAACTTCTACTAATCTAATTAAGCCTGATTTAGGCATTGTAATGGATTGTTTAGGAGCAAATGATGTGAATGGTAATAAAGAATCAATGGGTAAGTTAGGAGAAGGTGTATTAATTAATTATTATGATAAATCTATGATGCCTAATAGAACGCTTTTAAATCATTTAGTTAATATTTGTAAATCGGAAGATATAAAGCATCAATATTTTTACTCCATGGGAGATGGAGATGCTGGATGGATTCATAAATTACTTATAGGTTGCCCAACTTTAACTACTAATATATGTGCTAGAAATATAAATACAAATAGTTCAATTATTCATGTGGATGATTACATAGCTGCAAAAGAAGCGATCATAGAAGTAATTAAATCATTAGATGAAGAAACTATTGAAAAATTCAAGTCAGAAAATAGATAAAATTCATATATTTAGTGTATAAAATATATGAATAAATGTGTTGGAGGAAAGCTCATGAGTGAAAATAGGATAGAACCATATGGCAATGTAGATTTACAAATGCTAAAGGAGTTAAGTGAAGCTGATGGAATATCAGGTTGTGAGAAAGAAGTTAGTAGAGTTGTTAAAAAGTATTTAGATAATTATGCTGATGAAATTTTATATGACAACCTAGGATCGATTATTGGACTAAAAAAAGGTAAGAATAATGGACCAAGGGTTATGATTGCTGGACATATGGATGAAGTAGGATTTATGGTAAGAGATATTGATGACAAAGGTTATATAAAAATATTACCTGTAGGGGGATGGTGGGGACATGTATTGCCTTCACAGGAAATGATTTTAACCACATCAAAAGGTAAAAAAATTACTGGTATCATTGGAAGTCGTGCACCACATGGAATGTCAGTTTCAGAGAAGGCAAAAGTAATTAAGCCTGTTGATTTGTTTATGGATTTAGGGATAGATACAAAAGAACAGGCAGAAGAATTGGGAATACAAATTGGAGATATGATAACGCCTAATTCTAAATTTAAGATTATGAATAATCCAAATTATTTAGCAGGTAAGGCGTGGGATGACAGAATAGGTGTGGCAGTGGCGATAGATGTATTGAAGGAGCTTCAAAACGTTGAGCATTGTGCAAATATTTATGCAGTTGGCACAGTTCAAGAAGAAGTGGGATTAAGAGGAGCTAGAACTTCCACACAGGTTGTAAAACCAGATATTGCTTTTGCATTAGATGTGACAACAGCTAAGGATACTCCAATGGATAAAGGGGAAGTAAAACTAGGTGGAGGAGTAATACTTAGTATACTAGATTCTTCAACACTAGCGAATAGAGGATTAATTAAAAAGTTAGAAGAAATTTCTGAGAAATTAGGATTAGATATAAACTATGATTGTATGACTGCAGGCGGCACGGATGCAGGAAATATACACAAAACATTTCAGGGTATTGTAACAATGACATTATCTATACCAACAAGATATATGCATTCACCTAGATTAATAATTCATCGAAAAGATTATGTACAAACAGTAAAGGTTATTGCAGAGTTTTGTAAAATATTAAATTGGAAATTGATAGAAGAAATAAAAGATAATAATAGATAGCTTTACGAAAAATTTAGGAGAGTGAGTATTATGGAATTTATTAAAGATATTAAAATAAATAATAGTTTTTTAGAGGATTTAAAAATTGTATTAAAGGAAAAAACAATTAAAGATGTGCCTGATGAATTTAATCCTTTTGGTAAGGGAGTAGCAAAAGGATTAAACTGTGTATTGGACATAGCTAAATCCTATGGATTTAATACAGTTAATTTAGATAACTATGTAGGCTATGCGGAGTTTGGACAGGGTGATGAATACGTAGGAGTATTAGGACATATAGATGTGGTGCCGGAAGGCAATGGTTGGAATACAAATTCCTTTGAACCTATAATAAAAGATGAAAAATTATACGCTAGAGGAGCCATAGATGATAAAGGGCCAATAATGGCAGCTCTTTATGCAGCAAAACTATTAAAGGATTCTAATGTTAAATTATCCAAAAAAGTTAGAATTATTTTTGGAACTAATGAAGAATCTGGTACAGAGGATATAGACTATTATTTAAAGAAAGAAAAAGCACCTAAATATTGTTTCACTCCAGATGCATACTTTCCAATAGTAACCTCTGAAAAGGGTATTTTTACCTTTGAATTAGTTCAAAAGTTAGAAAATAATCTTTGTGGCTATAAAATAGACTATATAAAAGGTGGCAAAAAATCTAATATAGTTCCTGATTATTGTGAGTGTAAAATAATACATGATGGCAATTCTAAATTACTTCAGGTATTTAAAGATGAAGGTTTAAAGGAAAAGTATAGAATAGATTTAGAATCTCATGAAAATCACATTATTATAATAAGCAGAGGAAAAGCTTCTCATGGAAGTACACCAGAAGCAGGAGAAAATGCTATAGCTAATATGATATTATACTTAAATGAAATATTAGATTTTCAAGATAGCTTTACAATGTTTTTAAAGGATTTTTCACAGTTAATTGGAAAGGATTATAGTGGAAGTAAATTAGGAATAAATTTTTGGGATGAGGAGTCTGGAAATTTAACTTTAAACTTGGGAATTATTAATGGTAATAGTTCAGAAATACGCATGAGATTTAACATTAGGTATCCAGTTACAGTTTCTAGTGATAGTATAGTAAACAATATTAATGAGAAAATAAAAGATACTAATTTAACTTTTCATATGGGAAATCATAATCCACCATTGCATTTCCCAAAGGAGCATAAAATGATAAAAGCTTTAAAAAAATCATATGAAGATATAGTAGGGGAGGAAGCGGAACTTTTATCTACAGGTGGAGGAACTTATGCTAAATTAATGCCTAATACAGTAGCTTTTGGAGCCTTATTTAAAGGTAGTGAGGATTTAGCTCATAAAGCTAATGAATTTATAGAAATATCCTTACTTGAAAAATGTATTAAAATTTATGCTAAAGCAATTTATGAATTAGCTAAATAATTTAGTAATATTAATATCTCAACTTTGCGCATGATTTTTAGAATTTATATTAGATAATAATTGAAATTATAAATAGCAAATATCCAATATCAATAATGTGGACTTTTTTCATTTCATTTAGAAAATTTCTGATTTATTTTTCAATCAATATATAACCCAGCACTCAGTAAAAGATTAATGAATGAACTATTACTGATTGCTGGGTTGGATTATATACTTTTATAGACTAGGTCTTTCATATAAATATATAGTAAAAATAGTTAAGAAAAGTATTTCTGTATTAGATAAATTAATATTGTAAACTCTTTCTATAACAGATTTTAAGCTTAACGATATAGTATAGTAGTTTGGAAAAACAGATTTAATTTTATTTAAAGTAGGTAGAGAATCAAAGTCCATTAGATTAATTCTGTCATATACCATATCAAGGTGAATACGAAAGAAATTTTTTACTATATCATCAGTAAAGTAGTTTGTAAGTTCATTATCTAAATTGGATAAACTTGATAAGAACTCCTCGTATGCAGAATTATTAAGGCTGTATTGATAACTTGAAGCAACATCTTTAATTATATTTAGATAATCTATAAAAAAGTCAATGATAGCTTCACTGCTTATTTCTTTATTAATCATATTGCTAGCAGTATCCTTTATTAGCTTTTTAAAACTATTAAGAATAAGATGCTTCTGCTTTAAAAATGAATGACTAGTTATTACGGAATTTTTATCATATATAAAATAGCCATCTACCATATCTAAAGAATCTAATAAAAGTCTTTCTTGGGATAATTGAGTATTGAGCATGTTTTTTAATTCATCAGGTAAATCAGGACTATTTATTTTAATTTGCTTCTTATTATGAATAAAATAGTCGGAATATGCATTAGCAATGGCTAGTTTAATATCATTTTTCAATTGACCTACATTATAAGGGCAATGATAGGATAGTAAACAAAGCATTGTGTTATAGGATACCCAAATAGGCTTATTTAGTTTTATACTTTCATTCTTTATAAAATATTCTACAAGGGTAAGTCTTTCTTCTAAAAGCCTTTCCTCCAATCCCGGTATGTAAATTTTTATTGGAATTCTCCTTATAAATGTATCTAAAAGAGAAGAGTTTATATCCTTATTTGTTGCACAGATTATACGTGCGGAAGAATGAATTTTTTTTGTTACCTCTCCAAATCTCTTAAAGTAGCCTGTATCCATAAAGACAAAAAGCATTTCTTGACCTTCACTAGGAAGATTGTGTATTTCATCTAAGAATAAAATACCTCCATCTGCTTGCTCTATTAGTCCAGCTCTGTTTTCAGTTGCGCCAGTAAAAGTGCCTTTTTTTACTCCAAAAAGATGAGAACTTAATAGCTGGGGGTTATTTGAATAATCTGAGCAGTTAAAATGTAGAAAAGGCATGTTTTTCTTAATATCTAGTGATTTAGCATATTCATGCATTAATTTTGCTAGCATGGATTTACCAACGCCAGTATCTCCGATAATCAGGCAATTCATTCCGTTATCTGGATACAAAATAGCTGTTTTAGCTAGTTTTATAGATGGTATCAATGATGGATAGAGATAAGCTAAGTTATCCATAGATGATTTTGCTGTAAAATCTACATTAGTAGCATTATTTAAAAAGTATTTTACAGGTCTCGAACTATTTTTATATAATAAGCCTTCATTAACTAGTAAATTTAAGTCTTTACTTACATTAGACCTCTCTAAATTTAATAATTCACTAACTTCAATAGTGGTTACTCCACTACCTTTATCTAATGTTTTTATAGAATTGTATACTAAATCTATTCTTTTCATAATATCCTATCCCCTTATAAATAATGAAGTGTGTAATTAATTTTAAATTATTGTGTCAATAATTGCGTAAATAAAACACACTATGCAGAAAAATAACCCATGTAAACGTGTATATGTATTATTCTACAATACACTTGATACAAAAATCAATTATTAGTTAGGAAAAGTGTTTAAAAGCATAAGTAAATTGAAAAATCATTGTGTATTTTATAGTTGGCATAGTTATTGCATAGATAATAAGTATCAATAACTAACAATTAAGAATGGAGGAAAAAATTTATGAAGTGGGCAATAATAGCAACGTGGAGAATGGCAGTTGAAGGAATAACTAAGGCATGCAAATCATTAGAAGATAAAGCCCCAGCAGGAGATGCTATAGAAGAGGCAATTAGTATGGTTGAGGATTATCCTTTTTATAAATCAGTTGGATATGGTGGATTGCCAAATGAAAACGGTGAAGTTGAGTTAGATGCAGCTTATATGGATGGGGATACTTTATCTATAGGAGCAGTAGCTGGTATAAGAGATTTTAAAAATCCTATAAGTGTAGCTAAAAAATTAAGTGACGAAAGATTCAATTGCTTTTTAGTAGGAACTGGAGCAGATGAATATGCTCATAAAAATGGCTTTGAAAGAGTTAATATGTTAACAGATAGAGCTAAAATGCATTACAAGAAAAGAGTTAAAGAAACTGTAGAAAAAGGGTTAAGTCCTTATGATGGTCATGATACCGTTGGTATGATAGCATTAGATGCTAATGGCTCTATGGCTTCTGGTACATCAACTAGTGGGTTATTTATGAAAAGAAAAGGAAGAGTTGGAGATTCACCAGTTTGTGGTTCAGGTTTCTACGTAGATAGTGAAGTAGGAGGAGCAACAGCTACTGGACTTGGAGAAGACTTAATGAAGGGCTGCATTTCCTATGAAATAGTTAGACTTATGAAAGAAGGATGTACTCCACAGGAAGCTGCAGATAAAGCTGTTGAAGATTTGAATGAAAAATTAATTAAAAAGAGAAAGAAAGCAGGAGATTTATCTGTAGTATGTTTAAATAATAAGGGTGAATTTGGAGTAGCAACTAATATTGATGGATTTTCTTTTTCAGTGGCTACAGACAGTAAAGAACCTACAGTTTATGTATGTAAGAATGTAGATGGCAAAACAACCTATGAAGTAGCAAGTCAGGAATGGTTAGATGCATACACTAAAAGAATAACATCTCCTATAACTTTTGATTAGTTTGCTATAATAGCTTAAAATCCAAATTGGTTTTACAAGTATTTTGCATCATTACAGTACTTTTCAAATGCACATTTTTTAGTTCCTTGAATTAACTAGCACTATAGACTAAGCAGTGTTATAGGTAAAGCAGTGTTATAGGTAAAGCAGTGTTATAGATAAAGCAGTGTTATAGATAAAGCAGTATTATAGATAAAGTATTATTATAGATAAAGTATTATTATAGATAAAGTATTATTATAGAATAATTAGTTCTGTAGATTAAAATGCAGTTATGATATTATAAGTATGCATAGGTATATGAAATAAACTTATAATTATTAATCAGCAAAGCTGCACTCTAGCATAAGCAAGTGGCGGGAGAGTTTCATAAGCATATAAAACAAGTCCAGCTAAGAAATGTCAATAAGAATTAAAAAAATAATTAATATTTTTATTATCTTAAAAAAGGGTAACCTTAATAAACTTTTGTTAGACTAACAAAAAACGGAAATTATATTTATGGAATTATACTACGCAGCGAAGCCGCATTTCGCTTTGAGATAATTCTTTTGGTGTTCTTCTGGTGTAATTATTTCAAATTCTTTCCCATCACGAAGAATGGCAAATAATATGTTACAAACTTTATGCATAACTGCCCCAAGAGCAATCATTTTAGGCTTACTTTGGCACTTTAAAAGATAGTATTCTCGAAGTACTTGATTTTTGGCGGAGCCATCTTTGTTTTTGCTTATGCTGATTAATGCCATAGTGTGAATTACTCTTCTGGCAATTCGAGAGCCTCGCTTTGACATACTGATTTTTGTGCCATTAAAGTTGCCAGATTGCTTTACTGCTGGATCTAAACCAAAATAAGCAAAAAGCTGTTTTGGTGAGTTGAACGCAGAGAAATCTCCGATTTCTCCCATGAGGCTTACAGCAGAAAGAAAACCTGCACCTTTAAATGTTTCAATCAAGTGAATTTGCTTTACAAAATCAGTATTTTCATTTTCATCAACAAGCTTATGCATTTCAGAGAGTATAGAAGAAATCTCTTCATCATACTTTCGAATAAAGCTTATGTATAATCTAATACGCTTAAAATTACTACTTACAGAATAACCGAAGGTCTTTGCATCATTGGCAGCCTTTATAATGGCATTATACTTATTATTAGCATATGTAAGCCCAAAACGAGCTGTAGATCTTATAGAATCAATAATCTCTTCTTTGGAAGCATTTAAAAATGCATCTGGAGATGTGTATGTTTCTAATAAGGTTAATGATGTATTAGTAGTTATTTTTGAAAAAATTTTAAGGTATTCTGGAAATACCATCCGAAGTTCACTTTGAAGTTTGTTCACATAAGCAGAACGGTTGTCCATCAAATCATAATACTCTCTTGAAAGATTTCTTAAATCAAGAGCAAGATCTGATGGCATAAGAGATACTTTTAAATCTGGCTTTAAGCCTATTAAGGCAGCTTTTTTTGAATCAAATCTGTCATTATGCACTTTTCTAATGTTAATGTTTGTGCTATTCTTAGTGATGATAGGATTAATTAGGTTAACATTAAATCCAGTATCACGAAGATAGCAGAAGAGTGGGTAATGATAAATTCCCGTGGATTCTAGGAAAATGCGACTTTCCAAAGAATACAACTCTTCTGCTTCTTTTATTTTAGAAACAGCGAGTTCAAGGGAATCAATGTTTGAATGTAGTATTTTAAAAGGCTTTCCAACAAAGGTCTGGTTAGGAAGTGCGATAGACATCCAACTGAAATCTGCACCAACATCAATACCGACCGAGATAAATAAATTTTTAAATAAAATGTTTGACATGAGCAAAAGCTCCTTTCCGATAGGAATCCATTTCCATCTAATGAGTACACAACCTTGCGAGTTATACAGGTATAGCCTGAGGCTCCCAACCAGCCGAATCATAAAACCTCATTGAATGGACTAATTGACTAAATCACGGGTATGAGTCAGCAGATACTGACTTCCCAAGGAGGAAAACATTATTTGTCCTATCCTTGAAGATTATACTTTATGAAAAGTCTGGAGTCTATATAGGAACCGTCAAGCATGATAATTAACTAAGATAACATCTGATGAAGGAAGAAATCCTTCTTCTGTTATCTATTATAGAAACAATTAAATTGAGATGAGTAGTCTTAATGACTACATCATTATTATACAAGGAGGAAAAGCTTTGAATATTTATGAGGCATGTGTAGAAAATTTTAGAGATGCTATTTCTATAGAAAAGTTAGGAGCCAATAGAATAGAATTATGTGATAATTTATTAGAAGATGGCACCACTCCAAGCTACGGTACTATAAAGACAACTATAGCTAATGTGAAAATACCCGTAATGGTTATAATTAGACCAAGAGGTGGTTCCTTTGAATATTCAAAGGAAGAAGTAGAAATAATGAAAGAGGACATAAAAATAGCTAAAGAATTAGGCGCTCATGGAGTAGTTATTGGTGCGTTAGTCCATAGTAATATAGATGTAAAAACAGTGGAAGAGCTAGTAGAAATAGCAAAGCCAATGAGTATCACTTTCCATATGGCTTTTGATGAAATAGAGGACAAGTTCTCTGCTATAGATCAGCTGGTAAGTTTGAAAGTAGATAGAATATTAACTAAAGGCGGAAAAGTTAATGCCTTAGAGGGAAAAGATGAATTGAAAGCTTTAGTCCAATATGCTAATGGAAGAATTACAATTATGCCTGGAAAAGGTGTTACCAAAGAAAATAGACAATATATTTTAGATTATACAGGTGCAACTGAAATTCATGGCAGTAAGGTAGTTTAAAAGTTAAATTTAATAATGGACAGTTAAAAAAGAAAAGAGGAGATAGGTATGGAGGATTTAGAATTAATATCATTCCAATTAATTAGTAATGTAGGAGATGCAAAGTCATCTTTATTTCAGGCTCTAAAAGCATCAAGAGAAGAGAATTTTGAGCTAGCAGAAAAATGTGTTGAAGATGCAGAGGCAAGTTTATTAAAGGCTCATGAATCACATAGTTCATTAATTCAGCAAGAAGCTTCGGGCGAACCAGTAAAAGTATCATTGCTTTTAATGCATGCAGAAGATCAATTGATGACAACAGAAACATTAAAAGCAATCACCGAGGAAATGATTTTAACACATAAAAAATACTCAAAATAATGATATGATTCAACCACAAAAAGCTACAATGTAGTGGAATTATGAAATTTCTCCTCCATGACTTGCATAAGAACTGGGAACAATAAATTTAAACAGCTCCTTTACTTCTTATGCAAGTCATTCAAGAGAAATTTCATAATTTAAGTAATGTAATACTTTTGTGGGATAATCATGATATAGTTTAATTAAAGCATTTAAGGAAATTTGTAATTGCACTATTGACAGTTTTTATTGAACATGTTAATATATTACACAATTAAGTGATATTTCACAGCTTTCAGTGCACTGGGGTATTAGTTTTTAGTTAACTTAAAGGTTGTAATTTTTCACTTAAAATTGTCAATAAATATACCATGAAGTGAGTGTATCTAGGGTTATACTTAAATTAGAGTTACACCTGAGCATAGCATTAGTTATTAGTGTGTTTGCTGGGCTAATATTTATACTTCAATTAAAGTTATACCTGAGCGGTACAGGGAGACTTTCTAAATGTATAAAGAAATTTCCTACACGCAGATTAGAATTTAAACCTGCGGAGTCACGATTTAAAAGTGACTCTGTGGGTTTTTTTGTTTTATAAACAGAGCTCTTAGCTTCAGATGGAGTTTTTACTCCAACTGAAGGTTAGAGATCGTTATCCAGGGACGTAGCTGCCGTTAACTCGCACTTTGTTAGAAGTGGGAGTTAACGGCAGGTAGTCATCGGATAAAAATAAGTATTTTCTAAGATTTATCATGAAAGAAAAAATCTATATTTCATATTAATTTTTTAGGGGGAATAGCTATGGGGAGAATATTAGGAAAAAGAATTATGCTGAGAGAATACGAAAAAGAAGATTTAATTTACATTAGAAAATGGGTGAATAATCCCAATATTACTAAGTATTTATCAGACATATTTTTATATCCACATACATTGAATGAAACGGAGAATTTTTTAAACTCCATATTGGAAGGAAAAACTAAAGGAAAAAATTTTATAATTGCCAATAAAGATACAGAAGAATATTTAGGACAAATAGATCTTTTAACAATAGATTGGAAAAATAGAGTTGGTTTATTGGGAATTGTATTAGGTCAAGAAACTAATCTAGGAAAAGGATATGGTGAGGAAGCTATAAGGCTTCTCTTGGATTATTCTTTTAATAAACTTAATTTAAATAGAATAGAACTTTGGCTTCATGATTTTAACAAAAGGGCATATAGATGCTACTCAAAATGTGGTTTTAAAGAAGAAGGTAGAAAGAGAAATAGTTTTTATGTAGATGGTAAATATACGGACTATGTTTTGATGGGCATATTAAAGGAAGAATTTATGGGGACGGTTAAGTAGTATAGTAGCTTTTATGGAAACAAATGCAATGATAAATACACCAGTTGTTAATTTAGGATAAAGCTTCAAAGGAGTTTCAAACTTAAGGGATAGTTTAAATAATAGTAATTTAAATTACTATTAAAAAATGGAAATTTATTTTTGAAAATAGGGTTAGGGGGAAGCTTACAATGAAATGTAATAAGTTGAAATTTGGTGATGAAATAAGAGTGATATCACCAGCTAGAAGTATGAAGATAATAACTGAGGAGTTAAGAGAAATAGCTAAGAGGCGATTTGAGGAAATAGGACTTAAGGTGACTTTTGCTAAACACGTGGAGGAATGCGATGATTTTTCATCAGCTAGTATAGAATCCCGTGTGGAAGATATCCATGAGGCTTTCTTAGATAAGAATGTAAAAGCCGTTATAACCACCATAGGGGGGTACAATTCAAATCAGTTATTAAGATACATTGATTATGAAATTATAAAAAGTAATCCTAAAATATTTTGTGGTTTTTCAGATATAACTGCCTTATGTTGTGCAATTTATAATAAAACAGGACTTATAACTTACTATGGACCTCATTTTTCATCTTTTGCTATGGAAAAAGGTATTGAATATACAAGAGATTATTTTAAAAAGAGTTTTTTAGATGAAGAAAGCAAAGTAAAAGGGGAAAATAACCAAGAAAGTACAGCTGGGTCAGATAATATGGAGACAAACACTAAAAATAAAACTTATATGGAGATTAAACCTTCAGAATTTTGGAGTGATGACCCTTGGTATAGAGATCAGGAAAGTAGAAATTTTATTCCTAACGATGGGTATTTAGTTATAAATGAAGGGGAAGCAGAAGGAACTTTAATTGGAGGAAATTTATGTACATTCAATCTTCTTCAAGGCACAGAATATATGCCTTCACTAAGAAATTCCATATTGTTTATAGAAGATGATGACTTAGTTGATGCGGAAACTTTTGATAGAGATCTTCAATCTACCATACATCAACCAGGATTTGAAGGAGTAAGAGGAATTCTTATAGGGAGATTTCAAAAGGCTTCAGCTATGACAAATGAAAAGCTTATAAAAATAATAAAAACAAAGAGAGAACTGAATAATATACCAGTTATGGCCAATGTGAATTTTGGACACGTAACTCCAATTGCAACTATTCCTATAGGGGGTTGAGGCAGAATGTCCACTGGCAGCAAGAAGATAGAAGTAAGAACGAATAATTAGTGTAATTGAACACTGAAAAACAATCATTGTGAAGAAGGAGGAGTTAGAATGTACTTTAAAAAACTTATAGGACAAAAATGTTATTTGTCTCCTATAAATGTGGAGGACTATGAAAAATATACTAAATGGGTTAATGATATGGAAGTATCTGCGGGCCTTGTATTTGCATCCAAACTTATTGGAATCGAAGCAGAAAAATCAGTTTTAGAAAGGATTTCTACTAATGGATATAATTTTGCAATTATAGATATAGAAAAGGATGAACTTATTGGAAATTGTGGATATCCAAAGCTAAACCATATAAATAGAATAGGAGAAGTAGGTATATTTATTGGTAATAAAGATTATTGGGGTAAAGGCTACGGTCAAGATGTGTTAAATCTTTTATTAGACTTTGGATTCAATGTATTAAATTTACACAATATTTCTCTAAAAGTATATTCATTTAATAAGCAAGCTATAAAATGTTATAAAAAAGTGGGATTTAAAGAGGCTGGGAGACTTCGAGAAGCAAAACTTATAGCTGGAAAAGCTTATGATGAAATCTTTATGGACATTTTAGACAAGGAATACCAATCAATTTACGTTAATAATATAGTAGATAAGAAATTACAAAAATAACAGAAGAAATAGTTTAGAAAAAAAGGGGACGGTTAAGTAAAATAGTTAAATAAGTAGATAATAATTAAGAAAAAATAAAACCATGTTAAGTAAAATTCAAAAAACGATACTTAACTGTCCCCAAAAAAGCTCCTTAAGAAAGAGGGAAAACTTAAAACTAAGCAGGGGGTAGTATGGAGTTGAGTATGAACTTAAAAATAAGACCAGTAAGAATTGAAGATGCAGAACCTATAAATGAAATAAGAAGGCAAGATGGAGTAAGAGAAAACACCATGGGTATTATCAGTGAAAGAATTACAAGAATTCAAAATATCATAAATAATCTTACTGAAAATGATCATATGTTAGTTGCCGAGATTGAAGAAAATGGCATTATAAAAGTTGTAGGAGCTGCAACTTTATCAGTTAATAGATCAAATAGGGTAAGACATTCAGGGAGTATGGGTATATCTGTACACAAGGATTATCAAGGCAAGGGCATTGGAAGAGCTTTGATGACTAGTATATTGGATATAGCAGATAACTGGCTTATGCTTGTAAGAATTGAACTTGGAGTTTTTGTTGATAATGAAAAGGCCATAAATTTATATAAATCATTAGGCTTTGAAATAGAGGGCAGAAAAAAATACGTAGCCATAAGAAATGGAAAATATGAGGATGAGTATATAATGGCTAGATATAATTTACACAGAAATTAAAAATGCTGATTCAAATAAAGTGATTAACCCACAATAAGGTACAATGTAGTGGAATTATGAAATTTCTCCTCCATGACTTGCATAAGAGCTTGGAACAATAAATTTAATTTAAGAAATTCTAATCGTTTAGTCATATAAAATTATCTAACGCTCACATTCAGCGTCCTGCCTCAGGTTCGCTAGCCTGGCGTCCTTTTAAGGCTTACGATAATTTTATCTGTCTAAAAGAAGAATTTCTAAAATTAAATTTAAATAGTTCCTTCGCTTCTTATGCAACTCATTCCAGAGAAATTTCATAATTCAAGCAATGTAATACTTATTATGGGATAATCATAGTAATTATAAAATAAAAATATGAGAAACAGGAGGATTTTATTTATGTATGTAGGAGAAAAGGTAAAATTACGTGAATATAAAAGGGAAGATATTAAATTAGCTCAGGAATTTGTAAACGATGTGGAAGTAAAGAAAATGCTAAATCCGGGTATACCATTTTTATACACTTATGAAGATGAGGAAAAATGGTTTGAAAGTCAATCAGCTACAAAAGAGCTATATAATTTCGCCATTGAAACATTAAAAGAAAGGAAATATATAGGTGGTTGTGGAATAAATAATTTAGATTGGAAAAACAGCGTAGCAACTATCGGAATATTTATAGGTGATAAAGAATATTGGAGCAAAGGTTATGGAAGTGATACCTTAAATATTTTAATTAAATTCATTTTTGAACAAATGAATATACACAAAATTAAATTAAATGTTTTTTCATTTAATAAAAGAGCTATAAAATGCTACGAGAAGTGTGGCTTTAAAACAGAAGGGATATTGAGGGAAGAAATATTTAGAGATGGAAAGTATTATGATGAGATAATTATGGGGCTTTTAAGAGATGAGTATTATAAGAAATAGCAGAATATTTATAGGGGGACATAAATTTATGAGGGGGAAAACTGATATTTTACAGATTGCAAAAGATCAATTATCGATAGATTATAACTGTAAGGTATGTGACTTTGAGAAAAATGGGAATACAATAGTTCGAAACAAGCTTATTGAAGGTAGACGAATATATGAAAGTGATGGATGCTTTTTTAAAGTAATTTGTTTTGGAGGTAGGGCAATTATTAGCACAGATGAAAAAATGATTTCTTGGTGTGAAGAGAAGCTTTTGAATAGAGACGCTGCATGGTTTTTTGAATATCCAAAGCTTCGAGAAATAGATAAAAAATTACAGGAATTTGGACATGAGATTGCTGATGTTCATCACTACTATCTTCCAAAACTAGATGAAATGGATGTAAAACCTATTACAAAAGTAAAATGGTATGAGTGTGAGGAAATTTTACAATTTAAGGATGATAACAGATTTTTAGAGGCATTTGCCTTCAATAAAAATTATCCAGACATGCTTGGAGTTGCAGCCTTAGATGGAGATAATATAATGGGTATGGCAGGTGCTAGTTCAGATAGTGAAAATATGTGGCAAATAGGCATAGATGTCTTGCCTAAATATCGTGGACAAGGCATAGGAACAAATTTAGTTGTACTTTTAAAGAATGAGATTTTCAAGAGAGGCAAGGTGCCATTTTATGGTACAGTGGAATCCCATATCCATTCTGAAAATATTGCTGTAAATGCTGGCTTCTTCCCAGCATGGGCTGAACTCTATTCAGGTAAAAGAGAGTAAAATAAATTGATAACTATGAATTACTTAAGTTACATGATAGCTTTCAAAAGTATTCTATAGAAAAAAATAATGGATGGACACCTCATGCCAGCCCTTAAGATTATCAGAATAGATTTCTATAGAGGATTTTTAAAAATTTGATTATACGATGGGGGAAATGAATTATGGATGAATTGAAATATTTGACACAATACTATAACAACTACGATGAAGAGGGGCGTCTTACATCTAAACATGGTCAGGTTGAGTTCCTTACCACAATGAAGTACATAAATAAGTACATAAAAAAAGGAATGCACATTTTAGAAGTAGGAGCTGGAACAGGTAGATATTCACTTTCACTTGCAGAAAAAGGATTTAGAGTTGATGCAATAGAACTTATTCAGCATAATATTGATATTCTTAAGAGCAAGATGGAAGAAAATTGCACTATAGATATTAGACAAGGTAATGCCGTAGATTTGTCCTGCTATAATGATGAAACTTTTGATATTACATTAGTTCTTGGGCCTTTATACCATTTGTTTAATGATAAGGATAAAAAACAAGCTATCAGTGAAGCGATGAGAGTTACAAAAAAAGGTGGAGTTATATTTGTATCCTATTGCATGAATGAAGCAACAATTATAAGCTGGGGTTTTCAGAAAGGTAATATTCTTGAAGGCATTCAAAGTGGTATTATTCATAAAGATACGTATAAATGTTTGTCCAATCCATCTTTGCTGTTTGAAATGTACAGGAAAGAGGAAATAGATCAGTTGATGGCAGGATATGCTGTTGAACGTCTTCATTTTGTTGCAACTGATTTAGCAACAAATTATATGCGTGATGAAATTGATGCTATGGATGAAAAAATGTTTGAAGCTTACCTGAAATATCATTTCTCTATATGTGAACGTTCTGATTTGGTTGGGGTAACACACCATAGTTTAGACATTTTTAGAAAAAATTGATACAAGTTTAAACACAATATTTTTAAATAAAAATGGGGTACTGTCATGCAGGATATAGGGGGAGCTAACAACAACAAAGGGGACGGTTAACAACAATTAGATAAATTTAAAGGCGAAAAGTTGTTAACCGTCCCCAAAAAAATTCCCCCAAAACCTTCCCCAAAAATCCCACATACATGGAGGAGATATAATTAAAATGAATAGAGAGATAAAGGTACAAAGGAGGGAATAATTATGATTATTGCTTGGATAGTTGCAGCTATTTGTGGAATTATAAGTATATTTCTTCTTTGCGGTAAAGGAAGCTGGCTGGTTGCAGGGTATAATACTATGAGCAAAGAAGAAAAAGCTCAATATGATGAAAAAAAAGTTTGTCGCCTTACTGGAATTTTAATGTTAATTATTACAATTCTAATAGTAATTCTGATATAAATAACTGAGTATGGCATTAGAAATAATTCTGAAAGTATAATTTCTAATGCTGCATTAGCTTTCGGTTTTATAGTGATAGTGTTATGTATTGGATTTTGTATATTTTTTGATAGACTAACTAAAATTAAACATAAAAAATAACTTAAGAACATGTAAAATATTTCAGGAGGACATGCTGTGAGTAAAAATGTAAAGCAAAAGAATGTTAAAGAGTTATTTAAAAAAATAGGTGCTATTATACTATCTATGGGGATAGGAGCTATTACAGGTATTTTTGTGTGTAAATTAATTGAAGAAGTGGTTGGTGATTATGGTCTATTTACAATTATAATTGGTATGGCTATTTTTGTAGTTGCATTTATATTGCAACTGATTCTACATGAAGTAGGTCATTTGATTTGTGGACTTTGGTCTGGATATGAATTTGTATCATTCAGAATTGGAACTTTAACATTTGTAAAAGATAATGGGAAGATAGTAACTAAAAAATTTACTATTAAAGGTACAGCTGGACAGTGTATTATGATGCCGCGTAAAGATAAAAAACATGATTGCCCATACATCCTTTATAATTTGGGTGGTATACTCATGAATGCTGTAATAACATGTTTGTGCATAGCCATTTATTTATGGTGTCCTATGCCTAATATGTTATCTATATTTTTTATTTTTGTTGCTATTAGTGGAGTTTACGATTTAATATTAAATGGTATTCCCATGAAAATAACTGGTGTTTGCAATGATGCATATAATGTGCTTTTCATTGGAAAAGATGAAATTGCAAAGTATTCATATTATACAATGCTTAGAGTAAATGGACTTCTTTATAGGGGCATTCGTGTAAAGGACATGCCATTTGAGTGGTTTGAACTTCCTGACGGGGCTGATTTAAATAATCCTATAATTAGCACTATGGAAATTATAAAAGCAGGTTATTATTTAGATAAAAAAGAATTTCATAAAGCAAAAGAATGTTATGAAAAGCTATTAAATGATGTACCTAATCTAATTAAGTTATACCAAAATGAAATCAAATGTGATCTTCTTTTTTTTGAAATTATAGGCGAGGCTAGGAAAGATATAATTGATAAGCTATATACCGAAGAATTAAAAAGTTATATAAAGGCAACTGATTGTTATATGTCAAGGAAACGTTTAATGTATGCCTATGCGCTTATAATAGAACAAAATACACAAAAGGCGGATAAGCTATTGAATGAGGCTTATATAGCTCAAAAAACATGTCCCGCAAAAGGCGAGGCCGAAAGTGAAATGGAAATAATAGAGCTTGTAAAGGAAAAGTATGCAGATTAACATCGTACGTTTGGTTTTCATTTAATAATGTAGGACTTTTATTTTTAACTATTGGTGTGGGCATTATTATCTTTCTACGGATAATGTATCTTGTAGAAAGAAAAGAAGAAATGGAATATTTACTAACACTTGTAATAACTGAATTTATGAGCGGTATTAAAATATTTTTATTAATAAAGGCTTGGGGATTTTCGTTAGAAAAATAATAATTTTACGATGGGTTTCAGTAAAATGTTAACTAACAGCTGTTTATACAAGTGAAATATGGGTTTATGGAATATAACAAAAAAATTTGCATTAGGGATAAAAATTTGGAGTTGGAATATACTTTACAGGGTAATGAACAGTAATTTTATAACAAATAGTAATCTGTAATAAGTTGGAGGTGAAAATATATGATAGAGTTTGACAATATAAAAGTAGAAAATTTACCAGTTGTTCTAAATGAAGATACAACATTAAAAAGATATTATCCACTGGTAAAAATAAAAGATGTAATAGTAAAAGAACTATTAGCGGCAGGAGTTATGGATAAATATGATTTCTTGGATAAGTATAAAGATCACCTAGAATTAGTAAAAACGAAAACAGGATTAAGTAAAGATATTTTAGCGTTATTAGCTTCTTTTTTCACATATCAGAATTTTAAAGAACGTAAGTTAAAGGAACTTGATTGTATAAGTGAAAAATATATTTTACTCCTTAAAGATTCTGGTATAAAAACATCAAGCCAAATTCTATGTAAATTTAAATGCCATGAAGAGATATTAAGAGCATCTGAGAAATATGATATCCCTTATTTAGAAATGCATAAAATTGTTTGTCTTTGTGATTTGATGAGATTACCGGGAGTGAAGTGTGTGCGGGCAGAGCTGTATTTTAATTGTAATATAAAGAACATTGCTGATATGGCAAAGCAAGATTTAATTAACATAAAACAATGTATTTGTAATTATATAGAAGAGACAAATTCTAAGAGAGCAGTACCTTTGAATAAAGAGTTAAATACACAGATTGCATGGGCGAAAGTAATGCCAGTAGTCCTAAAAATCAACTAAGATGAGCATGAAGCGAAAGAAGAAATGGAGATGTGAACATGAATAAAGCAAAGAAAAAAGCTATCAACATATGGGATAAAGTTGCTCCTAATTTTGGAGAAATTGGGCCAAAATATTGGGATGATTTTGGAAGAAAATTGGTTAAACTTTCAAACATAGAAATTGGTGGAAAAGTTTTAGATATTGGAATGGGTAGGGGTGCTTCGTTATTTCCTGCCCTAGAAAAGGTAGGTAAAGATGGATATGTTGTAGGTATAGATAATTCTAATGTCATGGTAAAAGAAACTCATAAGGATATTTCAGCTAGAAATATATGTAATGCGGAAGTGAAAAATATGAATGCACAATCTATGGATTTTGCAGAAAATTCTTTTGATAATGTTATTTGTGGATTTGGAATGGGATATCTTTTGTTAGGAGAAAATAAATTAAATGATGTATTAAGAATATTAAAAACTGATGGACAAGCAGCCTTTAGCATATGGGGTGTGCAGAAGGAGCAGAAGTGGTTAACAGATATAGTTGAAAAATATTTAAAAGCAGATTTAAGTAATTCAAATAATAAAAAACTAGACATTCCTAAGTTTGATAATGTAGAGGATATTACAAAAATATTGCATGATTCTGGTTTTCAAAATATAAAAATTTACGAGGAAAATGCGGATGTGGTATATATGAATAAAAAGGAATGGTGGGAAGAAATGCATACCAATGCAGTAAGGGGCATATTTGATCAGATTCAAAAGCTAGGTTTTGAATCATATGTACAATTTAAGGTAGATATATTTAAGGGTCTTGAACAGTTTAAAAAAGATGACGGACTTCATTTTAATATGCCAGTAATATACGCATTTGGGCATAAAAAATAACAGATATTTACATTATATAATATGATTCTTTAAATGAGCAAATTTCATAACAAATTATGGAATAAAAATAGACATTCATAATATCCTAGTGTATTATATTTCTGTCAGAAAACATAAACAAAGGATGAATATAAATGTCTACAGAAAATAATATACCATATAATAAAGAGATTAACAATTTCATAATTAAACTTGGATTATCATTATATTTAACACTGCCTCAATTAAAACATGTTTGTGAATTTATCTTTGCAGCCGTAGGTCGTGGGTATGATGGCAAAGTTATTCATATAGCTGAAAGTTGCTATCAGAGTACTTATAGAACATCCATAGGTCAATTTTTATCCAAAAGCCCATGGAATGAAGATTATATTTTGAGAGCATTACAAAAGTTCGCAGTTAATAAAATTTGGCAGTTATCTCGTGATACAGGAAAGCCTATTTATGTGATTATTGATGATACTATCTGTAAGAAGACAAAGCCTTCGTCACGGGCTAAAAATCCTATAGAAAAGTGTCAATTTCATCAATCACATTTAGAAAATAAAAAAGTCTATGGACACCAAGTTGTAGGTGCTTTACTACAATGTGGCGATGTTACAATTCCTTATCAGCTAACGCTTTATGATAAGACTAAAGTCGATAAAGACAATAAAAAATTTACTAAGATTAATATTGCTGTAAATATAATATCTTCATTACCCGAACCACCTATTCAAGGTTTCGTCTTAGGGGATAGTTGGTATAGTGCTGAAATAATTATAAAAACAGCAAAGGCAAAAGGCTTTGAATATATAGGAGCGTTAAAAACTAATAGAATTATATACCCAAAGTGCTCGCGCATGAATCATAAAATTAATGGTTTTGCCAAAACTATAAACAAGGAAGACTTTCACCTCGTAACAGTGAATAAGCACTCTTACTATGTTTATAGATATGAGGGCAAAATCAATGGTTTTAAAAATGTTGTAATTCTTATTAGTTATCCTAAAGAAGCTCTCTATAATGAAAAAGCATTAAAATCTTTTATATCAACAGATATAAATCTCACAACAGAAGAAATACTTTTTCAATACCGTGAACGTTGGACAATTGAAGTATTTTTCCGTCAAAATAAGATGGAATTAGGTTTTGATAATTATCAAGTTCGTGGTGAAAAAGCCATAAAGAGATTTTGGATTTTAACTCAATTGACTTATCTTTATTGTACTTGTTGCATAAGCACAGATTGTTCTAAATTTGGAGAAGGTTTAAAAATAGCTCGTAAACAATCCCAACAAGAAGTAATTGCTTGGGTATATTCTCAATATAAAAAAGGAGTTAGTTTAAATGCTATTTTTGATACTCTTAAATTATCACACAATAAGTGTGCTTAAGTAATGTAAAATAATGTAAGTGTTTTTGCTCATTTAAAGTATGATTAATCCACAATAAGGTACAATGTAGTGGAATTATGAAATTTCTCCTCCATGCCTTTCATAAGAGCTAGGAACAATAAATTTAATTTAAGAAATTCTAATCTTTTAGTCATATAAAATTATCTAACGCTCACATTCAGCGTCCTGTCTCAGGTTCGCTAGCCTGGCGTCCTTTTAAGGCTTACGATAATTTTATCTGTCTAAAAGAAGAATTTCTGAAATTAAATTTAAACAGTTCCTTCGCTTCTTATGCAAGTCATTTCAGAGAAATTTCATAATTCAGGTAATGTAATGCTTTTTATGGGATAATCATAATATAATTTATTATTCATTATTTCAAGAAATTACTTAAATTAAGCTTATGTGAAGAGTAGAAGCTACAGTTTTTTAGATAATTATGGAATTTAAAAGTGTAGATGCTTTCATATGTTGTTAATGGGGAAGCTAAGAATTTGATAAAGTTACGAAATACTGCTAAAGCCATCATTGTTCAAGATAATAAGATACTCTTTGTAAAATATCTTTCAAAAAGGTCTGGAACGATATACTATGTATTACCAGGTGGTGGACAGGAAGCTGGAGAAACTTTTAGTGATACATTAAAGAGGAAATGTTTGGAGGAACTTGGGGCTGAAATAGATGTGGGGGAACTTGTATTACTTACTGAGTACATTGGAAAAAATCATAAATTTGCAGATTTACATTGAGATTTACACAGAATTGAATGTATGTTTCTTTGTACCATGAAATCTTCTATAGACTTATCAAAAGCGACTAATATGGACTCTGACCAAATAGGCGTTCAGTGGTTAGGGTATGATGAAATTAAAGAAAAAACTGTGTATCCTGAAGTATTGAAAAGAGTTTTTGATGAGATGGGAAATATTATATCACCCATATATTTAGGGGATACATTTTAAAAAGAGACACATTTAAAATTTTTTAAGGTAGAATATCTCGGTGGAAATTATGGATTCTTAACATAAGTTTTTGTACAGGAGCCAGAACCCATAACCTAAATATACATATAAAATAGTATAAATACGCATTTAGTGTAGTTACCACATAATATATTGAAAGGAAGTGAATTTTAGTAGCGAGTGAATATAATAAGTTGAAATATTAATTGAAAAGATTATTGACAACTTGTAATACACTTTGGTGCTAAATAAATTATGTTAGATTTAAAATTATCAGAAATAATGTCTATGCAAAAGGAACTTCAGGAAAAATATAAAGCAAAATGGTCGCCTCTCACTGCGGAAAATGGTCGTAATTCTTTATTGTGGATGATAGAAGAAATGGGAGAAGTTGTATCAATCATAAAAAAACGTGGAGAAACTGATATCATGAATGATCACATAGTGAGAGAAGCATTTGTGGAAGAAATGGTTGATGTGATGATGTATTATAGTGATGCATTGATGTGTTATGAAATTACTCCAGAGGAATTATCTAAGGCTTTCGTAAAAAAGCACTCTAAAAATATGGGCAGAGATTTTATCCATGAGCATGAGGAATATTTACATAATAAATAACTTTTTTAGTGATATTAAATTAAAGTAACCAGTAAGCAGGGGGAAGGTGAATGAATATAGAAAAATCGTGTGGTGCTGTAGTGTATAGAAAATCAGGTGAAGATATTGAATTTTTAGCGGTAAAAAGTAAAGCAAATGGTCATTGGAGTTTCCCCAAAGGACATATGGAAAAAGGGGAGAGCGAAGAAGAAACTGCAGAGAGAGAAGTTTTTGAAGAGACGGGACTAAGTGTTGTTTTACTTGATAAATTTAGAACAAAAATAAAATATGCATTGACTGAGGAAACCCTAAAAGAAGTAATTTTTTTTATAGGAACAACATCTAGGCAACCAGTAAAAATTCAAAAGGCAGAAATTCAGGATTTTAGATGGCTAAAATATATGGACATGCTCAATTTGCTAACTTTTGAGAATACTAAAAAAATACTAATAGAAGTTAAAGATTATCTAAATGGAATAAAAAGTTTTTAGGTTTGATGATAAACCGGGAAATAGTAATTAAGCATTAAGGCACATTCAAATAAATAACAAGTCAGTATGCTAGTCTATTTTGCGTCATACTGCGTCAGCAGAACCCACCGATAGTTCCACTAGCGGCGGAACCTGCTTCCTTGTCTGACACAAAATATACCTGCATCTTTGACTTGGTATTTATTTTCATGTACCTAAAGTGATTTAATAGAAAGGGGAGAGAGAAATTGAGAATAGAAATAGTAGGCCCTACTGAAACAGAGATAATGCCTTTTATAAATAAAATATCAAATAAGAAACTTAGTGAATATGCTATGCTAAAATTTTATTCAGGAGTTTATGAAGGAGTAGAGGTGGTAGCAGTAATTTGTGGAGTATGTAAAGTTAATGCTGCCATAGCTACACAAATTTTAATTGATAAATTTGAAGTTACGCATGTTATAGTGACAGGAGTTGCAGGAGCATTAAGTAAAAAGCTTAACATTGGAGATATAGTTATTTCAAGTGACATTGCCTATCATGATGTTGCTGAAGGAATTTTAACGGAATATCATCCGTGGATGGAAGACATATATTTTAAGCCAGATGCTGAATTATTAAGAGTGTGTAAAAACGCTGCTAATTCCTTGAGGATTTCGAACGAATGCTTTACTGGAAGGATTATTACTGGGGAAGCATTTATTACACATAATGAAAGGGATGGGTTAATAGAGAAGTTCAATCCTCTATGTGTGGATATGGAAAGTGCTAGTATAGCCCATACATGTTATGTGAATAACATTCCATTTATAGTTATTCGTTCAATATCAGATGGTGCAAATGAAAATGCTTCAGAAACATTTGAAATGAATGTGGAAAGGGTAGCGCTAAATTCTATAAAGTTGGTTGAAGAGTCTATTAAAAAGCTGAAAATGGAGGAATAGAATATGTTAAACTTGGGATCTACTTATCTCATAGTAAAGGATATTAAAAAATCAGTTATGTTTTATGAAGCTTTATTGGGAATGAAGGTATCGGCACAAAATTTTGATAGATGGGCACAGTTTAATTTTAATGGAAATTGTATTGCATTATATAATCCTAAATATGATGAAGAATTAATTAATAAAGGGGAAAATCTAGATTTACATTATAACAAAGAATATCTTAAATACTGGGAAAATAAAGAAATTCAATATGGTAATAATTTTGTATTGAATTTTTATATAGATAATCTTGATGATGAATATAAAAGAATTAAAGAACTTAATATAGGAAAAGTTACTGAAATTATGTATGTAAATATTGCATCACCCTATTATCATTTTTTACTAGAAGATCCAGACGAAAACATAATTGAAATAACAGGAAATTATAGTGGAATTATATAGATAGTAAATGCAGTTTAAGCTATATTTATTTAATTAGGGACAAGCAGTAATATTAAATAATAAATTTAATTGGAGAGTAATACATGGATTATAATAAAATGTTTAATTTCTATTATTTAAATTATTTAGGATTATCAATTAAAGATTTGAAAGAAAAAAAGTTTATTTTTCAAAGTAACCAAAGAGAAAAGCCAATAAATAATTGGTATTTTCAACCTTTAATAATAACTAATATAGAAGGTGTTAATGTTTTTTCAATTTCACCAGTATTTTATAAAGAGTTTAAAGATTATATTGGGTATTTCAACAATATGGATATTGATAGAACTATCAATATATTAAAAAGGTTCTTTGATAATAAAGTCAAAAATTACACCATTAGGAAAATGTATAGAATGACTTTGGATAGTGACAATATGCCTAAAGAATATGTATTAAAAGATAATGTAGTTCAGCTTACCAAAGAAATATTAATGAATAATTTATGCACTTACAGTGATGAAGAAAAGTATAAGGTATGGTCAAGAAAACGTGAAGAGGTGAATGAGGGAAGACAATATGTAATTTTAGATGAACATAAAATTATTTCATACTGTAAGGTTTCTAACATAGATTTTGCTGGAGGAAATCTTACGGTTTTTACAAATGAAAAATATAGAAATAAAGGTTATGGGAAATTTGTAACAATTGGATCATTGAAATGGTGTTATGAAAATGATATTATTCCAATTTATTGGGTAGATGCAAAAAATACGTATTCAGTTGCTTTAGCAAAGAGTTTAGGTTTTAAGGTGAAATCTGAAGAAATAGTAGTAGGAACGTATCTTAATGAATAGTTTTAATTTGATAATAGTAAAAAATACTTCATAAGATTAGAATACATATTGCAAGGAGTGGCGTGAAATGAAATTTAATAAGTTGGATTTAATATTATATATAAAGAATGGAGATTTAAATTGGATATTATATTTAATAGCTTCATTAGTCATCTTAATTCCAATAGCTATAGTTTTTATTACTGACAATCCCTTTAGTTCATCTTTTAGTAAAATATCCATAGGCATAGCATTTATTTTTGTCATATTAGGAAAATTATTTGCACTACTTAAAAAGGAAAAAGGCGATAAAAGTATTCCTATAGATATTGGAATTATCATTGGTATTTTAATTGCATTTATCCGATGACTACCTGCCGTAACACTCCCACTTCTAACAAAGTGGGAGATAACGGCAGCTACGTCCATGGATAACGATCTCTAACCTTCAGATGGAGTAAAAACTCCATCTGAAGCTAAGAGCTCTGTTTATATCTCACGTTTTGAAGTAAATACAATGAGATAATTTATAATTAAGCTGGGTAGACAATTCAATAAATAATAACTTGAAAAGGAGATTGTTATGACAGAAAGAGAAAAAATGTTAGCAGGTCAGCTTTATGATTGTGGAGATGTAGAATTGATTACACAATGGCATAAAGCAAAAAACTTGATTAGGGAATACAATAATACTATGTCTGAGGATGCAGATACAAAAAACAATATCCTTGATCAATTGCTTGGCAGTAGAGGAAAAAATCTTTGGATTACTGTGCCTTTTTTTGTTGACTATGGAAATAATATTTATTTTGGGAATAATTGCGAAGTGAATATGAATTGTACTTTTTTAGATGATAATAAAATTATCATCGGAGACAACGCATTGATTGGGCCAAGTGTTCAGATATATACGGCATTTCATCCTCTAAATGCAAGGGAACGTTTTGGTAAGCCTAAAGAAGATGGGTCTTTTGAATTTTGTAAAACGCAAACAGCACCTGTCACTATAGGCAATAATGTTTGGATTGGCGGTGGGGCAATCATAATGCCTGGAGTAAAAATTGGAGATAATGTTGTAATAGGTGCAGGAAGTGTTGTTACAAAAGATATTCCATCTAATAAGATTGCATATGGTAATCCATGCAGAGTGGTTAGAGAAAATATTTAGAAAGACAAATAATTTTATGGATAAAAAATTAGATTGGTAAGGGAGATCCACTATCTATAAATAACATATAGTTCTTTTAAAAGGAGGATGTATGATGAAGACAGTAGTTTATTTTATTAGGCATGCTGAACCAGATTATTCTGTTCATGATGATGCTATTAGACCTTTAACAGATAAGGGTAAAAAGGATGCTTTAAAGGTTGCAGCTTATCTTAAGGATAAAGGTATAGAAGTTGCATTGTCAAGTCCATATAAAAGAGCAATAGATACAATAAAACCATTTGTTGATACAAATAATATAAATGTTGAATTAGTTGATAATTTTAGAGAAAGAAAAGTTGATAGTTGTTGGATAGAAGATTTTCATGGATTTTCTCAAAAGCAATGGGAGGACTTTAATTACAAACTATCAGATGGAGAATGTTTGCATGAGGTACAAGAACGAAACATAAAAGCATTGGAAAAGGTTTTAAAGAGGTTTTATGGGAAAGATATAGTTATAGGAACACATGGAACTGCACTAAGTACAATTATAAACTATTATGAATCTTCATATGGATATAAAGATTTTGATGAAATAAGGTTACTTACGCCGTGGGTAGTGAAATTTACTTTTGATGAAATGATATGTGTTAAAATTGAGAAGATAGATATATTAAAAGTATAATAATGTATTTTATGTGTGCGACTTCCAATTTTAAAGTTAAGTATTAAAAATGAAGCTTAAAGAAAAATATATGGTAAAACTTTTGGATTATGTAGAGCTTCTCAAAAGAAAATATAGGTTAATGATGTTATAGTAATTTGTATAGGAGATGTAAGTATGAATACAAGAACTATTATGATCTTTCCTGAATTTGAAAATATTGATGCTATTAATGATATTCGTAAAAAATATGATCCATTAGCAGATTTAGTATTGCCACATATTACTTTAGCTTTTCCCTTTGATAGTGAGTTGACTAATGAAGAACTTAATTTATATTTAAAAGAGTGTTTAAGCAACATCCAACCATTTAAAGTTGAATTAGCAGGGTTCAGTAAGCAGGAAGATAAATATGGAAATTACTTGTTTTTAAATGTAGTACAAGGTACTGAGGTAATTAAAAATATTCATGATATGTTATATAGAGATAAACTGAAGCAATTTGATGTAGGTTGTGATTATGTTCCGCATATGACAGTTGGAAAAGTATCATCTAAGGAGTTACTTGATAAAGCATTTGATGATGTGAGTAAATGTAACGATAAATTTAGTACTGTGGTCAAAAAAATATCAGTTGAAATGATTGGTGACCATGAAGAATCAATTATTATAATAGAACATCAGCTAAATTGATAAATTTCCAGTTTGCAGAGTTACAGTAATATAATTTTAGCTTAATGGGATTAGATTTATGAAAATTGTTACATATTTATTAAAGATTACATACTTAAATGTGAATAAGCTAAACAGAAATTTAAAATCTTAATGACAAATGAGGTGTAAACAATGATAAAAAAAATTTATAGGGTTGAGGAAGTAATGGATTTTGCATGGGAATTGAGTCAGAATGATTTGTATGCCAGTTATCCAAGGAGAAACTCAATAGAGGAGATTAAAAAAGAACTTGAAAGGGCCATTAATTTGGAGGAACGTAATATAATAGCCTATTATCACCAGAATGTACTATGCGGGGTTTGCGCTTATTTTTGGGAGTGTGATGAAAAATATGCACAAACAGTAGTATTCTTAATAAGAGGAGATTATGATCAAATTGCAGATGAATTTATTAGTCATATAAGTAAACAGTTGCCAGGATATGAACTATTCATAGGGGTACCCTTTACTAATAAAAATGCAAATGAATATTTTATGAGAAAGAATGTTGAACTAGTTGAATCCAGCATTGTTGCAGCACTATATAATTTAGAGTTACATGGAAATGAAAGCCATAATCAGGTAGAAAGGATTACAAATAGCAATTTTGAAGAATATGCTATGTTCCATGATAAATATGCAATGCCATCAGGAATGTACTATAATAGCAAAAATCTTCAAAAGGATATAGATTACTTTCGTATATTTGCTTTCAGACAGGATGAAGCAATACGTGGAAGTATTTTCACAAAGGCTTCAAAAGATGGAGCAAGTGTTGTTGGTTTATTTGTTGATAAGGAATATAAAAATAAGGGTATTGAGAGCATTTTAATTAATGAAACGCTGATGCAATTGTATAATGAATTTGGTTCATTAAGGGAATTTTTATATTTTATTGATGAGGACTCCCTGGATGAATTAAATGCAGCCTTGAATGCAGGATTTGAAATTAAAGAAAAGTATAGATGTTATAAATGTATACTTTAGTTCGTTGATTTCTTATATTTTGATACATGAGAAGGGTAAAACAATTTACTAAATAGTAAATTGTTATTTAAGTAAGAACTAATAGGTAAAAAGTAAGAGTTCTTGAAAAAATTCAGCAAGGCTGAATTTTCGCCACAACTATTACTTCTTAGCTATTACCTATTAATTATCTACAAGTTTCCAATTTTAAAGTTAAGTATTAAAAATAGCAATTTGTTGAGAGAAGTATGGTAACTATAAAATCAGCGGAACTATAGTATGCTAATGCAATAACTATATAAAAAGAGAGGAGAAAGACTATGGAATATGAAATTATACATTTACCAAAAGAGAAATGGAAGGGAACTATAATTCCAATAAAGTATAAAACGGATAAATATTATGATGTTATAGTAAATAAAACAGATAAAGGATTTGCTATTGAGATAGAAAAGAAAGACTTTACAAAGCCAGTAACTCATACACCAGAAGAATATGATTTTCCAGATAAGTTATATGAAGATCATTGGGAGAATGCTTATGCTTGGGGAGTGTTAGTTAATGATGAATTAATTGCTGCAATTGAAACTGATCAAGAATTATGGTCTAATCGTCTAAGAATTACAGAGCTATGGGTATCAGAAAAATATCAAAAGCAAGGAATAGGACATGCATTAATTGAAATAGCAAAGGAACAAGCAAGAAGAGAACGTCGTAGAGCTATTATACTAGAAACACAATCGTGTAATGTTAATGCAGTAGATTTTTATCAGCATGAGGGTTTTACCTTGATTGGTATGGACACTTGTTGCTATAAGAACAATGATTTACAAAGAAAAGAAGTGAGGTTAGAATTTGGATGGTTTCCAGAGGAAAAGAAAAGATTAAATCGTGAAGAAATAGAAATAAGAATGGAAACAAAGGATGATTGGTACAATGTAGAGCTAATGACACAGCATGCATTTTGGAATAAACATCATCTTGGATGTGACGAACATTACCTCGTGCACAAATTACGTCAAGATAAAGACTATCTTCCAGAGCTAAGCAGAATAGCAGTAAAGGATGGAGAGGTAATAGGATGCATAATGTATTCTAAGGCACGAGTTGTTGATGGTACAGATACACATGAAATTATAACCTTTGGACCTCTTTGCGTAGAGCCTAAATGGCAAGGTTGTGGAGTTGGTGAACTGCTATTAAGGGAAACAATGAACTTAGCTGCAAATAAAGGGTATAAAGGTATTGTAATTTTTGGAGAACCAGATTACTATCCTCGAATAGGATTTAAAACATGTGACAACTTTAATATTACCACTGCAGATGGTAAAAACTTTGATGCATTTATGGGAATTGAATTGGCAGAAGATAGTATGAAAGGCATAAAAGGAAAATTTTACGAATCTGAAGTTTTCGAAAATCTTCCAAAAGAAGAAGTGGAAAAATATAATAAAAAGTTTCCACGACTACAAAAATTAAGATTTCCAGGGCAATGGGATTAATTAACTATTAAAAAGAATTTTTTTCTGTAGCCAATTATTATAATAATTTATGTGACTATATAAGATTACAGGAGAAAAATGAGTGTGTTTTAATATGATTTAAAATTAATACTTCATGAAGAATATGAAATAAAATGGAATAAGTTTTGTAATCCTTTTACTATTGTGATGCATGCAAGATGTGAAATAATTCAGTAAATAGTAATTTTGTAGAGAAGATTATTTATAAACAGAAATTGAGAGGAGAAATAATATGTCACAAAATTATTACAAACCATGTAAAGAATTTGATGAGTGCAATGAACTGATTGAGAAATACTTCTTGACTAAACAGTATGGAAAATGCTTTGAAGGTCATCTGAAAATTGCTGAAAAGGGCTATCCATTGGCTGAATGTCAAGTTGGATATTTCTATTATGATGGACTTGGTGTTGATAAGGACTTAGAAAAATCTTTTTATTGGACAGAACGTGCTGCAAAACACGGAGATAGAGACGCTCAGAATAATCTTGCAGAGTTATTTTATGCGGAAGGCGTTGTTGTGGAAAAGGACACTGCGAAAGCCAAAGAATGGTATAAAAAGGCTGCAATTAATGGACACCCAGAAGCCTTGGAGAAGTGCCGAGCATTAGGGGTTGAAGTAGACATATAAATTTCAGTTTATTAATGAGATTATGAGCATAACACTAAGTTGATAAATTCCCAACTTGTAGGATTAAAGTAACATAATTATAGCTTAAGGGATAGCGTACCCTTCTTAAGATATAACATAATATAAGGGTCTCATTGTGAATGCATTTAAATTTTGTGTAAGAAGCCAATAGGTAGAAAAGCCAATGATATTAAAAGTATCATTGGCTTATGTTATAATGGGTTAAAGGATAAAATAGATATATAAACTATACTGATCCTAGAACCTAGAAAAAGATTAGCATCGCTACGAAATTTTTTAGGACTAGAGATTGGGGATTAGGGATTAGAATAAATTGACAGGTAGAACTTGGAAATTATGTGGGAAAGTAAGTAATTAAATTATAGGTGGTGAAAATTCATTTATGAAAAAAAGATTTAATACTACAGGAGTGTGTGTTAGTAGAAAACATTACATGGTTGATATAAGTAGTAAGCTTAAGGAAATAGAAAAATTAATGATATTGCAGAACTGTCAGAAGTAATAACGAGCTTCGTAGAAGATGCAGAAAAGGAAGTTATTTTAATCATAGATGAAGTAGATAAAAGCTCAAACAATCAATTGTTTTTAAGTTTTATAGGAATGCTTAGAAATAAATATTTATCAAGGGAAATGGGCAAAGATTATACCTTTAAATCTGTTATATTAGCTGGGGTATACGATGTAAAAAGTTTAAAACTAAAATTGAGACCAGAACAGGAATCTAAATACAATTCTCCTTGGAACATAGCAGCAGATTTTAATGTGGATATGAGCTTTTCACCAGCTGAAATTAGCACAATGCTAAAGGAATATTGTGATGAGAATAATATTTCTATGGATATAAAAGAACTTAGTGAAGAAATATACTTCTTTACAGAAGGCTACCCATTTTTAGTTGGTAGGATATGTCAAATTATAGATGAAAGAATTTATGAATTGGATAAAAAGCCTTGGAGTATATGGGATGTTCAAAAGGCTGTAAAAATAATTTTAGATGAAAAGAATACCTTATTTGATACTATGATAAAGAACTTAGAAAATAATGAAGAACTTTATGATTATATAGAAGATATAATCATAAGGGGAGTGCAGAAGACTTTTAACAAAGATAATCCACTTATAGATTTAGGAATAACTTATGGATATTTTAAAAATAGCCATGGAAAAGTTGCTATAGCTAATAAGATATTTTCAGAAAGAATGTATAATTACATGGTATCAAAGCTTGAAAATATATATAGTAAAATGGATGATTATAATTTTAAAGGTGCATTTATAGAACCAAATGGAGGACTTAATGTAGAAAAAATACTCCAAAGATTTATGCAGTTTATGAAAGAACAATATTCCTCTAAAGATCAAGAATTTATAGAACACCACGGAAGGTTATTATTTTTAGCATTTATTAAGCCAATAATAAATGGAGTTGGATTTGATTTTAAGGAAGTTCAAATTTCCGAAGAAAAGAGATTAGATATGGTTATAACCTATAATAATTTTAAATATATCATAGAAATGAAGATATGGAGAGGGCAGAAATATCATGAAGATGGAGTAAATCAGCTTTGTGATTACTTGGATATTAACTCTTTGGATAAGGGATACTTGGTTATATTTAATTTTAATAAAAATAAAGAGTTTAAAGAAGAGAGAATAAGAGTGCAAGGGAAAGATATATTTGGGGTTTATGTTTAGAAATAGTTAAAAGCATTAAAATAAGGAGTGATCAGTTATGGCCTTGGGGATTGTTCTTGCAATAGCCGCAATTATAGGCATACTCTATGGAATAACTAACAAAAATAAGGCTTTAGGAATAATCTCCGTAATTGTATTGATTATGATTATTGCTATAGGGGTATATTTTTATATTAATCCTTATTAGTTGCTTAGGCAACTGGCATCACTATAATATATATAATAAAAAATTAGTAGCTAACCAATTCGACTTGGGGCTACTATTTTTTTTGACATTTTATCAATAAGTAACACTATAAATGTTAATAGTGCTAATAAAAATAATCCTACCTGAAATAGTAACATTAAAGTACCGTTACTCATATGTATCACCTCCTTTCACAAGAAAGGTGAGTGATACCAGTAGCCCACATTCAACTATAAGTGAAACTCTAAATCTCTGATTTGGTAAGTTGAACTTACTCATTTATAATAATTCAAGTAATGTAATACTTATTGTGGGTTAATCATAATATTAATTTATATATTATGGTATAAATGTTATAATTATTATAAATGTAAAATTATTCATTTTTGATATTCAGAGAATTAAAGGTGAAGAATATCTTAGTGAATCAACTTCACCTAATGGAACATATATTGTAACCGTTTATTTGAATAATGGTGGAGCCACAACAGGTTTTGCGGTTTTAGGAACATTAAAGAATAATAAAACCAAGAAAACGGAAAATATTTATTGGCAGTACCACTGTGAAAAAGTTCATATGGAATGGATAAATAATGAGACGATAAAAATAAATGGTGTACAATTAAGAGTTAAAAATGAAATTTATGATTATAGAAGAGAATAAATGATAGGCAATTTTTTCTCTTTATTCTAAATATGAAAAAGGTGCATTGAGAGATACAATTAAAATTACAGTGTTTATAGTAGTTGAATAGGTACTGATAAAGTTAGAAAGGAGAAAGAACATGAAATTTTCAAAAAAAATTATAGTAACATTATGTATTTTTACAATAGTTATATGTGGATTTATCATAGCTCATATAAATCCGTCAATGTCCATTAGAGCACATTTATTTATATATGGACATCCAATAGGAGCATTTAGAGGAAATATAAAAACTATGGATTCTTTATATAAAGCAGATAAAGATATGCTTGATAAGGAAAATGCTATGGTTTACACTATTGAGGGTTATACTGAATATGATAGATTAACAGGCAATGTGATAAGTAATTATAAGGTTAAAAAAATGGGATTTTTATATTTTACTGAAACATATGGAGAGGGATAAATTATTAAGTTTAATATATTTAATTTTTTTATCTAATTGGCTTGAGTTATCTGGAGTACAGAGCCAAGAGCCATTTTGTTACTTTTATAGAGGATTATTTTAAATAAAAGGAGTGTTGTTATGAGGACCGAGCAGGAAATGTTTGATTTAATATTAGGTGTTGCAAATAGAGAGGAGCGAATAAGGGCTGTTTATATGAATGGTTCTAGGGCAAATCCTAATGTGAAAAAGGATATTTTTCAAGACTATGACATTGTTTATGTAGTTACTGAAACAGAGCCATTTATTCAAGATAAGGATTGGATAAATGTATTTGGGGAGCAGCTTATTTTTCAATTCCCTGATGAACTGGATAGAATGCAAGGAAAAGATATTGATTTTAAGAAGGGTTATACATATTTAATGCAGTTTACAGATGGAAATAGAATTGACTTGCATATTCAGCCTATGGAAGTATTAATAAAAGAATATGGAAAGGACAAGCTCACTGTTCCTTTGCTTGATAAAGATAATTGTTTGCCACAAATTTCAGTAGCATCTGACGAAGATTATTGGATTAAAAAGCCTACATATGGACAATATTTTAGCCGCTGTAATAACTTTTGGTGGGTGGCCCCATACTGTGCAAAGGGACTTTGGAGAGAGGAGATTCTTTTTACAATAGAAGTAATGAATAATTATGTACGACAAGAGTTACTAACCATGTTAGATTGGTACGTTGGTACTGAAACGGAATTTAAGGTAAGTATGGGAAAAGCAAGTAAAAATTTAAAAGAATATCTAGATTTAGACTTGTGGACGAAATTCATGAGTACCTTTAATATGAGGGATTATAATTCTGCGTGGAATGCATTGATTGCAACATGTGAGTTATTTATGGAGGTTGCACCTAAAGTAGGTAAAATGCTTGGGTATGAATATAATTATGATGAAGCCAAAAGAAGCTTTGCATTCATAAAACACATTAAAGAATTGCCAAGGGATGCAACAAAAATTTATTAATTAAAATACAAATTTAGTATTATCTATAGTAATTTATATGAAGGGCAAAGGCTTTCCATAGAAAATGAGATTATGAAATTAGAATTTAGTAAACATAAAACTTTATTTATATAATATGAAAATTAAAGAGGGAATGTATAAATGAGTAAAATAGCTTATTTAACCCTTGTTACTCAATCTATTATTTATTCAATTTTGTGTCATATCATAGTTAATGGTGGTAATACATTATATAGAAATTGGAAGTACGAAATGTAATCAAATGAGTATAATTCTTATTTCTTATTTAAAATATAAAAGTATTGATTGTGAAAAGAAACATCCTTAGCGTAACAGTTGGAAACTTGGAAATACTTATAAACTGCTAAAAACATTGAAAGATACCAAGTTTGATAAAGAATGCATTAAATTCTTAAATAATGGTGGTGTTATTTATGGAGGTTCTGCTGGAGCTATCATATTTGGAAAAACAATTGATTCTGCAAAACATGCAGATAAGAACATTGTTAATTTAAAAGACTCAAAAGGTTTAAATTTTTTAAACAATAAAGATGTTTGGTGTCATTATAAAGAAACAGATGATGAACTTATTGATTGCTATAATAATGAATTATACATTCTATATGAGGAATCAGGAATTATTATTGATGGGGAAGATGTCAAAGAAATAGGAAAAAAATATAAAATAAAGTTGTTATGATTTGTAGGGACGGTTAAGTAGAATCTATATAAATTTAAGGGATAAAAATTATTAAATACCTCAAATTTATGTTAAAAATTTTGGAGGATATTATGAATAATTTAATTATTCGAGAATGTGTATATAAAGATTTAGATTATATAATAGCTTTACAACAGCAATGGGCTAAAGAAGAGATAACTTATGGATTTGTTGCTGCTGATAAAGATTATTTAGAAAGTAAACTGGGAAAATATTTTTTTGTGGCTGAGTTAAATAAGAGGATTGTAGGATTTGTTTACGGTACAGTTCATAAATCGCAAAATATGGCTGTAATGGATAATGGACAATTTTATATTGAAATAGATGATATTTATGTGTCTTTTGAAAATAGAGGTTTTAATATAGGTACAATTTTATTAGATAAAATATTAGAAATTGCTAAAGAAAATGGAGTTAAAAGATCTTTAATTTATTCTTCCACAAAAGACATGGAAAGTATTATTAAATTTTATAAAAAGCATGATTATAAAACTTGGTGTATTCAAATGTTTATGTAGAGTAGTAATAATTATAACGCATAGTGCTGTAATTATGTGCTTACAATGTTATATAACCAATACTCCTTTTAATGAAATGATGAGATTTAAAACGGATAATACTTCAATTATAGAAATAAATAGTGAGTTGTTAGTGTACTTACAATAAATGGAACTTTTAACTAAGCTAAAAGATAGTTGTTTTTTAGTTGCTAAACTAAAATAATTATAAAGGGGTAAGTAAATATGAAAGTCTTAATAGGACAACCAATACATGAACAAGGAATAGAACAGTTAAAAAAAGAAATAGAGAGCAATAAAGGAATTGATATTGTATTATATCCTGAAGGATACTTATCAAGTGAAGAAGTATTAGAAAGTGCTTGTAATGTTGCAAAAGAAAACAATATTACAATAATCACATCTTATGGAAAAAATAACAAAGATAGAGCAGTAATAATAAATAATAACGGTGAGAAAATTTTAGAAAGGGCAAAAACTCTACCGGATGAACAAATTCAATTAAATCCACCATTGGTAGTTAAATATGGCCAGATGATAGTTGGATATTTATTATGTATGGAGATTCTAAAGGGAGTTAGAGATTTAAAAAATATAAGTGGAAAAATTAATTTTATAGCACATCCAATAGGTGTAGGCATGTTTAGTGATGACCAATTTGATGAGTGGATAAATGAAGCTAGAAGAATTGCAAAAACATATAAAACAATTATAGTGGGTACAAGCCACGCAGACGGTTCCTATAAAAATTGCGGGATATCCATGCCTATTGCGTATTGTATTGATAGTAGTGGAGAACCTTTATTTATATCAAAGTCAGATACAAGAACTCGAGTTGTGAACCTGAATACAAAAGAAAGCAAGCTCATATAAGCTTGAAAATATACTAAATTCATACAAGGTGGGATGTAAAGATGAAACTTGTTGTTATATTTGGACCGCATGCTGTTGGCAAAGGTATCATCAAACAATTCAATTGTGTTTTTAGGAAGAAGTGATCAACAAGTTAAGTTGAGAGGTTATAGGATTGAGTTAGAAGAAATTGAATCACAGATATATTGCATTTCAGGAGTTAGAGAAGCAGAAGTAATATTTAATAAAGATAGCATTAATCCCATGATATATGCATTTGTTATGTTTGAAAATTGTTGTACAGTTGAACATGTAAAGAATTCACTAAAAGAAAAACTTCCTGACTATATGATACCGGATAACATCCTTGAAGTTAGTTCACTTCCCATTCTAATAGTGGTAAGGTTGATAGGAATAAATTGAGAAGTGAGTTTTTAGAGAATGTTTCTGGATAAATAGTTTAGCAAACAGGATATAAATGGATTTACTTTTTATAAATGTAGGTTGTTTTTCGTATCAAAAAATAGGGTTGTAAAACGAGAAAGGATTTACTATGAGAAAATATGATGAGAAAAGAAAAAATAAGATATTATCTTTAATAAAAATTGTTACACTTTATTCTCCATTTCATTTTGCAGTATGTTTAATATTAACCATTGTAGAAGGTTTAATGGTGCCTTTTATGCTGTTTACTGTAGCAAAATTTATTGATGCAGCAATGACAGTAACATCGTCAAATCCGGAAATTAAAACAATGTTAATATACTTAGGACTCACAGTTCTTGGCTATTTGTACACGCAATTAGGTCAAGATTTTCGACAATATAGTTACAATTTATTAGAAGATGATTTGAGAAAAGAATTTAAAGCACAAATTATTAAAAAGCAATTTTCTATTGATTATTTGCTGTTTGAAGCGACTAAAACTCAAGACCTTTTGTTAAGAGTTACACAAGATATTGAAATTAAGATTGTAGATGTAATTCGTTCAGTTAATACTGCAATTTCAGTATTAATACAACTATTTGGTGTTCTTTATGCGGTTGCAACAGTGAACTTGTGGATTGTTTTCGTATATCTATTTATTATTATTCCTACAATACTTCTGACATTCAAGAATGGTATAGTCGTCTATGAAGAAGAAAAAAAGGTTGGATTTGTTACACGACAGATGAATTATTTGTCAGAAATATTGGTTAATAGGGAAACGGCCAATGAAAGAGCTTTATTCGGATTTTCCCCCTCTCTTAACAAAAGATTCATGAAAGCACATCTGTTTAGGTCAAACTATAATACTAAGGTTTTAGCTAAAGAGACATCAAGCAGTATGATGGTGAATGTTGTAGCTAGTATTGCAGCTGTATTTATTATTTTTATGTTGTCACGTAAAGTATCCAGTGGTGCGTTATCAGTAGGTATGTTTACGTCTATATCAGGAAGCATGATTAGTTTAAGTAAGATAGTTGCTTTTCAGTCATCTGAATTGATTTTAGAATTCTCAAGACACTATGAGTATGCGAAAGATTTAGATGAGTTTACAAAACTGAAAAGGAACAGATTAGAAAGTTCAGAGATTAGAGAGAAAATACCATTTGAAAGTCTTGTGATAAAAGATCTTTGGTTTAGGTATGAGGATTCTGGAGAATACATTTTGAGAGGAGTTAATTTATCACTCAATAAGGGTAAATCTTATTCACTGGTTGGATTGAATGGAGCTGGTAAATCCACCTTGGCAAAAATTATGGTAGGGTTATATCGTGATTATGAAGGTGAAATACTTCTAAATGGAAAGGACTTAAAGTCGTATAAATTTGGAGAGTTAAGAAGTATATTTTCTGTAGTTTCTCAGGACTTTGCAAAATATTATGTATCACTAAAAGAGAATATAGCATTTGAAGATTCAGAAGCAGATATTAGTGAAGTGATTAGATTGATGGAGTTAGAGGGAGTAGTTAATGATTTACCTAAGAAAGAGAATAGTCATCTAGGAAAGATCTATGATGATGGAAGTGATCTATCTGGTGGGGAGTGGCAAAGGCTTGCCATTGCACGTGTTTTATACTTGAATTCGCCTTTCATGATAATGGATGAACCCACTGCAAGCTTAAGTCCAACGGCAGAAAGTATGATTTATAACCAGTTTTTAAACATAGCCAATGAAAAGACTCTATTTATGATAACTCATAGGTTAGGTTCAACAAAAATAACTGATGAGATTATTGTGCTTGATCAAGGACAAATTATTGAAAAAGGAACTCATGAAGAATTAATGAAGAATGATAATGTCTATGCACAATTATTTAGAAAGCAAGGTGAAATGTATGACAAATAAAAAAATGTCTGGGATAGGGGTTATAAGAAGATTAATAAAATATACTTGGCATGCAAGCCCTATAACATTTGTTCTACTTGTTATCTCTTCCTTATTTATGAGTGCCCTTGGATTCCTTGAAATTGTTTTAATAAAGACATTGTTTGATAGTATTGTAGATGTTGCAAATGGAGCAACAATAGATTTGATTTATAAGCCTATTCTAAGTTTACTAGTGATTCTGGCATTGTATCCTTTTGGGGAATGGATTGAGTACATGGCAAAAGGCTATTTTTGGAGACGTGGCAGTGGATATATGAAATTTTTACATCATAATCGTACAAAACTTATGAAGCCTATAGAGTTCGAGGATTCAGCTAATATGGATAGGCTGAAAAAAGCAAGCTTTGGCAGTGAGGATGCTCCCAGTGGACTTCGTGTTATTGTACAGATTTTGTTTTTATATATACCGTATATTTTAAGTTTATTAATATATTTGATGAATATAAATCCTGTGTTGGTACTTGTAATTGTTCTGATTTTTATCCCTACATTATTATTAGAGAAAATTAGGGTAAAACAAAGTTTTGATTTTGAAGATAAAATGGGCAACAGGAGAAGAAAAACTGAGTACTTTGAAAAATGTATCATATCAAGAGAATACTTTAAAGATACATTGCTTAATGGTTCCTTTGAGTATTTCTATAAACTATTTAATGAATCAAACAAGGAATTCAGTAAAGAATTTGTTTCTACTAAAAGACATATCCTTAAGTTATCAGTGTTTATGAAGTTGCTAAATTCTATAGGATTCTTAAGTGTACTTATGCTTTTAGTGTATTTTGTCTACTCAGGAGTTATATCAATTGGTTTGTTTGCAGCTATTTATTACTCTATTTCTAAAATAACAACAATGCTGAGAAGAGCAATTGAAGACCTGGGAAGAGCACTTGTTGGTATTTCAAATACTTCATTCTTAGTGAGACTTCTTGATGATAATTGTAACTTAGGTCAGGATGCTGATATTCTAAAGGATCAAGATATTCAATTAAAAAATGTAAGTTTTGCTTATCCAAATGCTAGTGGAAATGCGCTTAAGAACATCAATCTTACCATTAAGTCTGGAACATCCTTGGCAATTGTAGGAGAAAATGGTTCGGGGAAAAGTACATTGACGAAGGTAATTATGGGGTTATATGACCCTACAAAAGGCCAGGTTTTGTACGGAGACAAATCACTCCATACTTATTCAAGTGCTTCAAGGTTCAAAGGAATTAGTGCTGTTTTTCAAAATTTTATTAAATACAAGTTGTCAATAGAGGACAATATCAAAATCAGTAATATCACATCTGAACTAGCAATAGAGGATTTTCTCCATAAGGTAGATATAAATTTACCTGAACTAAATATCAAAGGTAACACAATTCTATCTAGGGAGTTTGGAGGTCAAGACCTTTCAGGTGGAGAATGGCAAAGAATTGCAATCGCCCGTGGGCTTTATAGGACACATAATCTAATTGTATTGGATGAACCTACTTCAGCTATTGACCCAATTGAGGAGGCTAATGTATTTGAGTCTTTTAAAAGGATAAGTGTTAAGAAAACATGCATTTTTGTAACTCATAGATTAGGTTCAACTAAAATTGCAGACAGAATTATAGTTATGGATAAAGGTGAAATAGTAGAAGAAGGAACTCATTGGGAATTGTTAAACATGAAAGGTAGATATTACAAGCTATTACAATCGCAAGCACAGTGGTATGAACGTTAGGGTGTGTATGCTGAAATAATGTGTTTTGTTTAATTTATAATTATCACAAAGGTAGGGGGGCGTAAAACATGTGATGGAAAATTCATCCAAATACTAATGCTTTTAATGATTGTTTTGATTCAATAATTGTTGCTTTGGCAGAGTATTATGGATACGATTCTATGTTGTTAAAGTTAGGTTGCTATTCTTATAAATTCATAGAAAGTAATTATTATTAAGGGAATAATTAGATTATTTAGGAATTTTAAAAGAAAATGAGTGCACGAAAAATATTTGAGGAATTTTAGGGGGCATAAATTATGAATTTAGTTTATCATGGATCACCAAGTGGAGGCTTAAGAGTAATTAGGCCACATGTTTCTACACATGGGGAAGCTTATGTTTATGCTACAAAAAACAAAGCGCTTGCATTACTATTTTTACAAAGATGGAATGATTTTATTTTCAATGTGGCATATGGATATGATAGTATTTTGGAAATTACCGAAAGGTATGAAGGCGCATTAGAAGAAATACTTGATAATAAAAAGGGATATATTTATACATTGGATGGAAGTGTTTTTTTAGAAGAACAGACGAGATTTGAAGGAGAAGTTGTTTCAAAAGGTGAAGCTCAAGTAATTAATGGAGAAAAAATTCAGAATATACTTGAAAAACTTATGGCAATGGAGAAACAAGTAAACATCAGAATTTATAGATATCCAAGGAGGCATCCAGATATACCTTCAGATGATTCGGATTTAGTTGAAGAAGCAGTATACTTTTATAAACAAGGTAAAACGGATATTATTGATTATTGTATTAAGAAGCATCCTAAATTGAAAGATAAATTGAAAGAAGCTTATAGAGGTAATGAGTATAAACTATAGTTCACCACAAGCTACATTTTTTTATGTTTTAAATGAACAATATTAAATTATAAGATAAAGGGGAGTTTAAATGATGGAACAAGAGCATAAATCAGTGAAAAAAATGTGGGAAGATTATTTAACATCTATAGGGGAGAATATCACCACTACTAATAAAAATTACACTTCATGGTATTTTTGCAATAATGAAAAAAGTGCTAATAATTTAGCTGAATTAGTTAATAAGGGAATAAAAAGAGGAACCTCCTCACTTTATTGTCTTTATGAGTTAGAAAAAGAGGAATTGCCTAAGGAAGGGGAATATAGCGTTATTACTGATTGGAATGGAATAGCAAATTGCATTATAAGAAACAAAAATGTTGTTTTAGTTCCGTTTAGAGATGTAAATGAAGAATTGGCTGAAATAGAAGGTGAGGGAGATAAATCTTTAAAATATTGGAGAAAAGTGCATATAGACTTTTTTACTAAAGAATTAAGTGAGAAAGGAATGAATTTTTCAGAAGACATGTTGGTAGTATTTGAAGAATTTCAGGTGGTGTACAAATATTGATATTAAATGAAGTTTTAGAAAATATAAAACTATTACAATTTGAGTTACAAAAGGTAAGTTCATTAATACAAAGTGAAATTATTAGTGTGATTATTGATGGAAGTGTTATAAGGGGAGACTTTATTGAAGATTCCAGCGATATTGATATTACAATTACAACGTTAAATAAAAAGGTAGATTTACAAGTTAAGCAGCATATAGAAGAAGTAGTGAAAAATATTCAAAGTAAACTGCCCAAAAGAGGATATCCAAGAAAACCTTTAATTTACGATATTCAATGGCAAGATATTGATACTGTAAAAGACTGTGGGCAAAGGCGATTAAATGAATGGAATTTAAATAATATTCCAAGAGGATATCCAAAATTGTGGCTATATGCTTTTGATAGCATTAAAAATCATAAGGTAATATATGGACAAGACATAACAGAGTTTTATACTAAAATTGAACCTAAATCTTTTGTTCCTATTCGCGTGGAAAGAATACAAAGATCTGTTATGGATTTAAATGATAGGGTTTCTAATTACGAATTGGATAAGGGAGGTATAACTCAAATAAAAAATGCTTGGGAAGCCATTAGGTGTATATGTATACATAATGGCATGTTAAGCATAAGGAAAAGTGATATTTTTCTGTTCTCTAAAACTATCTTTTCAGATAGGGCGGACTTGGAAGTAATTGAAGATTTATATTATTTTTATTTGAACAAACAAAATGTCAAACTTCTGCAGGGAAATTTTAGACGGAAACTATACTATTTTACGCTTAATATGATTCAAAAATATTATTTAGAAAATTAGCAAATGTATTAAAGACAAAATATATTAATTTATAGAATATAGGGGCTGGGAGCATGAATATTATTTTTAAAGAAATAAATAGAGAGAACTGGGAAGAATGTATTGACTTAGAAGTATTAAGTGAGCAGAAGGAATATGTTGCTACAAATTGGTATTCTATATTGGAGTCTAAGTTTGAAGAAGAGCTTTATCCATTATGTATTTATGATGGAGATGCTATGGTTGGTTTTTTAATGTACGATTTAGATCCAGAAACAAAAAGAATTGAAATGAGTAGATTAATGATTGATAAAAAATTTCAACATAAGGGGTATGGAAAAGCAGCTATAGTTAAATTGCTAGAATTGATTAGGGAGAAGTATGGCAAAATTAAATTTTACACAAGTGTTGTACCTGAAAATATAGTTGCCAAGAAGCTATATGAAAGCATGGGATTTGAGAAAACTGGTGAGATAATGTGGGAGGAAGAAGTAATGGTGGTGCAACTGTAAAGAATATGCAGTAACCATAAATTTTTATGACTATTGGGGTGAGACTATGGAAATAACCTTTAAAAATGCTACAGAGGAAGATAAAGACAAAATATTTGAGTTAAATAAAAATCTTATTGAAAAGTACGAAACTAATTTCCAGCTTGATTTTCAAAAGATATTTACTTGGATTAAGAAAAAGATACAAAATAATATAGAAAGTTATATGTGTATTTATATTAAAGGTGTTAAGGTAGGATATTTTTATTTGCACACTGATGGAGAAAAGCTTGAACTGGATGATTTATATATTTTTAAAGAATTTCAAGGAAGAGGTATAGGGACGGAAGTTCTGAAATATATTGATTTAGTTTCAAAAGATAAAAATAAGGATATATTTCTATATGTATTTGTTAAAAATAAGGGAGCTGTTAATTTATATCTTAGAAATGGATATAAAATTGTAGAGAATATCCATGATAGTAGATATATAATGGAAAAGTCTACAACTATTAAGTGATTTTATAATAAAAGTATTTATACAATTACAAATACATATGTTTTGTACAATAAGTTATAAATGTTAAAACATAAATAGGGGAGGAAAAAGGGGGCATAAATGTTGAGAAAAAATGATGAAAGTAAAAAAATATCTGAAGTTATTCTACAAATTGCATGGTTTATATTAATGTTGAGTGGTGTTATATATGGATTTTATCAAAAAAATTATATGGAAGTCATTCTACTTAGTACTTTTGCTGTAGTTAGTTTTTTAGAAATACTTACTTATATAAAAGATTATAGAGAGAATAAACATAAACAATTGTTTGAATTTATTTGGGGAATAATATGGCCTATACTACTATTTATTTATTTCATACATACACTTTATGAAAAAAGATACTCAGAATGTATTCTTTCAGGCATTTTGGTGGTATTTGGTTTTAAGCAAATATATGCTTGTATAAAAAATATAAAGAAAGTAAGTATTGATAAAGAAAAAATATAATTAATAAATAGTAAATATATAGTGCATACAGTGTGAAAAACAGAATTATTAAGTAAGTTTAGAACAAAACGAGTAAGAGTAAGAGAATTTAGGATTAAATTATATAAATACAAATGGACTTAAAAAATAAACGTAAATAACATTAGATATAAAATAATATTATTTATGTTTAGAAATGGGGTGGAAGTATGTTCAAATATATAGTAGACAATGATATTGAGTTAAAGCTGCCTAATAAACAGGATGCTGAGCGCTTTTATAAATTAATTGATAATAGTAGAGAACATTTAAAAAGGTGGCTGCCTTGGGTAATAGAAACTAAATCAGTAGATGATATAATGTCTTTTATAGAAGAAGCTCAAAGGCAATATGTTTCAGATGAGGGATTTAAAGCAATAATTATTTTTAAAGGGAAGTTTGCAGGATTGATAGGTTATTATAATGTGGACAAGAGTAGAGGAGCTGTATCTATTGGATATTGGCTTGGACAGGAATACCAAGGGAAAGGAATAATGACAAAAGCTTTAAAAGTATTTCTTGACTATGGATTTAAAGAAATGGAATTAAATAAAATTGAAATCACTATTGCAGAAGAAAATTTAAAAAGCAGAGCACTTCCTAAAAAGTACGGTTTTACAGAAGAAGGAATAATTAGAGATGCTGAATGGCTAAATGATAGATATGTGAATCATATACTATATGGATTATTAAAAAGAGAATGGATAGGAAAGAAAAGAGAAGCATGAAGAAAATGACCAAAAATTTCTAAAGTTATATTCAGTGTATCTCAGAATATGCTCCAAGAAATTAGTGGAGGAAAACCAAAACCAAGTTGTAATAGCATAATTAATACAGGACACAAGAAAATAGAGATCATAGGTCCAATTATACCCAATGAGGTACTAAAAGTTTTTTATGGATACGAGTTTATACCTAAAAGCAAGCGCATTAAGTAATAGTTGAAAACAATTATTAAATATTATTAAGGGATTATAGAGAATGTAAAAAGATTAATTTAAATAATGAAATTGAGGATGGATGAATAGTGAAATCTGTAGAAAATATATTGGATAGTATTATTGAAAGTTACCATGATATTTTACAGGATAATCTTATAGGTATTTATATTCATGGGTCTTTAGCAATGAATTGTTTTAATCCTGATGTAAGTGATATTGATTTATTAGTTGTAATAAAGGAAAGAATAAATTTTAATACTAAAAGGCAGTTAATAGATATTTTATTGAAGCTGTCTAAGAAGGGACCACATAAGGGGCTTGAAATGAGTATTTTATTAGAAGATGATGTAAAACATTTTAGATATCCTACGCCATTTATTTTACATTATTCAAATGTTCATAAGGAAAAATATGAAAACGACTATAGTTATATGTGTGAAGATGGACAAGACCCAGATTTAGCTGCGCATATTACGGTTACTATTGCAAGGGGCATTTGTATTTTTGGGAAGTCTATAAAGGATGTATTTGAGCCTGTTCCTCCAAAATACTATTTTAAATCAATTCTTTATGATGTAGATAATGCAAAATCACAAATACTTAATTTACCCGTGTATACCATTCTAAATCTTTGCAGGGTTTTATATTATCTTAAGGAAGGGGCAATATGTTCTAAAAAAGAAGGAGGCGAATGGGTGTATTCTAATGTTTCTTTACAGAAGGAGTACGTTGATATTATAAAAGAAGCTTTATCATCCTATGAAAATACAACTAAATTTAATTATAATCCCCAATCATTAGTTGATTTTGCAGACTTTATGTTAGAGAAAATTTATTTGAATTATAATCTTGAGTAAAGATACTATAAGAAATTTAGTGTATTCATTGAGGTGAAGATGTTGAGCAAGATATATATAATCGGGATAGTGGCAAGTGGAAAAACTACTTTAGCTAAGGAATTATCAAAAAAATTAAAAATTCCTCATTATGAGTTGGATTGTATCGTTTGGCATAAAACTGATAAAGGTAGATATAAGCGAACCCCGGAGCAACAAGTGGAGGTCATTAAAAATATTGATAGATTAGGAGATTGGATTATAGAAGGTACTTATAGAGAAAGTTGTCACTTATTATTTCATATGGCTGATAAAATAATTTTCCTTGATACCCCACTTTGGAAACGAAAATGTCGTATTTTATTACGTTATGTGAAGCAGCAACTTAAAATAGAGAAATGTCATTACAAATCAGATTTAAAAATGTTAAAACTAATGTATAAATGGACTAGGGATTTTGAAAAAAATAGAGTGAATTTTCAAGAAATGCTGAACCAATATGAAGACAAGTTAATTACTGTTAAAAAAGCAGACAATATTGATTTTACAAAATTAGTGTAGCCATAAAAATGTTTATATGGAATAATATGCGTAGAAACAGGCAAATAAGAGAATACAGAAAGATATAAAAGATAAGTAAGGCAGAAAATAGAGGGTAAGATAGGTGACAGTTAAGTAATTTTTAAGATAGTAAATAGGGATTTAATATTTAATTTATATATTTATAAGAAGGAGAGACGCAGACATATGATAAATGATAATGACATGTTAAAAGAAGTAATAGACCTTGAGAAAAAATCACTCAAGTCAGAAATACGAGCATCTAGAGAAGAGTTAGATAGATTGATAGCAGATGAATTTATTGAGTTTTGTTCATCAGGTTTTGTATGTGATAAAAAAGATGTTTTAGAAGGTATACCTAATTCAAAACCAATAGAAATAAAGGCATATGACTTTAAAGGTAAAATTTTATCAAAGGATGTTGTTTTGATTACTTATTCGACTATTATAGGCATTGGAGATGAAGCGAAGGCCATGAGAAGTTCCATATGGAAACTTGTTGATAATAGGTGGCAGATGATTTTTCACCAAGGAACAAAAATTAAAAATAAATATGATTAACCCAAAAAAAGGTATAATTCAGGTAATGTAATGCTTTTTGTGGCAAAATCATAAATATAGTTATTTGCAATAATCTTATGATTTTGCAAATATGAATTCAAGGATATAAGGGTATATAATATAGGATTTTACTTAATGGGAGGATTAAAATGGTAAATACATTATTAAGTCAGTATAATTTTAATGAAGAATGGGCTAGAGATACAATGAGAAAATATATAAATTGTAATGATAAAGTTGCAATTATTCCATTTTCATTTGGTAAAGGGATAAGTAATGATATGGATTGGCAGAATATGTACAACAAAAATAATGGTAAGTACTACAGAGAAACAGTTGGGCCTTTTGTAGATTTAGGAATTAGTGAAGAAAATATTATATGGATTAACTATTTTCAGCATACTGTTGAGGAGATGAAGAAAATTATAGAAAGTAGTGATATTTTATTCTTAACAGGTGGTGATACTGAAAATGCAGTTGAACGTGTTTTAGAAAAGGGTTTACTTCACAGCATAGAGAAGGGTAAAGTAATTATTGGATCAAGCGCAGGAGCTTTAATGCAACTTAAAAATTATTATATATCGACAGATGAGGGCAATCCAGAATTTAAATATTGCGAAGGGCTGGGATTAATAAAAAAGAATTTTTACATTGAAGTACATTATGAAGATAATCATATACAAAACAAGTGCATAGAGCGGGTATTAAAAGAAAAAACAGATAGTATTTATGCTATTAAAAACACTGGAGGAATTGTATTAGATGAGGATGAAATAACACTAATGGGTGATGTAGTTACGTTTAATAGATAGGGGGAGAGTCTTAGTGGTAGATAAAAATGAATTGATAAATTTGTGAAATTATTAATAAAGTAGTTTAACTAAATTATACCGGCTTATTCGATAGTTTGTACATTTATAAGAAAAATGCTGTATAATAATAATAAAAAGCATAGGAGAGGGATATAGATGAATAGCTTTATAAAAGCAGAGGCTGTTTTTGAAGGTGGAGGCATAAGAGGAATAGGCATAGTAGGAGCTCTTAAGAGCTTTGAGGAACATAATTATATATGGCAAAGGGCAGCAGGAACTTCTGTAGGAGCTATTATAGCAGCACTTGTAATAGCAGGATATAAAGCTAAGGAATTAGAGAAGATATTGTCCGAAATGGATTTTATAAAATTCTTAGATAAAGATTCTGTTAATAAAATACCATTATTTGGAGCGGCATTAGGGATTTTTAGAGATAAGGGTATATATTCGGGGGATTATTTTGAAAACTGGATAAAAGAGCTTTTAGAGAAAAAAGGTATAGTTAAATTTAAAGATGTTATGGAAAATGGAGAGAGTAAGCTAAGGGTTATAACCTCGGATATAACTTTAAAGAGAAAAGTGGTTCTTCCGGATGATTTGGTGGATTATGGAGAAGAACCAGGAGAATTTTCAGTGGCTAAGGCTGTGAGAATGAGCATAAGCATACCTCTTTACTTTAAGCCAGTGGAGTTTAAATATAAGAATGAAATTAGTTATATGGTAGATGGAGGAGTTACTTGTAATTATCCCATAAATATATTTGACACGGATAATATGAAAACGCCTATAATAGGATTCAAGTTTAAAACAAAAGAGAAGGAAGAAAGCTTGACTTCAAAAGGCAAGAATGATCCTATGTCCTTTTTATTTGATATAGCTAGTACTATGAGTGAATACTCTATATACAAAGAACTCAGTGAAAGGGATGTTGCCAGAACTGTATTTATTCCTGTGGATGGTGTAGAATCAACAGAGTTCAATATTACTAAAGAGAAAGCTGCAGCATTATATACAGCAGGATATTATGCAGGGAAAAGATTTTTAGAAATTTGGAATTTTAAAGATTATAATAAAAGGTTTAGAAGAAAGAGCAATGTGAAATTTAGTATAGATAGTTTTATAGGAAGTTTATTTAGTAAGAAAAGACAATAGTTGTAATGAAGTTATTGTAATGAGTTATAATAGAAAAAATAGAATTGAAATATAAATGAATATATATAAATAAAATAGGGCACGGCTAATTATTTTTAATGAGAGTGTAAAAAAATTTGTAAACAGCTTTTTATGATAATAATTTTAAGGGCATGGAGATTATGAAGTATTTCTATGCCTTAATTTTAATATTAATGAAATAGATTGCACAACAAGAACACCCTAAAAGGGTGCTTTTTCATTTTTCACAATCCTATAGGTTTTTAATAAGTTAACTTTCCTTCAAAATGTTATGCATGCTTTATTATAAATTTATAAATTTGTGTGAATTTATACTTATTCATTATTTAACCAGTTTTTGTCCGCTTACTTTAGGAGTGCATGATATTTTGTTTAATCTTCTTTGAATTTTATAGGTTATTTTATTATAATTTTTAGAATTAGCACCATATTCTTTTGCTGAAAGAGATAAGGCGGCTGTGTAATATTCTTTTTGAACTTCATCATAACCAATGGAATCTAGAGTTTTCCCAATATAAAAATAAGTATTTATAATACTTTCATTGTCACTAAATTTAGATGATACTAGTGAACTCATGGCTTTATCTAAGCTTTTTAAGGCAGCTTCATAATCACCGAGGCGTCTTAAAGCTTCTCCTCTAAGAGATAAAAACATTCCATATAAGACGCTATCGTTATTTTTAAGATTAGATATTCCTTGTTCAATAGAAAGAAGTGCTTCTTTGGGATTATTTATCTTTAGTTCAGCGTCACTTAGATAATACCACATTATAGGGCTCTTGCTATTATAGGGTTTTTTAATTTGAGCTTTATAGTAGTTAACTACGTTTTGAAAATAATAAGGATACATTAGAGGGTCGTCCACATAGTCAGAACCATTTTTCTTTAATACTTCTACTTTGTACGCATCTCTAGTATCGTGATTCCATATAATAAGTTCTTTCTCTCCATCCCCATTAATATCTTCATTTATTGAATAAGAAGAAGCTTTTATATGAGAAGATTTTTTGTTGTCCTTAGAAGGAAAAGATATATTTAAAAATTCTATTAAATTTTCTATAGAAATTTTAGTTCCAAATGCATTTGCTGTTTTATAATTAGTAGGCATAAAAATGCCTCCAATAGATAAAATAAAGCAAAAGGCTAAAGGAAGTGTTAACTTAGCTAATTTTTTACTATACATGTTAATCACCTCGATAAAGTTTAATCTTAATTACTATTTTAAAACAATTTATTAATAAATTCAAATATACTACATTAATAATACAATAAATAACAGAAATATGTGTTACAGAAAATTTACAGAGTATTGTAAATAAATTTAAGCTATTTGATAATCTAATGTTTAAAGGAAAAGTGTAAGCAAGTGAAGTAGTTAAGTATAATATAGCAGATATAGATACTTTACAAAGTATTGCAATATCAAGGGTAAATTGTTAATATAAAAATTAGAAAGAGTGAAAAGTATATAAGAATTTGAAATGTAAGGCACATTGAAATAAATAACAAGTCAGTATGCTAATCTATTTTGCGTCATACTGCGTCAGCAGAACCCACCGATAGTTCTACTAGCGGCGGAACCTGCTTCCTTGTCTGACACAAAATATACCAGCATCTTTGACTTGTTATTTATTTTCATGTACCTAATGACGTAAATTTTTAATATAAGAAATCCATAATCTTTATAAAGATTTAAAAATATAAAAATCATATTTAAATTTATTTTGTAGTAGAAGTTAAAAATACAAGTGAGAGTTGTAAATAGAGAATAGCTAGGTAATATAATTAAGTTTTAACATCAAATTATAAACAAACTAATAGAGGGGGAAAATTTATGGCTAAAATAATGATTCAGGGAACAGCATCTTCAGTAGGTAAGAGTATATTAGTAGCAGCTTTATGTAGAATATTTAAGCAAGATGGATATAAGGTTTGTCCGTTTAAATCACAAAATATGTCTTTAAATTCATACATAACATTAGACGGAAAGGAAATGGGGAGGGCACAGGTACTCCAGGCTTATGCTGCAGGACTTGAACCAGAAGTATATATGAATCCTATTCTTTTAAAACCTACATCTGATAAAAAGTGTCAGATAATAGTTAATGGTAAGGTCTATGGAAATAGTACCGCTATGGAATACCATAACATGAAATTGGAATTTAAAGATATGTTAAAAGAGCATTTTGAAGAATTAGAGGAAGAGTTTGACATAGTGGTAATGGAAGGTGCTGGTAGCCCTGCTGAGATAAATTTAAGAGATAGAGATATAGTCAATATGGGTATGGCGGAGCTTATAGATGCTCCTGTACTTTTAGTAGGAGATATAGATAAGGGGGGAGTTTTTGCTTCACTGGCAGGAACGATGCTTCTTCTTAATGATGAAGAGAGAAAGAGAGTAAAAGGAACTATAATAAATAAATTTAGAGGAGACGTGGAAATATTAAAACCTGGCCTTAATATGTTAGAAGATATAATAAAAATACCATGCTTTGGCGTGATTCCACATTTTAGGTTAGCACTAGAAGATGAAGATGGAGCTGTAAGTTTCAACAAAGAAATTAAAGGAGATATTGATGTGGCTGTAATTAAGCTTCCACATATATCAAACTTTACAGATTTAGATGCACTTAAAAATGAAGAGGATGTTTCAGTAAGATTTGTTGAAACGATAGAAGAGTTTGGAAATCCAGATCTTTTAATAATACCAGGAAGTAAGAATACTATAGAAGACTTGATTTCTTTAAGAAAAAATGGACTAGAAGATAAAATTAAAAAGTACAGTGAAACTGGAATGGTCATAGGCATATGTGGAGGATATCAAATGCTAGGGGATTTGCTTAAAGATCCATATGAAGTGGAGACAGCGGTAAAGGAAGTAAAGGGCATGGGACTTTTGAATATGACTACTACATTTGAAAAGGAGAAGGTTACCACTAGGGTAAATGCGGAACTTCTACAGGAATTGGAAGGACACAAAATTACAGACAAAACGGTCTATGGCTATGAGATACACATGGGCATAAGCTCCTATGGTGAGGGGTGCAAGCCGCTTTTCAAAATAAAGGATAGAAATGGAGAAAAGGTAGATGTATTTGATGGGGCTATAAATGATAAAGGGAATGTAATGGGTACATATATACACGGAGTTTTTGATGGATTAAGCTTTAGGGATTATGTGGTAAATACCTTGAGAATGAAAAAAGGATTACAGCATAAAGTTGTTAATGAATATGAAAGCTTAAGGGAAAAGGAACTAGATAAATTAGCAGATATAGTTAGAGAAAATCTAGATATGGAGCAGGTATACAAAATAGTAGGGGTGAAACAAGCATAAATTGAGAAGTAATTTATGTTTTTAGTGGACTAGTTTATCAGTGTGCTAGAGGGCTAGATAAAAGAAGATTAGTAATTTGCAATTAAAAAAGCTAGAGTTATTCTTATAAAAGGAATACTCTAGCTTTTAATCATTTTTTACTTTTTTCACTTTTTATAAAGTCCCTAAAGCTTTGAGTCCATTTTTCTACATAGTCTCCAGTAGCCCACTCTGCCATGATTATTGATTCATTCCCCTTAATAGGGATTTCTTCTATGGCCTCTGAAGATAGAGTTCTGTTTTCTATAGAGTAAATATAAAGATTGTTTCTAGAAACTACTAGGGCTATATCTCCATTTGGTGAAGTAAATACATCTGTGGCACTAGGAATATTGTTTTTTACATCACTCCAAGACAAGGATAATTCATCGTAAGTTAAAAGTTTCTTAGGAGGAAAAACGTTTAAGTCAAAATCTATATAGTCATTTTGATTTTCAGTAGAATTCAATCTTCCCATCATAATCCAATGACCATTTCTTCTGGATAACCTAAAGTTTTCTTCATCAATAATTTGTTGTTGAAAAGCTTGTTTTTTGTCACTACGTACAGATAAAAAAGAATTTATACTATCTTTTAAAATTCCAGAGCCTATGTTGCCCACTAGGTCAGATATTTTTATTCCTTTTTTATTTTCTAAGTTATCTACTGGTAGTACTTGAAGTTTATTTAAAGTATTATTATACACAGAGCCTATGGAATATTCAGTGCCTATATAATCATTAGATATAAATAAAATATTTCTAAATAAATTTTGTTTAGAACTTTTAAAAGGAAGTTTAATCAGTTTAGAGTTTTTATTATCACTACCATCTACTGTATGAGAGTCTATAGCATCTTCTATAATACCTTTTGTTGAAATTCTATTTACATCTATAGACCAAAAACCAGTTTTTCTAGGAAAAAATATTCCTTTGTGTTCTAAAATATTAGTTGTTTTTTTATCTTTTGATGAAATCCAGATTGTTCTATAAGTTGAAGGAGAATTTGATATATCTGAACTTTCAGAGCGAAGTCCAATGAAAACTCCTGAATTAAGCTGAGAATCTTCACTGACATTTTTATTTTTATAAGTAGTGTTATTTTGTATTTTTTCTACATTTTTAGTGTCGTCAGAAATTTTTTGTAGTATAAAGAATGTTTCATCCATATAAATTAAAAGTTTATTTTTATCTATAAGTATAAAATCATAGAAAAGATTCTCATTACAGGTTACAGAAATAATTTCTATTTTATCTTTTTTTATACCTAAATCCTTTGGTACTACTTTATAGTTATAAAATAAATAGTCAACGGCGTTTACTACTTTAACTTTATATTTAGGATATTTACAAGCTTCATCTGAAAATATAGCTCCTTTTTCATTGAATTCTGCTGTTTTTCCTATAGTAGATTTATTAGGTTTAATATTTTTATTAGGAGTTTTATAATCCACCACTTTCCAAGTTCCTTGTATAGGAATAAGCTTGTTTTTAGGCGCAGTTATTTTTTCCTTGGGATTAATGTTGGGAAATTTACAAGATTGTGTAAAAAACCCTAGTAATAATATGATTATTAAAATAGGTATAAGTACTTCCTTTTTCTTCATTGTATATTATCTCCCTGTGTATTTTTTCGAAATTAAATTTCTATTGGAAGCTTAACAGAAATGTTTGTTCCAATATTAAGCTCACTGGTTATGATGAAAAATCCATTATGTAGCTTTATTATCTCATCGCATATAGATAATCCTATTCCATTTTTAGATTTGCTACTTTTACCTTTGTAAAATTTTTCTTTAATTTTTGGAAGATCATCTTCACTTATGCCATAGCCAGTGTCGTCCACATGAAGTATTAGATATTTATTTTGAATTTCTGTCCAAACTGTTACTGTACCACCTTCTGGTGTGAAATTAAAAGCATTATCTATAAGATTTAAAAGTACCTGCTTTATTCTATTAGGATCCATAGCTACAGTTGGAACATTCTCAATTTTTTTAACTATAAAATTAATATTATCTCTATTAGCACGAGGACTCATTTGTTTTCTAATGTATTCTAGCAATATATTAATATCTACCATTTCTTTATTTAAAGTAATTTTACCAGATACAAATTTTGAAAAATCTAAAAGTTCTTCTACCATGTTAGTAAGACGTTCACTTTCTTCTTCTATTATTTGAAGGCCATCCCTTATAAGGTTTTTATCATCTAATTCATCAGTTTTTAAGGTTATAGCCCAACCCTTTATAGAAGTCAAGGGAGTTCTTAGTTCGTGGGAGACAGACGATATAAATTCATTCTTTAGCTGTTCTTTTTTTAGTATTTCATCTGCCATGTAATTTAGGGTATCGGAAAGTTTACCAACCTCATCGTCATATATCTTAGTATTACGTACTTTTAAGTCTCCACCAGCCATTTTTTGTGCTACATCTGTTAAGCTTTTTATAGGTCCTACTATTGTATTAGACATAAATATACTTACAACTAGGGCTGTAAACAAAGTAATAAATCCAATAGCGGATAGAATCATTGATATAGCAAAAATTTCTTTGTCCACGGGTGCCAAAGAAGTTATAAATCTAAGGGCACCTACTATTTTATTATTGGATTTTAAAGGGTAGGTTACAGAAAATACTTTATGCTTAGAATAGGGTACATTACCATGCCATTTCCCTAGGTTACCATCAAGAGCACTTTTAAAGGATTCATCATTAATTATTTCAGAAGGAATTACACCTATAGAATCCATTAGTATATTTCCTTTTTCATCTATTATTTGAACTTGAGCTGAAGTTTGTTTCCAAAACGCATCTACATTTTCTTGAACATTTTCCTTTAAAGATGAATTTGAAAAATATTTTGTATAAAATTCAGAGGAGATTTTTACTTGATTAGTAAGTGAGTCCTCTATGTTTTTATAATAATATTGTTTAGTACCACTTATAATAAGCGTTTCAAATATGGCTACAGTTATAAAAATTACAGTTAGAAAATTTAAACTAAGACGTTTTTTAATGCTGTTCATTTTTATTCCACCTATAACCTGTTCCCCATACAGTTTCTATATATTTAGGATTGGAGGAACATTCTTCTATTTTTGTTCTGAGACGTCTTATATTTACATCTACGATTTTTGTATCGCCTATAAAATCTAACCCCCAAATTGTATTTAATAATTCGTCTCGGCTAAATGCCTTGCCGGGGTTTTCAATAAATATTTTTAAAATCATATATTCTTTAGGAGTTAAATCTAGTTCTAATCCATTTTTGTAAGCTTTTTGAGAATAAGTATCTAATTTAAAAGGATAGAACTCTATTATAGTGTTATCTTTGATATCGCCATCTTTTTCTTCAATTCTTCTTAAAAGGGCTTTTATTCTTAAAACTAATTCTAATGGATTAAAAGGTTTAACTACATAGTCGTCAGCTCCAAATTCTAATCCCATTATTTTATCCATATCTTGACCTTTGGCTGTTAGCATTATTATTCCCATATGAGGAAATTTTTCTCTAAGTTTTCTACAAACTTCAAAGCCATTTATTCCAGGAAGCATTACATCTAATAAGGCTATCTGAGGTCTTTCCATGAAAGCTTTTTGTATGCCCTGTTCTCCTGTTTCAGCTTCTATAACTTGAAAATTATTTCTTTGTAAATTTATTTTTAAGAATCCTCTTATGGAGCTCTCGTCTTCTACTACTAATATTTTTTCTACCATTATAAAACACCTCAAACTTATAATTTCATTTATATATTAATTATATACTTTCATAAAGATATAAGTAACCCCTAACAGGATTTCTGTGTGCGCTAAAAAGTATCTTATTATAATAATTTAATAAATATAAAGCTTTAATGAGTTACAAAATTATAAAAAAGTATTACAAAAGTATTACAATAATTAAAGTATTGGAAATTAGAGATTAAGAATTGACAAAAAAGTAAAAGGATACTATAAAAAAGATCATAAAAAAAGGAAGCCCTACGCTCTGGCTTCCTAAGGGGGTTAAATTTCTAATAATTAGAAATTTGAGGGGAATAATTGTTAAGGAAAACAATTTTCAAGGGAAATGCTAAATGGAGAAACTAAACATTTCACACATTTATGAAAATAGCTTTACTGTAATTTAATTATACAAGAAAAATGAATTATTATCAATAGATAAATTCAAAAAATATAAAAAATTTAGGCGCAAAAAGTAAATAAATTATTAACAAAATCTATGTTTGAACTAATGGCCATAGAGATTTACAAGATATGAATAATTTAAGTGCAAATAATTACTTTTTTAGACAAATGAAAGAAGCTAAGAATACGTTTTCAATCATGTGTACTATATATGTACATAATATTTTATTATACGACTAACTATTATAATATTTCTTGCAATTAAGCTTCATTTTAGTATTAAAATAGCTTCATAAAGACATTTAAAGACTTTTATAAAAATAGTTAAACAGTACAATTTGATAACTTTGAGAAAATTTAAGTAATAGGTGTTTAAATTTAGATAAAGCGAGTATAAGTGGAACAAGTGCTATGGTGAAACCCATCCAAATAATATTATGTTATAAGAATATTATTTGATTTGTACGATAATTAAACAATTTTTGTGAATGGATTAAAAAAACTTTACTAATGTTATTTTAGAGAGTATAATAAATTTTGTAATATTATAAAATTATGAATATGAAGGAGGTGTAAGTATGTTTTTACAACTTTTGGTATATGAAAATTCTAATGTTATAGGAAATGCTAATTTAAAAGCGAATTTTAATTTTAATGGGAGAAGTGCGTCTAAAATTACATATAGTAGTATACTGAAAGAGAGTAAAAATGTATTTGCTGAAATTCATAATTTATAAATTAATTTAAATTTATTTAGTTTATATAAAATATATGGAATTTATTGCCGCTAGCATTTTTGCTTAGCGGTTTTTTAGTTTTATAATAGTCAATGTTTATAAACAATAGAATTTTGGAATATAAAGCCCTTTAGTATACAAATAGTGATACTGATGGGCTTTTTTATATCAATTTAAATGTTATAACTCATAGAGTTAAGAGAAGAGGTGAGCATCAAAATTTAATACGGGGATATTTATTAAAAACATGATGATGAAATCTAAGATTATCAAACTTTATATGCATAAAAGGGGGAATTTATAATGAATTATTTAAAGAAGCTTTTAGAACCATACAAGGGATTACCCAAAGAGATATATGTAATATTTGCATCTAAAATTATAAATGCTATGGGATGCTTTGTAGGACCACTTATGACACTTATTTTAACTAAGAAGATAGGACTTTCAACAGAAGCTGCAGGACTTTATATGAGCATATCAGGACTTTTGTTTATGCCAACAGGTGTAATCGGTGGAAAACTTGCAGATACTGTAGGAAGAAAGAAAATGATTATTATATTTGAAGGTTTAGCTTGTTTTTTATATATAGTGTGTGGATTTATGGAACCCAGTATATATATGATATACGTACTTATGGCAGCAGGTGCTGTTATGGGATTTGCAGGACCTGCACATGATTCCATCATAGCAGATTTAACAGAACCAAATAATAGAAATGCAGCTTATGCTCTTGATTATATGGGTTGGAATATAGGATTTGCTGTAGGCCCTGTAATTGGAGGACTTTTATTTGAGAATCATCTTAAATGGGTATTTATAGGGGACGCTTTAACAGCACTTATTGGTTTGACACTTATATTTTTCTTTGTTAATGAAACTATTCATCTTACAAAAGAAGACATAACTGATGAAAGTAGAAAACTTGAAAAGAAAGAGGAGGGATCCATGTTTAAGGTTTTGTGGAATAGAAAAATTTTATTGTATTTTGCTATTATAACTTTTGGATATAATTTTGTTTATAACCAATGGGGATTTATGTTCCCTCTTCAAGTTTCACAGGCTTACGGAGCTTTAGGCTCAAAATATTATGGATATTTAGCTAGTTTCAATGGAATTGTAGTTATGATTATGACTCCATTAATTACAAAGATATTAAATAAAACAGAAAATTTAACTAGTATAGTATATGGAGGGATTTTTTATACTGTAGGTTTTGGAATGCTTGGTTTAGTAAACAGCATGATATTTTTCTTCATATCTGTTTTTGTGTTTACTATAGGAGAAATAATTTTATCTATAAGTGTTATGCCATTTATAGCTAATCACACTCCTATTTCTCATAGGGGAAGAATGAGTGGAATACTTCCACTTATAATGGGCTTTGGATATATAGCAAGTCCTGTAGTTATGGGAAAAGTTTTAATGTATATAAGTGTACAAAAGGCTTGGTTTATATTAGGAGCAGTAGCGCTTATATCCGCTATGTTTATGAAGGCGCTTAAGAAGTTAGAAGATAATAGTGTGGAAGTATAAGGATATTGTGAAGCAAGTGCTATAAGAAAAATCACACTTTAAGTCCGTGAAAAAATTGTAATTTGGGACTAATCACAATACGCTAAGAACTTCTACATGTTTGCAGATTTCAATCCCCTAAAACCTTAACTCGCTCCTTGCGTCTCTCAAACAAGAAGGTTTCTTAACGGGAATTGAAATCTGCAAACATAAGAAGTTCTAAAGCTAGTTCCATAGTCCCAAATTACAATTTTTTCACTCCCTTAAAGTGTGATTTTTCGGTTCATGCATAAGCTATCTATGGGAAAATACAGCTAACTAAAGGATGATTTTCTTCCATTATGTTACGAAAAATCTTTAATTAGATAAAAAGTTAAAGTGACAAAAGCTAAAATTATTTCATTCAATGAAATAGTTTTAGCTTTTCTCTTTAACGCTTTAAAAATCTTTTATTGGCGGTAGCCAGCTTAAATACAAAGATATGGTTAAGAACTTGACTTTCGCATATGAATTTCAAGAGTTACATTATTTTTTAAATTTAAAATTACTACTAACCCATTTGTAGCCTGGTAATTAGAGATTAGGTGCTAAACGAAAGGCTACGCCTAAAAAATATTATGAGCGCTTTCTCATTTATAAATTAAAGATTTTCCGTAACGTAGTGGAGGAAAGTCATCCTTTAGTAGGCATCTCCTCTCAAAACATATACATATTAAACTAAAAATCTGATTTTAATGTAGTAATAAATGTGGAATTGGGGACTATTGAACTAGCCTTAGAACTTCTTATATCTTACAGTTAAAGAACCGTTAAGAAGCTTTCATGTTTGAACGAGGAACGAGTGAGTTTGAAAGCTTTAGGGGCTTTAACTGTGAGACATTTAGAAGTTCTTGGCGTATTGTGAACAGTCCCAAATTACAAATTTATTACGGAATTAAGATCAGATCTTTTTCAATGTGTTATGTCACAATATATTCTAAGTATTTTAATTTTTTTGATATACTAATGTCAGAAAACCATAAGTTCCTTCGTATTATGTTATGAGAAGCTTCTCAAGGAGGTATAGGCATGATTGTAGATGAGAAAAATTTCATAAAACAAATGAAAAAAAGAAATCCCAAGGCTTTGGATTTTGTTGTGGATAATTACAGCAATTTGGTATTCAAAGTTGTGCATAATGTTTTGAATTCAAGTTTTCATTCACAATATGTGGAAGAATGTGCAAATGATATATTTTGGTCTATATGGACTAATATCCAAAGTTTTCAAGAAGAAAAGGGAAATTTTAAAAGTTGGATAATAGCAATATCAAAATACAAAGCTATAGATTATAAAAGAAAATTATTTAAGCATAGCACTGTTGAATGTATAGATGATTATTCTTTAAGTGATGATAAAAATACAGAGGAAACTATAGTATTAAAAGAAGATACAGAGGAACTTATGAAAGCAATAGATTGCATGAAACAACAGGATAAGGAGATATTCATAAGAAGGTACTTTCTTTGTGAGGAAATAGAGAATATAGCAAAGGACTTTGGAGTAAATAGAAATTCCATAGATAAAAGACTTTCAAGAGGACGTAAATTCCTAAAGGAAAAGATTATATGTTTGGAAGGAGATATATAGTTATGAATAAGGATGGTTTAACATTGGAAGAGAAAGATTTATATAAATTGTTTAATGAAATAGAAATAGATGAAAGTGAGTTTGATGATGAGTCTGAAAAGGTAAGTACTATTGAAAAGGAGAGAATGAAGAAAAAGCTTCATAAAAAAATTAATAATAATAAGAGAAAATCAATATTAAAGTATGGTTCGGTAGCGGCGGCTATAAGCTTGGTATGTTTAATAGGTGTAGGAAAGGCGGCACCATCTTTTGCAAAGGATGTACCAATCCTTAATTCTATTATACAAGCACTTAATGCAAATATGGGTGTTTATGAAGAAAATAGTAAATATTCTGAGGTAATAAACAAAAGTATTGAAGATAATGGAGTGACATTTACTTTAAATGATATAATAGCGGATGATTCAAAAATAATAGTAAGTTACACTATAAAAAGTGATAAAAAAATTAGAGATTTACATGGAGTTGGTTTGGGGAGATTTTTAGAAATAAATAACCAATATTTCGCATCAACAGGAGATGGTGTAGGACAATATATAGATGATTATACTTATGTTGGTAAGGAAGAGCTTAGTATTAGCCCATTTCAAATTCCTAAAAAATGCAAAATCAATCTTGATATAGATGAAATAGGGGATGTAAAGGGAAAGTGGAATTTAGCCTTTACCACTTCAAAGGATGAAATATATAAAGAAAGTGTTACGTTTAAACCAAATACTAAAGTGGATTTTCCACAGAGTACAGTAAATGTAAATAAGGTTACTTTTTCTCCCATGGGAACTTATATTTCAGTAAATGGAAATTATAAAGATGAAAGTGTTAAAAAACCTTTTGATGTTGGGGTGTTTGATTATTTCTATTGGATGATTTATGACGATAATGGAGAACAAATTGTATCAAGGAGCATAGGCGGTGGAACCATTGACATGAATAAGCCAACTTTTCAATCTCAAATGGAATATAATAGAGTGAACCATATTCCTAAGTATTTGACTGTTGTACCATGTAAAGTTAATCCTTATAAAGGCAGTGTAATGGGTTCTTATAAAGATGGTAAAGAAGTTACAAAAGTAAATAAGGAGGGGTATGAATTTAAAGAAGTTAGCAGTATCATAGATGGAGCATATCCTAAAGAACTTTCTCAAGGTAAAATAGGAAAAATTGTAGTGAATAATATAAAAGTAGAAGATGATAAGACTATAGTTAATTTTACAGCAAAGGGAAAAGCACCGTATCTTCAATCTTCTGAAGTTTATATAAAGGATCAGAGGGGAGAAAGAGTTTCAGTAAAAATGCCTTTAGCAGCAATGAACCCAGAAAAGCCTAATGAATATACTATAGTATATGAAGCCTTAAAGCCTAATGAAAAATATAGCATTTGTACAAGTGATCTTTCTAATGTGGAAGTAAGAGAAGACTTGAAGTTTAAAATTGAACTTAATAAATAGTAAGGTACATGAAAAGAAATAACAATCAAAGATGCTGGTATATTTTGTGTCAGACAAGGAAGCAGGTTCCGTCTTTGGTGATACTATGGGTGGGTTGTTGACGCAGTATGATGCAAAATAGACTAGCATACTGACTTGTTATTATTTGAATGTGTCTAACTATGTAAGAGGAGGAAAATGAATTTCATGTTGTTTTTTACTTATATTGGTGATATAATGAATTTGTGATATTTTTATAATTTTTGAAAGGAGTGATGTCTTATGAAAAAAATGAGAGAATTTTTATTAATGAAAAATTTCATAGGGGCTGCTCCTTGGGTAAATTATGTTTTATCCATTGATGAATAATTTATGTTTTGATTATTAAGAGTTATAAAATCTCATTCAGATAATTTTCATATCATTATTGTGTATATTACCCTGGAGTGGCAGAAGAAAGACTTCAGGGTATTTTTATGCCCTAAATACACTATTTTAATATGGAGGAATGGAATTTGAATAAATTTGATTTGAAAGAATTGGGATTGAAGGATAATATAATAAAGGAATTTAAAAGTTTATATGAGGGTATGTATTTAGGTAGAGTGGCTTGTGAGCAAAAAAATTATTATAAAGTCATTACAGAAAAAGGAGTTATAAGTGCTAGAGTTTCAGGTAAAATAATGTATAATGCCTGTAGTATAGCTTCTTATCCAGCGGTGGGAGATTGGGTAGCTATGGATAGAGATGAGGACTCTCAAGGAGAGGCTATAATTCATGGGACACTTGAAAGGTACAGCAAATTTTCAAGAAAAACTGTTGGACCTAAAGATGATGAGCAGATAATAGCTGTAAATATAGATATTGTATTTATAACCATGTCTCTTAATAATAATTTTAATTTGAGAAGACTTGAGAGATATATAAGCACTGCATGGGAAAGTGGAGCAAAGCCAATTGTACTGCTTACAAAGGCTGATTTATGTGAAGATTTAGATGAAAAACTACTAGAAGTTTCGAAGGTAGCAATTGGTGTAGATATATTAGTGGTAAGTAGCTTGACTAATGAAGGTATAGATAAAGTTAAGGACTATATTACTAAGGGGAAAACAGTGGCGTTTATAGGTTCATCTGGTGTTGGAAAATCCACTCTTATAAATAAGTTTCTTGGATATGAGAAAATGAAGGTTTCAGAAATTAGAGAGTGTGATGGAAAAGGAAGGCATACCACTACTTATAGAGAATTGTTGGTGATTCCTAAGGGCGGAGTAGTTATAGATACCCCAGGTATGAGGGAACTTCCTATTATGGATATAGAGGATGGAATAGAAAGTGCTTTTAGGGATATAGAAGAATTAACTATTAATTGTAGGTTTGGAAACTGTACTCATAATGAAGAACCTGGTTGTGCTGTTAAAGAAGCTATTAGTAAAGGTATAATATCTGAAAAACGATATAAAAGTTATATTAAACTTAAAAAAGAAGCGGAGTTCATGGCAAAAAAGGAGAAAATAAAAAAGGTTAAAGAATCTAAAAAGGGTAAGATGAAGAAAAATTCTTGCAAAAAAGATTTTAAAGAAACTATATGAAGTGTTGTTTTTTATATTTGAAGTGAGCATTATAGTATATAACTTGAAAAAATAGAAAATATATAATTTAGAGATGGTTAAGTATTGTTTAACTAATTAGTAATTAAACATGCCTAACCATCTTTTATTTATTATGACTTGTTTATTGGCATTGTAAATTTGACTGTAAAATTACAATTGATTTTCAATAATTTTATTTAACACTTTTAAAAGAATAGAATTTACTTTATGGATATTTATTCTAATAGCTTCATATTCTATTAAAAAGGCAATAATGTAGTAGCCATTTTTACGGACAGCAAGTTTTAGATTTAATAGGTAGTTAAACATTTATATGAAATCTAGAACTTTAATTCATGTTATATACAATAATTTACATGGTAATAAAATTAATATTATCCAGGTATTGAAAAATACAAAATAGTATGGTAGAATCTACATAGAAATAAATGGAAAAGGAATAAGTATATGTAAATATACTCAACTTTTCATATAGTTCATTGGGGCTTATTAGAACTATGATTAATTTTTTTAATAAGGTTAATAACTTTATTAAAAATTTTAAAAAATATAAAAGGGGGGTTATTATGAAAAGAAAGAATCAAAAGTTATTGTCATTGTTCGTGTCATCAATGATGATAATGTCCTTTGTGTCTGGATTTGGAAGTAATGAAGTAAAAGCTCAAGAAAATACAAATTCAGCACAAATGTCATCTGATAATCCGTTAAGGGTTAAGTATTCAGAAAAAGACATTGAAACCTTTATGAAGGCTAAATACGGAAAAAATTTTGTTTTGAATGAAAACAAACCACTAAGTATAAGGCCTGAAGAGACAGTTAGAGTTATTGTACAGTTAAAGGACAAGCCTTTATTAGAAAAAGGCAATAAGGGGCTAAATTTTATACAAAGTACACAAAAATCTGTAAAATCAAAAGTTGCAGATTTAGAAGAGGCGAAAATTAGAAATACTTATACTAAAGTTTTAAATGGCTTTAGTATGATGGTAAAGAAAAGTGAAATCTATAAAATTAAAGCTTTACCAGAGGTAAAAAGCGTAACCCTAGTTAATAAGTATTATCCAGATATGACATCAGCAAAAAGTTTAACTCAAGCTTATGAGGCTCAAAGTTCATCTTATGGATATAAAGGACAGGGTATGGTAGTGTCTATTATAGACACTGGTATAGATTATAGACATAAGGATATGAAACTTACAGATGCTTCACAGGGAAAAATAAAATCAAAAAGCTCAGAAGGACCTGGAAAATATTTTACAAGCAAAGTGCCTTATGGTTATAATTTTGCTGAACAAAATTATAATGTAATAGATACTGGAGATATGCATGGAATGCACGTTGCTGGTATAGTAGGTGCTAATGGGAATAAGACAGAAGTGGATAAAAAAGAAGCTATACAAGGTGTAGCACCAGAATGTCAATTACTTGCAATGAAAGTATTTGCTAATGATCCTGAAATAGGTGGCGCATATTCTGACGATATAATAGCAGCTATTGAAGATTCAGTTAAACATGGGGCAGACGTCATAAATATGAGCCTTGGTTCTAATTCAGGATTTCAAGAATCAGATGAACCTGAACAAAAGGCAATAAAAAATGCTACTGAAAATGGAGTTGTTGTAGTAGTATCTGCAGGAAACTCTCAATATAACACAGCTCCATACAAAATTGGGGATTTATATGACACAGGAGTAGTAGGGTCACCTGGTATTGCTAAAGAATCTTTACAAGTGGCTTCTTATGAGAATACTAATATAATGTTATTCAATGTGGAATATACTAGTACAAGTGGTAATGGAAGTTATACCTATGAAGTAAATAATTTAAATCCAGCAGAAGTTTTTAAATCTGAATTTGAATTGGTAGATTGTGGTTTAGGGCAAGAAACAGATTTTAAAGGTAAGGACGTTAATGGAAAAATTGCATTAGTGCAAAGGGGCGGACTTACTTTTGGAGAAAAAGAAGTTAATGCTCAAAAAGCAGGCGCAAAGGCTATAATTATTTACAATAATAGAGATGGTTATATCGGAGGCATGTTTGTAGATCCAGCGGTTAATATTCCAGTCATAGGAATGACAACAGCTGATGGCTTAGCTCTTAAGGAAAAGATTTCTTCAGGATTAAAGGTTAAATTCCCTGGAACTTTGACTTCATTAGAAAATACAGATAAAAATGATATGTCTGATTTTACTTCTTGGGGCCCAGCTCCAAATTTAGAATTTAAACCTGAAATATCAGCTCCAGGTGGAAATATATGGTCCACCGTTAATAATAATAAATATGAGAATATGTCTGGTACATCCATGGCAGCACCTCATACATCAGGGGCTGAGGCTTTAATATTACAAGGAGTAAAGAAAAATCATCCAAGCTTAACAGGAAAAGAATTGGTGGATTTTGCAAAAACTACATCCATAAATACTGCAAAAACTATTATGGATAAATTCCATTCACAAGTTCCTTATTCTCCAAGAAGACAAGGGGCAGGATTGGTTCAAATAGTAAATGCCGTAAACAATGGCGTAACAGTAAAAGACGATAGAGGCAATGCAGCAGTAGCTTTAAAGGAAATAGGAAAAACTAAAACTTTTGCTTTGAATTTAAAGAACTATAAGGATAAGCCTATTACTTTTGATTTAAGTGATATAGGAGGAGTTTTAACTGAGCAAAAACTTCCGTTTACAAGTGCAATGTCTTATGATGTAAAAATAAAGGATGCTAAGGTTACATTTGATAATCCTACAGTAACAGTACCAGCTAATGGAACTGTAAAAGTAAATGTAACAGTTAATTTACCAAATAATTTACCAACAGAAAGCTTTGTAGAAGGTTTTATTAAATTAAAATCTACTGAACCTAAAGACAATCCAGATTTAGTAGTACCATATATAGGTTTCTATGGAAATTGGTCAAAACAGGCTGTTATAGATAAGCCTATGTGGGATAAAGAAAGCTATTTGGGTGGAACAAGAATGTTAACTTTAGGAGAAGATGGAGACACATTATACTATTTAGGAGTTACAGGAGAAGATGAAGATGGAAATCCAATTATAGACGAAGATAAAATTGCTATTTCTCCTAACGGTGATAACCAAAATGATAATATATATCCATTCCTAGCATTCTTAAGAAATGCTAAGTTTATGGAGATCAGATTATTAGACAAGAATAGAAAGCTCATAAAACAATTATCAACTTCTAATGATATTAGAAAGAATGTTATTTCAGCACAAAATGACCCAGGATATAGACAGGATATGAGTTGGAAGTGGGATGGAAAGATTTATGATCCATCTACAGGTAAAATGGGTGTAGTGCAAGATGGTCAGTACTATATTGATTATGTAACTAAGGTAGATATAGATAATGCAGAAGAAAAACATCTTCAAATCCCAGTAAAGATAGACACTGTAGCTCCAACTATAGAAGTAATATCTGCAACAAAATCAGACAAGTCTAATTATAAGCTACAGTGGAAAGTATCTGATGAATTATCTGGTGACGGAAAATTTGGCTTGGTTTACTTAAATGGAAAGAAACAGGATGTTTCAAAAATAACTATAGATGAAAATGGAGTATATAGTTGCGATTTAACACTAGAAGAAAATGTAAACAATTCTATATCTATAGGTGCTATAGATTATGCATCTAACGTTGGTGTTAAAGATGTAATAGTTGTACAAGGTAATCCATCATTTGATTTAAAATTCGATAACTTATCCTCTAGAATGGCTGTAGATTATAAAGATCTAACTATAACTGGTTCTGTAGGATATGCTCCAAAAGTATTTAAGATAAATGATAAGGATGTTAAGATAAACAAAGATTTAACTTTCTCAGTGGATGTTACATTTGAGGAAGGCAGAAATTTAGTAAAGATATATGCTGAGGATTTCGATGGCACAGTTCTAAAAGATTTCTCATATAAAGTAGATTGCGATATTACAGCTCCTGTTATAGAACTTGAATCTCCTAAGATTGCAGAGGATGGAAAAGTATATGTTAATAATGACACCATTAACGTTAAAGGAAAAGTATCTGACAATACTTATGGATACAAGCTATATGTTAATGGAGAACAAAAACTAGATATATTTGTAGATGGTGAAATGGGAAATGATGTAACAGAAAGAACTTTTGATTATGAAGTTCCTGTTACTAATAACTCTTTCTTAGAAATAAAAGCTGTAGATGCATTTGGTCATGAAACTGTTAAGAATATTAATGTAGTAGTGGATAAAGAAAAACCAGTTATTTCAGTAACAGGTGTAGAAGATGGCAAAGTTTATGATAAGAATGTTACACCAAAAATTACTTCTAATAAAACTGCTACTATAACTTCTACTCTTGACAAAAAATCATACAATGGAGAAGAAATTACTACAGAAGGCGCTCATGAATTAGTAGTAAAAGCTGTGGATTTAGCAGGAAATACTTCAGAGTATAAGGTTAACTTTACAATTGACAAGACAAAACCTGTAATAAAAGTTACTGGTGTAGAAAATGGAAAGGTATATAACAGCAATGTTATAGCAAAAGTATCTTGTAATGAAGATGCAAAAGTTACTACAATTCTTGATGGTAAAGCATATAAAGGAGAAGAAATTACTACAGAGGGAATTCATGAATTAGTAGTAACTGCTGTAGATTTAGCAGGAAACACTTCTGAATATAAGGCTAAATTTACAATTGATAAGACTAAACCTATAATAACAATAACAGGCGTAGAAGAAGGAAAGTTATACAATAAAGATGTTATGCCAAAAATCACATCAAGTGAAAAAGCAAAAGTTACTACAACTCTTGATGGTAAAGCATATAAGGGAGAAAAGATTACTACAGAAGGCATCCATGAATTAGTAGTAAAAGCTGTAGATTTGGCAGGAAATGTTTCTGAATATAAGATTAACTTTATTATAGACAAGACTTTCCCAGTGATAACAGTAACAGGTGTAGAGGATGGTAAAGTATATAATAATAAAGTAACTCCTGTAGTTAAATGTGATGACAACACAGCTAAAGTTACAGTAACACTTAATGGAAAGAATTATGATGGTAAAGGAATATCTTCAGTAGGAGATTATACTTTAATAGTAACTGCTGTAGATTTAGCAGGAAATGCTTCTTCTAAAACTATTAAGTTTAGTTTGAAAGATACAGCAGATGGTGGCTCTAACGGTGCTTCAAATAGCAACAATAACAATAGCAGTAACAATAATGTAAATGAAAAAGGTAGCCAAACTTCTAATAATAAATTAGTTCAAACAGGCGGTAGAATGAATGCAACTTTGTTAGTAACTATAGGCGGAGTTTTAATAGCTTGTGGATTCGTATTTATTAGAAGAAGAAAAAGAGCATAAATAAAATTGAAAAGGGACAACTAATTTAAATTAGTTGTCCTTTTCTAATAGAGAAGTTTATAGTTTCCATAATATTTTTAAAAAAGAGGGGATAGATTTTGTGACTGGAAATTGTAAAATATCAGGAAAATTTAAGCGAAATAATTAAATTAATTTTTAAATTTTAACTTTATCAGCATTTCACCAGATTTAACCTGTTGGCCTTTAGACACGTGGATAGATTCCACTATGCCCGAAATAGGAGAGGTAATTATAGTTTCCATTTTCATGGCTTCTACAACTATTAAATTTCCGTTTTCTTTTATTTCGTCTCCTTCTTTAACAAGTACATCTAAAATAGTTCCAGGTATGCTGGCACCTATTTCATTTTTGTTTTCTGGATTAGCCATTAAAACCTCAGAAGTTTCTTTTAATTCAGCTCTTGTTTTGTCTTTTATTTTAATTTCACGTCTATTACCGTTTACTTCAAATATTAAGGTTCTAAAGCCTTCTTTGTTTAGCTTTGTAATCTCTAAAAGTCTTACTACTAATATTTTACCTTCGGCTAATTTAATTTCACAAGTTTCACCTTCATCTAATCCATGGAAATATATGTCACTACCTACACTACTTAAGTCACCATTTTCTCTTATATATTTTACATAGGTTTCAAATACATCTGGATATAGAGCATAGCTTATAATATCTTTCTTTGTTGGCTCTAATTCTAGTTTTTCCTTAAGATGTTTTTCTATTTTTCCAAAGTCCTCAGGCATTAAAAGTTCTCCTGGTCTGCAGGTTATAGGTTCTTCTCCTTTTAATACCATCTTTTGAAGAGTCTCTGGGAAACCATGCTCTGGTTGACCCATCATACCTTTAAAATAGGATACTGCTGAGTCTGGAAAAGATAAGTTTGAAGCTCTTTCTAAAATATTTTCAGGATTTAAATTGTTTTGAACCATAAATATAGCAAGATCGCCTACCATTTTAGATGAAGGAGTTACCTTAACTATATCACCTACCATAGAATTAACTTTTTTATACATTTCTTTTACTTCTCCAAATCTATGGCCAAGTCCAAAACTTTCAACTTGAGGTTTTAAGTTAGAATATTGTCCACCTGGAATTTCATATTTATATATTTCTGTAGAGCCAGATTTTAGTCCAGATTCAAAAGAAGTATAAACAGGTCTTACAGCAGACCAGTAATTTGATATTTTTTGTATATCTTCAAGATTTATGCCTGTATCTCTTTTAGTATTTTCAAGGGCAGCCACTATAGAGTTTAAAGATGGCTGACTTGTAAGTCCTGCCATGCTGTCAAAAGCTGTATCCACTATATCAACACCTGCTTCTGCTGCTAGTAAGGCTGTAGCCACACCGTTTCCAGTAGTGTCGTGAGTGTGTAGATGAATAGGAATACTTATTTCTTCTTTAAGGGCTTTTATAAGTTTAAAAGCAGCATAAGGTTTTAATAAAGCAGACATATCTTTTATGCCAAGTATATGAGCTCCCATTTTTTCAATTTCTTTAGCTTTTTTAACGTAGTAGTCTAAAGTATATTTATCTCTAGAACTGTCAAGTATATCTCCAGTGTAACATATGCAGCATTCAGCTACTTTTCCTTGTTTTAATACTTCATCTAAAGCTACTTCCATACCTTTAAGCCAGTTTAGAGAGTCAAATATTCTAAATACATCTATGCCAGAAGTTGCAGATTCTTTTATAAATTCTCTTATTACGTTATCAGGATAGTTTTTATATCCTACGGCGTTGGCTCCCCTTATAAGCATTTGGAAAAGTACGTTAGGGCATTTTTCTCTTAATTTTCTAAGTCTTTCCCAAGGAGATTCCTTTAAAAATCTATAACAGACATCGAAGGTAGCACCTCCCCACATTTCCAGGGAAAATAAATCTTTACCTAAATAGGAAGTGGCATCAGCTATTTTAACCATATCTACTGTTCTCATTCTAGTGGCCATAAGGGATTGATGGGCATCTCTCATGGTAGTGTCTGTTAGAAGTAATTTATCTTGTGCTTTTATCCACTTAACTAATCCTTTAGGGCCTTTTTCTAAAAGTATATTTCTTGCGCCTTTTAAATCTTTAACTTCAGGAACTGTAGGAACTACAGGTACATCAAAGGATTTCTTTACACCATGAGTTTCATTAACTACTTTTTCTCCTATAAATTTTAGAAGGTTGTATTCTTCATCAGCTTTATAAGTAGTTATAAATAAATCAGGATTTTCTCCTATGAAATTAGTAGTACATAGTCCCTTTTGGAAAGTAGGGTGATTTAGTACATTTATTAAAAAATCTACGTTAGTTTTTACTCCAGATATTTTAAGTTCTTTTACAGAACGAAGAGATTTTCTAACAGCATCCTTAAAGGTTCTGGAATAAGCTGTAGTCTTAACTAGCAAGCTATCATAATAAGGACTTATTACAGCTCCTGTAAATCCGTTTCCACCATCCAGTCTTATACCAAAGCCAGAGCCAGTTCTGTACACATCAATTTTACCTGTATCTGGAGCAAAATTGTTTGATGGATCTTCAGTAGTTATTCTACACTGAATAGCATAACCATTAGTTTTTATAGAATCTTGAGAGGATAATCCTATTTCTTCAGAATCTAAAGTATATCCTTGAGCTATGAGAATCTGACTTTGAACAATATCTACTCCAGTTATTACTTCTGTTACAGTATGCTCTACCTGAATCCTAGGATTCATTTCTATAAAGTAATGATTTCCTTTGCTATCAAGAAGAAATTCCAGTGTGCCAGCTCCTCTATAATTAACACTTTTGGCTATTTTAAGGGCATCGTCACAAATTTCTTTTCGCTTTTCTTCGGAAAGAGATAAGGAGGGTGCAAATTCTACAACCTTTTGATGACGTCTTTGAATAGAACAATCTCTTTCGAAAAGGTGAACGATGTTTCCGTATTTGTCTCCAAGAATTTGTACTTCAATATGCTTTGGATTTTCTAGATATTTTTCTATAAATATATCATCTATACCAAAGGCTTTTTTAGCTTCGTTTTTGGCGCTTCTGAAGGAAGAAATTAAATCTTTTTCTTCTTTTACAATTCTCATACCTCTTCCACCACCACCGGCAGCTGCCTTTAGCATAACTGGATATCCGCAGAAATTTGCAAATTCAAGTGCTTGATCTTCGGTTTTTATTGGTTCTTCCACTCCAGGTATGGTAGGAACTCCAACCTTTTGAGCTACTAATTTAGATTTTATTTTATCTCCAAGTTGTTCCATCATAGTGGCAGTTGGTCCTATGAATTCAATACCAGCTTCTTCACATTTTCTAGCGAATTCTGGATTCTCCGAAAGAAATCCATAACCAGGATGGATAGCATCTACACCTTTTTTCAAGGCTAGATTTATAATTTCATCTATATTTAAATATGCATCAACAGGATTGTTATTTTTCCCTATTTGATATGATTCATCAGCTTTAGTCCTAAAAAGAGAGCATTTATCTTCGTTTGAATAAATGGCTACGGTTCGAATATTTAATTCGCCACATGCTCTGAATATTCGTATAGCAATTTCCCCTCTATTTGCCACAAGAATTCTTTTGAAGTTTTTAATTGACATATTAGCACCTCACTTATATATGAAATATTTTATACTGCATAAATTCATTTTAACGTATGATATCATTATATGACACACAAATATATAATGCAATGCAATTTATTAAAAAAAATAATTCTTTTTAATGGAATTTGGTGCATTAAATAATAAAAACATAATAACAGTAAAAAAATAAATAGTATAGCACATTGCTAAGATGTAAATATTGGATAAACATTGTAACTTAATTAGAGTATTTTAAATATAAATATAATATAACCAATAATAAGGTAAAAAATTAACCTATAAAATTAAAAAAGCCAAATAAAAGGGGAGTGATAATAATATGTTAAGACTGCAATATGATAGAGTGGCAGCTAGGCACTATGCAGAAAAGTATGCTTTAAGTCCTAATGTTCAACAATATCCTTATTATAGAAGTGATGACTGCACTAATTTTGTATCTCAAGTCCTAAAAGCTGGTGGGATGGAGGAGGTGGGAAATTCATGGGATGATTTTGATTCTTGGTTTTGCAGAACTTCAGAGGAAAAAACATTAAAAAAAGTTGCTATTACTTGGAGGGCAGCTAGATATTTTATGAGACATTGGGGAAATGAAAATGGTATGGGAGCTAACAGAGCATATAAGTTCTATAAAATAACTCCAGAAGAGGCCATAACAAATTTTTCATATATTTATAATACATTTCAGGTGGGAGACGTTATTCAATATGGAAAACCACTTCCTTATCATACTCAGGTAATTCATAATAAAGTTTTTAATCCATTTATGGGTCAAAATGATCTTTTTATTGCTCAGCATACGGCTAATAGGCTAAATGTATCCCTCTATGGATATATACTAAAGCTTTTAGGAAAAGGTAATATTTACATTTATTTATATAAAATAGACAGCTAAAAAACTTAATGATGCACTATATAAAAATATTGTGAAGCAATACTTTGAAGAAAAATCTAATTTTAATTCCGTAATAAATGTGTAATTTGGGACTGTTCACAATACGCTAAGAACTTCTAAATGTCTCACAGTTAAAGCCCCTAAAGCTTTCAAACTCACTCGTTCCTCGTTCAAACATGAAAGCTTCTTAACGGGTCTTTAACTGTGAGACATAAGAAGTTCTAAGGCTAGTTCAATAGTCCCAAATTCCACATTTATTACTACATTAAAATCAGATTTTTAGTTTAATATGTATGTGGTTTGAGATGAGAAGCCTACTAAAGGATGATTTTCCTCCTCTTCGCTATGGAAAATCTTTAATTTATAAAAAAACGCTCATAATATTTTTTTAGGCGTAGCCTTTCGTTTAATCTACAATATTATTTTTATTAATTGTGAGATAGAATTATTAACTTTGATTATATACTAATGAATAATTGATTATGAAAATACATTAATATGTAAGAGTTAATATATTTTGCCGTGAGGCATTGGTTTGTATAAATCTTAATCATTTCTATGTATTTAGGTTGGATATCGCCAATAAAAGATTTTTAAAGCGCTAAAAGAAAAAGCTATAACTATTCCGTTTAATGAAATAGTTATAGCTTTTTTGCTATTCCATTTATTTAATTAAAGATTTTCCGTAACATAGTGGAGGAAAATTCTCCTTCAGTAGGCTGTCTCGCCCATAAGTAATGTACGTATGAACCGAAAAATCTGTCTTTAAGGTAACAATAAATATATTTTTTTAGACTATTGAGCTAGCCTTAGAAATTCTTTGTTTTCAAATATCAATACCCGTTAAGAAGCTTTCATGTTTGAGCGCCGTTAGAAGCGAGTTTGAAAGCTTTAAGGTATTGATATTTGAAGACATTAGAATTTCTTGGCGTATTGCGAGCAGTCTTAAAAAATATATTTATTGTGGACTTAAAGACAGATTTTTCTTATGGCACTTGCTTCACAATTTATTCTAATACTTATTGTTAATGTTTTAGTTTAAATTTATAATAAAAAACTCATAGGAACATATTGAGTTATAGTATATTTAATAGGTATAATACTTGTATGTGGCGGATTTCATAAAGATATAAGGGAGAAGTGGAAATTTTGAATAGGGTTGTAAAAAAAGAGAATATAATACATATAATGTTTGCGTATATATTTCTTTGGGTTTTTTATATTTGTACATTCGGAGAAAATAATTTTTATAAGGTGTTGGGGAATAACGTATTTCTTATAATAGGGGAGTTTGTAGCTTGTAAAGTTATTTTTAACACCTATAGAAAAAGCTCTGGTGCAGAAAAAAATTTTTGGCTTTTTATAGATTTGGCTATAATAAGCTATTTCATAGGAGATTTAATTTGGATAATTACAGAGATATACCTGGGAAATGTTTTAACTACCTGCTATATATCGGAGTTTTTCTATTTAAGTCAATATCCTTTAAGTATAATAGGAATGTTATATATAGTGTATAAGAAGAAAAGTAAATTTCTTACTTTTCAGATGGTTATGGATATTCTAATAACAGTTATTGCTATTGCATCTATAAGTTGGTTTTATATTATGGAACCTGTTTATTCAGAAATAGGGTTAGAGATTTTAAAAAAGATTTCATTATTGGCAAATCCTATAGGAGATTTAGGAGTATTGCTTTCAGGATTATTTATCATACTATTAGCAAGAGAGGCTTTCCCTAGTAAAGTAATTTTTCTTATTATGTGGGGATTATTGTTAGAAAGCTTTATAGATTTATTGTATTGTTATATTACCTTTAACAACATTCATATTTCATTAGAATTTTTAGATCCATTTTGGGTTATATCATTATTGTTCATATCATATTCAGCTATTGTTTATGATGATATGATACAAAATGGTGAAGAACAAGTAGAAAGCAAAATTTATAGTAGAGAAATAAATATGTTAAAAAAATTTATTCCTTATATAGGAGTTATAAGTTTAGTAATTATAATTGCTTATAAAATTGAAAGAGTTAATAGTATCATAGTAGGGTTTGGTATTTGCTCATTTCTTATAATTACAAGACAATTCTTTACTTTAATAGAAAATGAAAAATTAATGAATTTGCTTATAAAATCTAATCAGGAACTGGATTATAAAAGGAAACAGCTAGAGATTATTAATGATGAACTTTATGCATATAACTTAATAAAAGAACAGGAAGCTAAGACAGATTTCCTTACAGGGCTATATAATAGACGTTATGTAGATGAAAAGATGAATTTACTTAAAAAACAGAAAAAGTTAATTGAAAGTTATGTTGTGTTAATGATAGATATAGATTATTTTAAAAAGATTAATGATACTTATGGACATGATGTTGGAGATAAAATTTTAAAAGAAGTTTCAAATATAATGAAAAAACACAGTACAAAAGATGATATACTAGTAAGGTTTGGGGGAGAGGAGTTTATATTTATTTTATTTAACGCAACTTTAGACAAGGGACAATTAGTAGCTAAAGAAATCATAAAGGAAGTAGAAAATAAAAGATTTAATATTGAAAAGCATGAAGTTACTGTAACCATAAGTATTGGTATAGCTGCTAGTGATAGAGATAGTAATAAAGAAATTCAAAAGGTTATTCATGATGCAGATAAAGCACTGTACAAGGCTAAAAATGATGGGAGAAATTGTGTAAGGATTTATTAAGCAGTTATATGATTAACCCACAGTAAGGTACAATGTGGTAAAATTATGAAATTTCTCCTCCATGACTTGCATAAAAGCTCGGAACAATAAATTTAATTTAAGAAATTCTAATCTTTTAGACATATAAAATTATCTAACGCTCACATTCAGCGTCCTGCCTCAGGTTCGCTAGCCTGGCGTCCTTGCCAGGCTTACGATAATTTTATATGTCTAAAAGAAGAATTTCTAAAATTAAATTTAAATAGTTCCTTCGCTTCTTATGCAAGTCATTCCAGAGAAATTTCATAATTCAAGTAATATAATGCTTTGTGGGTTAATCAGTTATATACAATTGTTATTAAAAGATGTACCTATCATTATGATGTATTTTTATAGAAATGAGAGTATTATGTTAAGTAGATACTAGATGAACAAAATTATAGCGGTAGGGGGAATATAAAATGAACTTAATTGACATGCACTGTGATACTATACTTAAAATGATGGGTAGGGAGGAAGAGTTTAATTTTAAAAATAATAATTATGGAATAGATTTAAGCAAGTTAAAGAGGTCTAATTCTATTGCTGAGTTTTTTGCTTGTTTTGTAGATTTAAAGGGAGACAAGGATCCTTTACAAAGAGCGCTAGATATGGTGGATAAGCTTTATTTAGAAATTAATAAACACAGGGAGACAATTGCTATTGCTAAAAGCTATCAGGATATAGTTACAAATAGAAAAGAAGATAAAATATCCGCAATATTGACCATAGAAGGTGGAGAGGCTTTAAAAGGTAAACTTTCAAATTTAAGAAATTTTTATAAATTAGGAGTAAGGTTAATAACTTTAACTTGGAATTATCAAAATGAAATAGGGTATCCAGGATGTGTAGAAGAATTTGCGGAGAAGGGGCTTACTGAGTTTGGAAAAGAACTTATAACTGAAATGAATAATCTAGGCATGATAGTAGATGTGTCACATCTCTCTGACGGAGGCTTTTATGATGCTATAAAATATTCTAAAAAACCAATAGTAGCATCACATTCCAATGCTAGAAAAGTGAAGTCTCATTCAAGAAATTTAACGGATCACATGATAAAACTTTTGGGAGAAAATGGCGGAGTTATGGGGCTTAATTTCTGTAATCCATTTTTATCTAAAAACAAGGTAGCTACTGTTGAAGATATGATTAGTCATATAAAGCATATAGTAAATATAGGTGGAATAGATGTAGCAGCAATAGGTACTGACTTTGATGGGATTGACAATCCACCAGAAATAAAACACATAGGAGAGATGGATAAATTGGTAGACGCACTACAAAAGCATGGATTTTCAGAAGTAGATATAGAGAAAATTTTCTATAAAAATACTTTGAGAGTTATAAAAGAAAATCTTTAAATTTATTTCATTAGTGGCAGTATAAAACTTTGAGTAATTATATTTTTGTAAATGGTATTTAATATATTAATAATATGTTAAAATAATATATTTGAAAAAAATCATGAGATTTATTTTAGTTAAAAGTAAAAAGTGACAAGAGATAAGTTTACAAGATATGCTGCTATAGATTATCTCTTGTCACTTGAAATTTGTTACTTAAAGATGCATAAATTAATTTTATCGTGCAAGAAAAAATTCAAAAGTTAGTAAAATTGAAAATATTATATACAATTCTTTGGATAATTGTGTTATAATAATAACAAATAATAAAATATATGGACAGAGTAGACGTAAGAGCGTCAAGTGCTAGAGGATGGGAGGTTGCCTCTAGACGAAAACTCTTTACTCATAGTGAAGAGTTACGATTCTTAATTCGCTTCCGCTGTCATAGAAGGTATAACCTCTATGTGGCATGTCCTGTTGTAGGAGGTTTTTTTGATGCAAAAAAAACAAATATTTAACACAAAAACATTAGTTTATCTAGCAATGTTAGGTGCTATACAAATAGTACTTACAAGATTTCTTTCAATTCAAACACCGATACTTAGAATTGGATTTGGATTCATACCTTACATGCTTACAGCTATGTTATTTGGTCCTATAGTTGGTGGAATTTATGGAGTTGTAACAGACTTTATAGGAGTAATGATAAATCCAGCTGGAGGGGCATATTTTCCAGGATTTTCATTAAGTGCATTTTTAGGTGCATTTGTATATGGAATATTCTTATACAAAAAGCCTAAAAACCTTTGGAGAATGGCTGCATCAGTAATTATTGTAACTGTATTTGTGGATATGTGCTTAAATACTTTATGGCTAACAATGATAACAGGAAAGGCTGCTTATGCAATATTGGCTCCAAGAGCTATAAAAAATGCTATAATGGCAGTTATAAAAATAGTCACCATGTTAGCAGTGTGGAAATGTGTGGGTAATTATATAGAACAAACATTTATACAGAAAAATGAAACAAAAATAACTCACGCTTAAAAATTGTATAATAAACTAATGTAAGTACAAGTGTTAAACAAAAAAATCAAAACAAGTAGAATAAATTAATTTTGCTTGTAAAAAATTATGAAAAGAAACTTAAACATATGATTAAGATAAAATAGAAAACAAAAGGTGAAACAAAATATAAAGCAAGAGGGATGGTTCTTTATTTAGCCATCTCTTTTGCTTTATATTTAAAATTATTGAGTGCAATGCTCAATAATCAATGAAGATGGAATTTACACAGGAATTTCTTTAATTACATTTTCAAAAACTACTGAAGAAATTTTAAAGTTAATTGATCATTCATATATTGAACATTAAAGTTTTATGAAATTATAAAACTTTGCTTAAGAAATTCTTTGTTCGAGGATGTGTTGGATTTGAAAAAATTTCTTTAGGATTTCCATCTTCTAAAATTTTCCCTTCATCCATAAAGAATAGACGAGTACCTACCTCTCTGGCAAAGCCCATTTCATGTGTTACTACTATCATAGTCATGCCTTCTTTAGCTAAAGATTTCATTACGTTTAAAACCTCACCTACCATTTCTGGATCTAGAGCAGATGTAGGCTCATCAAAAAGCATAACATCAGGGTCCATGGCTAGAGCACGAGCAATAGCTATTCTTTGTTTTTGTCCTCCAGATAATTTATTAGGATATACGTGAGACTTGTCCTTAAGACCTACTTTTTCTAATAACATAAAGGCTTTTTTTTCAGCAGCTTCTTTGGTCAACTTTTTTACCTTTATTGGAGCTAGAGTTATGTTTTCTAAAACTGTCATATTGGGAAAAAGATTAAATTGTTGAAAAACCATTCCCATTTTTTCACGCATTTTATTTATATTATTTTCTTTAGATAATATAGATTTTCCTTCAAATATGATATCGCCAGAGGAAGGCATCTCTAGTAAATTAAGACATCTTAAAAATGTACTTTTCCCAGAACCAGAAGGACCTATTACAACAACTACTTCTCCTTTTTTTATGTGAGCATTTACCTCTTTTAATACTTCTAGTTTTCCAAAGTTCTTTCTTAAATTTTCTACATTAATCACTGGTAGCCATCCTCCTTTCCAATATTTTTAGAATTTTAGATAATGTAAATGTAAGTAGAAAGTAAAGAACTGCAGCTACTAATAATGGTGCAAAAGCTTTAAAAGTGTTTCCCCTTACAGTGTCAGCATTGTACATAAGTTCTGGAACGCCAATAATTGAAACTATGGAAGACTCCTTTATGACGGTTATAAATTCGTTACCAAGAGCTGGTAATATATTTTTGAAAGCTTGAGGAATTATAACATTTTTCATGGCCATAGCATTAGTTAGACCTAAAGAACGAGCTGCTTCCATTTGACCTTTATCTACAGAGTTAATTCCACCTCGTATTATTTCAGCTACATATGCAGTACTATTTATAGAAAGTGTTATTATACCAGCTAAAATATCAGAAGCTTCACTTCCCATACCAGGTATTGTAGGAAGAGGAATTCCAATGCTAGGAAGGCCATAGTAAACTATAAATAGTTGAACCATAATAGGTGTACCCCTTACAAATTCTATATAAGCGCTGGAAATAATTTTGAGTATTTTATTGTTAGACAATCGCATTAAGGCTATGAAAATCCCGAATATGACGCCTAAAAGTACAGTGAAAATAGAAATAAGCACTGTATTTTTTACTCCAGTTAGGAAAAAACCATAATATTGAGATAAAAATGATAAATCCAATGTGAAAACCTCCTTTAAAAACTCACTAGAAAATAAAGGCTAAGGAATATCCTCAGCGCTTATTTTTCAATATTAATTAATTTTGAAGCTTATTTGCATCTATAACAAATTGATCTATTTTATTTTCCTTTTGAAGTCTATCTATAGTTGTGTTTAAAACTTTTACAAAATCTGAAGAACCTTTTTTCACAGCTATGGCAGAGCCACCATCTTCGTCTACTACTTTAATATTTGTAAGACTTATAGAATTATCGTGAGCAACATAAGCTTTTGCTACAGGTTCCTCCATAACTACTGCATCCACCTTACCTGTGTTAAGAGCTAAGATAAGATCTGTAACTTTTGGAAGGGATTTAACTTTTGAATTTGATATTTGAGTCTTAGCTATCTCTTCTTGAAGAGTACCTTTTTGAGCGCCTATATTAAGACCTTTAAGAGAGTCTAAAGAAGTAAATTTATGAGATTCTCCAGCTTTTACTACTATAGCTTGGCTTGCTTTATAGTATATTTTTGAAAAATCCACACTTTTTGCTCTCTCAGCTGTAGGAGTCATGCTGGCTACTATAAAATCAATATTTCCAGAAGATAAAGCTGGCAAAAGTCCATCAAATTTCATATCTTTAATTTCTAATTCTACCCCTAAATCTTTAGCAACTTCCTTAGCAATTTCTATATCGAAACCTACTATAGTATCTTTACCATTTACTTCTTTATGAAATTCATAAGGCGGATAATCAGCACAGGTTCCGAGAACTATTTTTTTATTTTCTTTGATTTTATCTAAAGAAGAACTGTTTTTTTCTGTTGATTTTCCGCAAGCTACTAGTGAAAAACTTAATAATGCTACTAGTGATATGGATAATATGTTTTTTAGTTTAAATTTTTTCATTTGTAAATCCTCCTTATTATATCTTTTGTATGTAACTGTAATAAAATTTCATTTAAATTTTGAGTATATATTAAGTTGATGAATAATTAATCAATTACGTGTATAATTATACAACTATAATTATAAATATGCAATATTTTTCTTGAAAGTTTAATTAACTCTTTGTTTCTTTATTTTTTAATTGAATTAACTGTATGATAATGGTAAAATTTTATTGAGTCGCTTGGTAATAGGAATATAAATTAAGATACTAATGAGGATAAATACAGATATGCTGAGAATAAGGAGGGGGAATAGTGAAATTTTTAAACAAAATAAACGTAAAAACTGTGCTAGTATCTAAGAGAAGGTCAATGTTGTGGCTGCCAAAAGTTGTAGTTATGTTTATGATGACTTTTATGGTTTCTACTATGGCTTTCAGTATTACTGGTAATAATGGTAATACTAATATTAATGGACACAAGGGTAGCAATAGAGTATATGCCAAAGGAAATTTGAAAGTAGATATGGAAGTTGGGTTTGATGGATATTACAAATTAAAACATTGGACGCCTTTTCGACTTAAAATAGAAAATAAGTTAAAGAATATAAATGGAGAAGTTCAAATAGAAGTTATAAACGAAAATAATCAATTGAGAGTGTATTCTAAAGAAGTAAATCTTCCTATGAATTCTATTAAAACTATAGACATGTCTGGGGTTGTAGTTAAAAATTTGGGTTATGTAAACGTTAAAATATTAGATAATAAAAAGGTGGTTTATGAGGAAAAGAAAATTATAAAGTCAGGGAGTTCAGGACCAGAGGTAGTAGTGGGAATTTTAAGTAACGAAATACAAAATTTAAACTATATAAAGGCAGTACAATCTTTAAGTTTAGGTGGTAATTCCGCAGTTATAAATTATATAAATTTAAATGAAAAGAATCTTATAGATGAAAATGAAGAGATGGATGCAATTAATTTAATAATATTAAATGATTTTGATACTTCAAAACTTTCTAAGGAACAGTATAAAGCTGTAAAGGCTTGGGTAAATAGAGGTGGAATTTTAATAATAGGTACAGGAGCTTTTTATAATAAAACTTTAGCAATTTTTAAGGATGATTTTTTAACTGGAAGTATTGGCAATGTGAAAAAAATAAATTCGTCAGCTCTTTACAGTATTCTTCCAGAAGAAAAGAGAAAAGGGACTCCTTTAAACATAAATTCATTGGAGTTTAATTTTAAGAATGGTGAAAAGTTAATTACAGAAGGCAAAGATATACTATCCACTAATATAAAAAAAGGTAAAGGAATTGTATGTTTTAATTCTTTTGATTTAGGGGAAGATGCATTAACTAGTTGGAACATGAAGCAGGATTTTATATCGGCTCTTATGCAAAGTGCTGTTAAACATTCTCATTTTGAAAGATCTTATATTCCTGAGGGAGATAGGAATGAAGATATATACTCTATTAGAAGTGCTCTTAACAATATAGTGGAAATGCCTCTTCCAAAGGGTAATAATATATTAATTATAATATGTATATATATAATTTTAGTATCACCCATATCTTATATTATATTAAAGAAAAAGGATAAAAGAGAATATATGTGGGTAGTAGTACCTATTTTAGCTTTAGTATTTGTATTTATAATTTATATTTCAGGCATGGGAACTAGAAATACTAAAAATATAGCAAATATAATAAATATAATTGAAATAGATAAAAGTGGTGAAAGTCAAATTTTTAGTAATGCAAATATATTTTCTCCAAAAAAAGGTGATATAAAAGTTAAAGGTAATGGTGGACTTAAGGTGTATCCATATCAAGAAGAAATGTTAAATGGAGCTTGGGGACCTCAGGGTGGTAACACTAATTTATCAAAAACTAAAAAAGTTCAAATGAAAATTAATGAAGGACAGAATAATTATATAGAGTTTTATGACTCACCAGTCTTTGCAAATAATATCTTGAAAATTAAAATGCCTAATATATTGCTAGGTAAGCTAGAGAGTAAATTAAGTTATTACGATGGAAAGTATACAGGAAATATAAAAAATAATACTATGCTGGATTTAGAGGAGTGTTATGTAGTTACTAAAAATAGCTATATAAAAATAGGTGATTTTAAAAATTCACAGGAAAAGAGTATAAATACTGAAGGAAACACTTATGGCGAATTGTATAATTTTGTAGAAATGTTATATCCTACTAGAGATATGTATAATAGTAGTAATAAAAATTTACCTAAGGATAGTATGAGGAAGATTTCTCAGAAAAGAGACATAGTTATGGCTTATTTTATGCAAAATAGAATGAAAATGGATGGGCCTGTACTAATTGGATGGAATAATAGAGAATTCATCAAAAAATTAGATGTAAATGGAAAAGATTTTAAAAAAATCGAAAAGAGTTTGGTAGTTGTACCTATAAATCTAAGCTATAAAAAAGACAATAAAATAGAATATCCTTTTGGCTATTTTAAACCTGAACAAAATGATAAAGATGGAGGATATGATGAATTTGAAAAGATTTTTTTGGGTAAGGAATATAAAGCAACATTTCGTATAAATGAAAAAATAGATATTGAAAAAATAACTATGAATTATAGATTAGACATATTGAAAGGTGAGCAGGAAATTGTAAAACAATTTATTTGGAATGTGAAGGAAGGAAAGTGGCAACAGGGTGATTTTAGGGATTTTGTAATAGAAAAGAAGGATTTAAATAAATATTTGTCCCAAACAGGAGAATTAAAAATTAAACTTCAAATGGTTAATGAAAAGACAAAAGGAGAAATTCCTAAAATTTCAGTGAAAGGAAGTGTTAAATAATGCTTAAAGTAAATAATTTATGTAAAAAGTTTGGAAGATTTACTGCAGTGGATAATTTAACATTTCATGTACCAGAGGGAGAAATATTCGGATTTGTAGGGCCTAATGGAGCTGGAAAAACCACTACCATGAAAATAGTAGCTGGACTTCTAAAGGAAACTTCAGGACAGGTATATGTAGATGGCGTAGATGCACTAAGCGACTATAGAGAGGTGAAAGAACATATAGGTTATATGCCAGACTTTTTTGGTGTGTATGATAATTTAAAGGTAAGTGAGTATTTGGATTTCTACGCTTCTATATATGATATATATGGTGTTGAAAAGGATAAAATATGTGATGATCTTTTAGAATTAGTGGATTTGTCTAATAAAAAAGGTGAATATGTGGATTCACTTTCAAGAGGAATGAAGCAAAGGCTATGTCTTGCTAGAAGTTTGATACACAACCCTAAGCTTCTAATATTAGATGAGCCTGCATCAGGAATGGACCCAAGGGCTAGATTTGAAATGAAGGAAATTTTGAAATCACTAAGAGATATGGGGAAAACCGTAATTATAAGTTCGCATATTTTGTCAGAGCTTTCAGAGATATGTACTAGTATAGGAATTATAGATAAGGGTAAAATGGTGGCTAATGGAAAAGTTGAAGATATAATGATGAAGCTTCAGAGCAATAGAACTATTAAAATGAGAGTCATAAACAAAGTAGAAGAGGCGATGATTATAATCAAAGAAATGCCTAAGGTTATAAATGCGGGACGAAATGGAAATAATATAGAAATTTCTATTAATGGTGGAGATAAAGAATTACAAAATATACTTAAGAAGCTTATAATGAATGAAATTCCTGTTATTTCTTTCGGAGAAGAAAGTGGAAAATTAGAAGATGTATTTATGAAAGTTACTGAAAGGAGCGAAGAGTAATGGAAAAGATAAAGATTAATCCTATACTTAGAAAAGAAGTTAAAGTTAGGATGAGAACTTGGAGAGCTCCTTTTCTCATAGCAATTTATATAGGAATACTGGCTTTTATAGCTGCTTTTGCACTTTTAAATACTGTCTTTGATCCATACAATCAAGGATTTAATTATAATGATATAATAACTTCCTATGCAGTATTAGCGGGAATTCAGTTTCTACTAATAGCTTTTATAGTGCCAGCATTTACTTCAAGTGCTATTTCTAATGAGAGAGAAAGGCAAACTTTGGATTTGTTGCTTTGTACTAAGTTAAAGCCTTCCTCTATAGTGATAGGTAAACTTGTAACATCCATAAGTCAGATATTGCTACTTATAATGTCTGCATTGCCTATATTTTCCATAATGTTTTTATTTGGAGGAATTTCCATTAAAGAAATACTTCAATTGTTTGCTTATTATATAATACTTGCAGTGACTTTTGGAAGTATAGGAATGTTTTTTTCAACGTATATAAAAAAGACTACCACTTCTACAGTGCTTACTTATGGAGCCATACTATTTTTAATGCTAGGAACACTTATAATAAGCATATTTTATATGAGTATAGAGTATAGATACAGTACAAATCCTATGGGGCAAAGATTACCTCTCATGTATTTTAATCCTGGAGCAGGTTTTGTATCTTTGGTTATGGACCAGTTTGGAAAGAATGCAAGTATTGGTATACCTGGTATTGTAAATCTTGGTGCTATGCCATTTTGGGCAGTGAATATGATAATAGATGTAATAATTTCAGCAATAATGTTATCTTTATCTATATATAAATTAGATCCTATGAAGAAGAAAAGATAAGCTTCTAGATATGGAATTAATAAAATAACTGTAAATATATTATGATTATTCCACAAAAAGCATTACATAATTCTACCCCATTGTACCTTTTATGGTTTAATCATATTATTAGTTTTTATAATTCATATTGATAATATGAAGAGTTAATATTAAAGGAGGTGTTTTTAGCAGCTTGAACACTTTAGATGATTCTATAAGCAAAAAACTTAAAAAGTGGAGAAGGAGGATTTTTTTCAAAAAAGCAATAGATAATTTTATGAATTTTTCCTTTTACGCTGTTATAGCTTGTATATGTTTGATTATATTATCTAAGTTTATACCAATTTATACACCTTATATTAAAAGTTTGTGGATAATATTAAGTTTTAGCTTTATATCTGTGATTTATTCTCTTGTGAAATATCCTAATGAGAAAGAAGCGGCTATGGCAGCGGATTCTTTTGGGCTTAAAGAGAGGATAGTAACTGCGGTAGAACTTAAGAAAAAATCTAAGGAGATTTATGAAATTCAGAAGATGGATGCCTTGAAATTCCTGAGTAACACAAATTATAGAGCTATAAAACTTAAAGCAAATAAGAAATATATAAAGAAACTTTCTATTATAGCAGTGGCAATGATAAGCACTTTTATATTGCCAGATCCCTTAAAAGATACAGCACGAAATATACATGAAGTTAAAGTGGCTAAAAATGCTCAAGTGAAAAAAGTAGAACAGATTAAAAAAGATGTAAATAAAAATAATAGTCTTAAAGAGTGGGAGAAAAAAACTTTAAGGCATAACCTTACAAAGCTTCAAGAAGAAATAAAAAAATCTGAAGGTAAAGAGGAAATAAATAAATCTTTGCAAAAAACTTCAAAGAAATTGGAACTTTTAAGAGAAGAATATGGCAAAAATGATTTGCAAAAAATTGCAGAAGAATTTATGAAAAATAATGTTACTAAGGATTTAGGTAAAGCTTTAAAAAATAAGGATACACAGGGAATTAAAAAGTTTATTGAGGAAAATACAAAAAAACTTAAGAAAATTTCTCCAGAGGATAGAAAAAAATTAGCAGAGTCATACAAAAAACTGGCTAATGACTTAAAAAATAATCCTAAACTTGCCTCTGCAGTTAAAAAGCTAGGAGAGTCTATAGCTAAAGGAGATTTAGGAGATTTATCTAGTGAAATGCAGAAATTAAATGATGTGCTAGCTGATTTGATGAAGGATACGGATTTTCAAAAGGCTGTAAGAGAAGCGGAAAATTCATTGGCTTCCAATGTAGCGGCTTCTGGAGAAAATGATGGTAATTTAGATGGAGATGCACAGGCAAAATCTGATGAAGAGGACTCTAGAAATGCTGGAAGTGGTAAGGATAATTCTGGAAATGGTCAAGGCACAAGTAATGAAGGAAGCTCTAGTGGAAATGGTTCTGGCAATGGTACAGGTAGCGGCAGTAGTCAAGGAAAGGAAGATGAAGGTAGTAGTACAAGAAGTGCGGGTATAAGTAAAAAGGAGAATGGAGCTGAAAATAATGTTAGGGATTATCCAAGAATATTTACTACAAAAACCCTAGGAGGTGAAGGGGATACTTCTAATATAGATGGTAAAAGAGGGGAACGCGGAAAGGTAGAAGAAATAAGAACTTCTAATGGAATTACCCTAAGAGGTCAATCAGTTCCTTATAATGAAGTAGTAGGAGAATACAAAAGTAGGGCCATGGATAATATAAATTCCTATAGCATACCAGAGGGAATGAAAGAAATTATTAAAAGTTATTTTTCATCTTTGGAATGAGAAAGATGAGAAATAACAAGGCATAGTATAAAAGCTACTAACTAAGGGGGAAAAAATGTGGATATAAGTGAAGTTAGGCTAAAGGAAATTGTGGATAAAATAAATAAAGTAAAAGAAGAAATTTCTAAAGGCATAATAGGACAAAGTGCTGTCATAGATCAGGTTATGATAGGAATATTGGCAGGAGGAAACATACTTTTAGAGGGACTGCCAGGACTAGGTAAGACGCAATTGGTAAAGACCATATCCAGGGTTATGAATCTTTCTTTTTCAAGAATTCAGTTTACTCCAGATCTTATGCCTAGTGATGTTACAGGAACGGATATTATTATTAAAGACCAAGGAGGTAGTAAGTTTCAATATAAGAAAGGTCCTATATTTGCAAATTTAGTTTTGGCAGATGAAATTAATAGAGCAACACCAAAAACTCAATCAGCGCTATTAGAGGCTATGCAAGAGGGTACAGTGACTGTAGGAAGAAGTAGTTATGAGCTTCCACAGCCCTTTATGGTTTTAGCTACGCAAAATCCTATTGAGATGGAAGGTACGTACCCTTTGCCAGAAGCCCAACTAGATAGATTCCTTTTTAAAACAAATGTGGAATTTCCAAATTTGCAGGAGCTTAGCAGCATAGTAGATATAACTGTTACCAATGAAAAAGTGCAGCTAGAAAATGTAATAGATGGAGAAGGTATATTAGAAATAAGAAAGGTAGCAAGGGAAATACCTATAGCATCATCAGTTAAGGATTTTGCCTTAAAAATTATTCTTTCTACTCATCCAGAAGGAGAAAATTCTCCAGAGGTAGCAAAAAAATATATTAGATATGGTTCAAGTCCTAGAGGAGCACAAAGTTTAATTTCTACTGCAAAGGTGCGAGCGTTAATGAATGGAAGATATAATGTATCTTTCGATGATATAAAATATGTAAGTTATCCAGTATTAAGGCATAGAATTCTATTAAATTTTGAGGCATTATCTGAAGGAATAACTACTGAACAAATTATAAAGGAAATTTTACAGTATTGCCATACAGAAGTTTAAAAATTGCCATGACAAGGGGCATACCTTGTACAACATGTAGAAAGCAGAGTTTTGTATGTATAGTGATATATTTAACAGCGATTTTTTAAGAAAACTACAAAATATATCTTTAAAGATAAAAGTGTCAACACACTGTGGAAATTCAGGTATTAGGAAATCTAAAGATGTTGGAGGGTCACAGGAGTTCTCAGACTTTAGAGAATACTCACCAGGGGATGATTTAAGAAAAATTAATTGGAATGCTTATGGCAGATCTAATAGATTGCTTTTAAAACTTTTTATGGAAGAAAGGGAAGCAGAAGTTAACATATTCTTAGATGCTAGTAGATCTATGGATTTTGGAGAAGAAAAAAAGAGTATAAGGGCTCTTCAATTAGCTGCAGCTTTAGCTTTTTTAAGTTTAAAGGATTCTGATAGAGTGTGTATAAATATCTTAGGGGAAAATGGGCTTTATAGTTCTAAGGCACTAAATAGCAAAAATAGTTTTAAGTATTATACAGATTTTCTTCAAAGTATAGAGTTTAAGGGAAAAACAAAAATAAATGAATGTATAAAAAAGAAACATAAACTTTTAGGAGGTCTTTCAATAATTATATCGGACTTTTTTACGGAGGAGAATTTAGAAGAAAGCCTCAAATATTTAAAGTATAAAAAACAAGATTTTATACTTATACACATATTATCTCCAGAAGAACTAAATCCTAAATTACGGGGGCATTTAAGGCTTAAGGACAGTGAAACAGAGAGATATAAAGATATAACCGTAACTGATAACATGGTAAAAAAATATAATAAAGCACTAAAGGGATTCACTGTAAATTTAAATAATATTTCTCGAAGATTAGGTGGCAGATATGTAGCTATTTCTAGTGATGAGTCTTTAGAAGAAATTATATTTAAAAAACTTTGGAATTACATAACAGGTAAATTTTAAGGAATATTTTTGGTCTTGCTAAAATAAAAGTATTTAATATGTGAGCTTTGATGTTATGTTTTAAACACAGAGGCAAGCAAGTGAAAGTGCAAAAATATAAGTAGTTTCAAGTGATAAATGACAAATAATAGGTAAGCATAAGTAATAATTGCAAGTCTATGGAAATTTTGTAGTGAGGAAGGATGTGGTGATATGTCCTTTGCATATCCATGGTTTTTCCTATTTTTAGCAATGATACCCATAGTTATAATTATGTACATGCTAAAGGAAAAACTTAAGGAAAAAGAGATTTCAAGTACATTTCTTTGGGAAAATGCACTCAAGGATGTGGAAGTAAATAAGCCTTGGCAAAAGCTGAAGAATAATCTTCTTTTGATTATCCAGCTTATTATTATAGCTTTGCTGGTACTTGCAGCAGCTAATCCATTGTTAAAGCTAAATGGTAAGAATGTACAAAATGCCATAATAATATTAGATAATAGTGGAAGTATGAATGCATTATACAATGAAAAAACTAGATTAGAGCAGGGGAAAGAAGAGGCTATAAAACTTATAAAGAAAATGCCAAACAATGCTAAAATCACTGTAATTTCATCTGCTAAGTACGCAAAAGTTCAAGTTAGTTCAGGTAGTAAAAGTGAAGCTGTAGATAAGATAAAGAATATACCAGCCACAGATTCCTATGGAAATATGGATGATGCTATATCTATGACAAAAGCTATGGGAAAGGTGCTAGGAAACTACATAGCTTATTTTTACACAGATGATCAAATTAATTTAAAGGATATAAATGGCAAAAGTATAAGTCTTGACTCAAAAGTGGATAATGTGAGTTTGGATTATATATGGCAAAAATCTCAGGAAGATCATCTAAAAGCTTTGGTAAGAATAAACAATAGGAGTAATTCTAAGTTGAGTAGAGAGGTGTCTCTTTACAGTGGTGAAAAAATACAAGGGGTAAAGAACGTTCAGTTAGAACCTAAAGAAATTAAGACTATATATTTTGAAAATGTAAATAAATTATCAGATTATATATATGCAGAGATAAGTGAGAAGGATGGATTAGATAGGGATAATGTAATATATGGTGTAGTAAAAGAAGAGAAAAAGTGTAAGGTTTTACTTTTTTCAAAGGGTGATTTATTCATAGAAAAAGCCTTATCTACAGTGGAGGGAATACAAGTTTATAAAACTAGTGATTTAAATGCTTTAGATGAAAATTATGATGTTTATATATTTATAGGTGAGACGCCTAAAAACTTGCCTAAGAAAGGAAATATTATATTTATAAATCCTACAAGTAATAAATTTTTTTCTGTAGGAAAGGAAATAAAAGGGGGACAAGTTGGAGTACAAAAGAGTGATATAACTAATTACATGGAGAACTCTAACTTTGTAGTTTCAAAAATGAAGGATATAAAATTGCCATCTTGGGGGAAAAGTGTCTTTAAAATAGGTGAGAAAACCGTGGGTTTTCATGGAGAAGTAAAAGGTAGAAAATTACTTGTGTTGAGTTTTGCAATGGAAAATAGTGATCTTCCATTGAATGTGGAGTTCCCTATATTTATAAATAATTTAATGGATTATTTTTTAAAAGGAAATACTAATTTGAAGAACGATTATATATGTGGTGATGACATAGAAATAACACCATTGCCAAATAGTAAAGAAATGTATATAAAAACTTCTGAAGGGATTAAGGATAGTGTATCTGTTAGTTACCCGTTAAAACCTTATACCAATTCAGTAAAAAGGGGAATTTACAGAGTTGTAGAGAAAGGAAATAATGGAGAGAAAAGGGAAGAAGCTATAGCGGTTAATTTCCCGGTAAATAATGAGTCTGATATAAATAAAAATGTTAAAAATGTAGATAGTTTATCTAATAGAAAAACAGCTACAGCTATAAAAAATAGTGGAGTTAGTTTTCAGTGGTTATTAATTTTACTGTCCATATTATTTTTAATACTTGAGTGGATTTATTACAAGAAAAATAAATAATGTGAATACTACGTAATCTTTGCTCATTTCATAAATATATCAAATCATATAATCCTATTTAAGAACTTATTAAAGAATACGATAATATTACAGGAATAAGTTTTTACAGGGGGAATGGAAATGAGCAACAGTAAAAATAAAAATAGCATAAAGTACAAAGTAGTACCTATTATGGTTTTAGCGATGATAATACCTATAATGATAATGTCATCTGTAAGTTATAATAAGGCTAAAAAAGCACTAAACGAATCTTTTGACCAAGCTTCAAAGGCCATGGTAAAAGAAGCTAATATGAATTTGGATGAATTTTTAAGCAGTATGGAAAGAATGGTAAATTCAAATTACGAAAATAAAAACTTTTCAGAATTTGCCGCTTTAGATGAAAAACTAAAGTCCTCAGCTGATCCAAAAGTTAAGGAAGAGCTTGAAAAAACTAAGGTTTATATTAAAAATACTTTAGATAACATAGCGGAAAAAGATCCTGTAATAAAATTTGCTTATATAGGTACTAGAAATAAAGCTACAGTTAGTAATGCATCATCTACTGTGGACAGTGACAAAAGTTATGATCCTACTAGCAAGGAATGGTATAAAAAAGCAGTAGAATATAGCGATGGCTTAATATATACAGAACCTTACAATGATGCTGGCACCGGTAGTCAAGTAATTACTATTGCTAGAGCATTTATAGATGCAAAAGGTGTGGTAGCTGGAGTGTTTGCCATAGATGTAGATTTAGATAGCTTTGTTAAAAAATATAATAGCATAAACTTGGGACAAACTGGAAATGTGTTTATAGTAGATGAAAAAGGTAAGTATATAAGCAATAAAAATTTAAAACTTATAGGAAAAGATGCTTCTAAGGAAGAGTTCTATAAGAAAATAGGCAAAGAAAAAATGGGTAGTATTGAATATAAAAAAGACAGAATTGACAATATAGCTTCTTTTGAAACTAATGGAAAAACAGGATGGAAGATGATATTAGCTTTCCAGGAAAAAGAAATAGGCAGTTATATAAATTCTATAAGAGGAATAAGCATAATTGTTACAGTTGTATGTGCCGTATTTGCGGTATTGTTTGCTTTAAGATTAAGTAAATATATAATAAAACCGCTTAAAGTATTAGAAAGTGGTATTAAAAAGGCTGCTTTAGGTGATTTAACAGAAAGTATAGATACAAAAGGTAGAAAAGATGAATTTGGCTCAATTGGTAATGCATTTAATAAGATGGTAGTTAGTCTTAAGAATTTATTAGAAAATATAAAAACTTCTTCTGATACTGTAAATGAGGGAGCAAAGTCTTTAAATCAAATGTCAGAACAGGTAAGTGCAGCAACAGTAGAGGTAGCAAAGACTATAGATGAAATAGCAAAAACAGCTAATGAACAAGCTAAGGATACAGAAAAGGGAGTATCTAAAGCAGAAATATTATCTACAAGCATAGGGGAGATTTCTGAAAGAATAAGTGTAGTTACAAAATCTTCTAAGGAAGCAGCGGAGCTTAATGAAAAAGGATTAGGTGTGGTATCGGAACTTGTTGAAAAAACTAGAGATACTTCAGAAGGTGGAAAGAAGCTGAAGATAGCAATAGATAAAATGGATGAAGGTTCAAAAGAAATAGGAAATATAGTAAATACTATATCAGCAATAGCGGAGCAAACTAATTTATTGGCTTTGAATGCATCTATAGAGGCAGCAAGAGCAGGAGAAGCAGGTAGAGGATTTGCAGTAGTGGCAGAGGAAATAAGAAAGCTAGCAGAGGGTAGCCAAGAAGCTACAGAACAAATAAAGAATTTAATATCAGATATACAAGATAAATCTAGCAACGCAGTGATTTCTTTAAATGATACTGAAGAGAATGTAAGTGCTCAAGAGAAATCTGTTAGTGAGACAGGGCAGATATTTAGGCAAATATCTAATATAATATCTAAGTTAAATGATGAGGTAGAAAGAGTAAAAGAATTAAATGAAGATATGATAAGTGAAAAAGAACAAATAGTAAATTCTATTACGAATATATCAGCAAGTTCGGAGGAAACTTCTGCAGCTACAGAAGAAGTTTCAGCTAGCACAGAGGAGATACTGGCAACTATAGAGGAATTAGCATCTAATACTGAAACTTTTGATGAACTAGCAGATAAGCTTTTAGAAGAAGTTAATAAATTTAATATATAAATTTTCAGACTATACCATTGAAATAAGTATGTATCTTCAATGGTATAGTGTTTTTATTAGTTCAACTTTCAATGTACAGTGTTCAATGAAGGTTGAAATTTCGAAGGGGTTTTTTTAATTTATAACAGTGAAAGTTAGGCACATTCAAATAAATAACTAAATAAAAAGGACATATTAGCCATAGGGTATTATTAATTAGAAAAAAATAATATAAAGTATTGTTTATTATGTAGAATTTATGGAACAATTGGTATATAATTTTATGTAGATGAAAAAATAATTAAAATTTTTTATCAAAATGAATTTTGGGGATTACTTTGTAGGAGGCGAATAAAATGACAGTTAAAGAAAGAGTTGAAGCATTAAGAAATCTCATGCAACAAAAGGAGATGGATGCTTATATAGTTCCAAGTTTTGATGCTCACCAAAGTGAATATGTGGCAAATCACTGGAAATCAAGAGAGTGGATATCTGGCTTTACTGGTTCAGCAGGAACAGCAGTTATAACTCATGGACAAAATGGTGTATGGACAGATGGAAGATATTTTATACAAGCAGCTAGACAGTTAGAAGGATCAGGAATAGATTTATTTAAAATGGGACAACCTAATGTGCCTACTTATGAACAATGGCTTTATAATACTTTACCAGAAGGGGCAGTTATAGGCTTTGACGGAAGATTATTTTCTGTAGCAGCTGTTAGAAACATGGAGAAAAAGTTTGCTAAAAAAAATATCAAAATAATTTCTGACTATGATTTAATAGGAGAGATTTGGACTGATAGACCAGAAATCCCAAAAGAAGCTATTATATCTCATGCTGTAGAATTTGCAGGAAAATCAAGAGTAGATAAAATTAATGAAGTGAGAAAGCATATGGAAAAGTTAGGTGCTACTACATTTTTATTGACTAGTTTAGATGATATTGCGTGGCTTTTTAACATAAGAGGAAATGATGTTAATAATAATCCAGTGGTAACTTCTTATGCTTTAGTAACAAAAGAAAAGGCTTATATTTTCATAGATAAAGCAAAGGTTTCAAAGGAAATAGAGGAAGAATTAAAAAATGATTCTGTAGAAGTTTTAGAATATGAAGAAATACAAAATTATGTTAAATCATTTAAAAATGAGAAAATTCTTTTTGATGCAAATAGGGTGAATTATTGGATATTTAATGCTATACCAGCAGGATGTAAAGCTATAGAGGAAAATAATATAACTACTTTGATGAAGGCTATCAAAAGCAAAGAAGAAGTAGAAAATTTAAAGAATTGCCATGTAAGAGATGGTGTTGCCATGGTTAAATTTATCCGTTGGCTAAAAAGTAGCATAGGAAAAGAAGAAATCACTGAGATATCTGCTTCAGATAAGTTAGAAAGTTTTAGAAAACAACAAGAACATTTTATGGGCATAAGTTTTGACACTATAGCTGGACATAAAGATCACGCAGCTATGATGCATTACAAAGCTACTCCAGAATTAACATACAAATTGGATACAAAAGGATTCTTGCTTGTGGACTCTGGTGGACAATATTTAGATGGAACTACAGATATAACAAGGACTTTTGTACTTGGAGAGTTAACTGAAGAAGAAAAAAGAGATTACACATTAGTTTTAAAAGGTAATATAGCATTATCAAGAACTAAGTTTTTATATGGATGCACTGGAACTCATTTAGATGCTATAGCTAGACAGCCAATTTGGGAGTATGGCATAGACTATAAGTGTGGAACTGGTCATGGTGTTGGATATTTCTTAAATGTACATGAAGGACCACATAGAATAAGCCCTGCATTTAATTCTGTAAAACTAGAAGAAGGCATGATAATAACCAACGAGCCAGGAATATATATAGAAGGCAAACATGGAATTAGAACAGAAAATGAACTTTTAGTTGTTAAGGATGAAAGCACTGAATTTGGACAATTTATGAAATTTGAATCTGTAACTTACTGTCCAATCGATTTGGATGGAGTAGTAGTAGAAATGCTTTCAAAGGAAGAAAGAGCTTGGTTAAATTCTTATCATAAAATGGTTTTCGAAAAATTATCACCATACTTAAATGTAGAAGAAAAACAATGGCTATCTAATGAAACGAGAGAAATATAGTTAAAATTAAGAATTTGTAACCTAATGATTAAACCATAAAAATAGGTATAATATGGTTGGATTATAAAACTTATCCTCTATGATGTGCATAAGAGCTAGGAACAATAAATTTAATTTAAGAAATTCTAATCTTTTAGCCATATAAAATTATCTAACGCTCACATTCAGTGTCCTGACTCAGGTTCACTTGCCAGGCTTGAGATAATTTTATCTGTCTAAAAGAAGAATTTCTAAAATTAAATTTAAATAGTTCCTTTGCTTCTTATGCAAGTTATTACAGAGAAATTTCATAATTTAAGTAATGTAATACTTTTTGTGGGTTAATCACCTAATTAAAAATTAAGAATTAACAATTAGAATAATAAAGAAAAAAATATAGTAAGTTTATAAGAATGGGGCAGGTAAGAAAGGGATTAGAATATTATCTTAAAAAGATAATATTCTAATTTTTTTATTTTTAAAAAATAAAAAAGTGAATGTTAAAAATGAATAAATTTCATTCAGGCATAACTATAAATTGAAAAGCAACTATCGTTTTTATAAGAATGTATGAAATTTTTTTACAATTAGTATAATTAAATGCAAAAAATAATTACTTTAAATGAGCAAAAACACTTACATTATTTTACATTACTTAAGCACACTTATTGTGTGATAATTTAAGAGTATCAAAAATAGCATTTAAACTAACTCCTTTTTTATATTGAGAATATACCCAAGCAATTACTTCTTGTTGGGATTGTTTACGAGCTATTTTTAAACCTTCTCCAAATTTAGAACAATCTGTGCTTATGCAACAAGTACAATAAAGATAAGTCAATTGAGTTAAAATCCAAAATCTCTTTATGGCTTTTTCACCACGAACTTGATAATTATCAAAACCTAATTCCATCTTATTTTGACGGAAAAATACTTCAATTGTCCAACGTTCACGGTATTGAAAAAGTATTTCTTCTGTTGTGAGATTTATATCTGTTGATATAAAAGATTTTAATGCTTTTTCATTATAGAGAGCTTCTTTAGGATAACTAATAAGAATTACAACATTTTTAAAACCATTGATTTTGCCCTCATATCTATAAACATAGTAAGAGTGCTTATTCACTGTTACGAGGTGAAAGTCTTCCTTGTTTATAGTTTTGGCAAAACCATTAATTTTATGATTCATGCGCGAGCATTTTGGGTATATAATTCTATTAGTTTTTAACGCTCCTATATATTCAAAGCCTTTTGCCTTTGCTGTTTTTATAATTATTTCAGCACTATACCAACTATCCCCTAAGACGAAACCTTGAATAGGTGGTTCGGGTAATGAAGATATTATATTTACAGCAATATTAATCTTAGTAAATTTTTTATTGTCTTTATCGACTTTAGTCTTATCATAAAGCGTTAGCTGATAAGGAATTGTAACATCGCCACATTGTAGTAAAGCACCTACAACTTGGTGTCCATAGACTTTTTTATTTTCTAAATGTGATTGATGAAATTGACACTTTTCTATAGGATTTTTAGCCCGTGACGAAGGCTTTGTCTTCTTACAGATAGTATCATCAATAATCACATAAATAGGCTTTCCTGTATCACGAGATAACTGCCAAATTTTATTAACTGCGAACTTTTGTAATGCTCTCAAAATATAATCTTCATTCCATGGGCTTTTGGATAAAAATTGACCTATGGATGTTCTATAAGTACTCTGATAGCAACTTTCAGCTATATGAATAACTTTGCCATCATACCCACGACCTACGGCTGCAAAGATAAATTCACAAACATGTTTTAATTGAGGCAGTGTTAAATATAATGATAATCCAAGTTTAATTATGAAATTGTTAATCTCTTTATTATATGGTATATTATTTTCTGTAGACATTTATATTCATCCTTTGTTTATGTTTTCTGACAGAAATATAATACACTAGGATATTATGAATGTCTATTTTTATTCCATAATTTGTTATGAAATTTGCTCATTTAAAGTTATAAAATTAACATTAAAAGAAGAATAAATAATAAAAAAATGACTAAAATAATAGAAAGAACGTTAAATATATATATAGTAGCAGATCACGAAAATGTAAAAAAATATTTGACAAGTATATATACATGTGATATATTAATTAAGAAATGAATAATAAATACATATTATATTCATAATAAAGAAAATTCTATATTTTAGCAGAAGGTTTTTATTGTAATATTTTCATATTTATCAAAAGGAACATTGCAAAAAGGAAAATATAAAGGGGGCTTTTAAAATGAAAAGTAAAAAATTAATTTCCTTGGTACTAGGTTCAACATTGTTGGTTACCTCAGGATTAGTAGGCTGTGGAAAGAAAAGTACAGATGATAAGCAAGCTGCAGGTGCAAAAATGGATAAGGATCAATACTTAAATTTAATTTTAGGTGCTGAGCCAAAATCATTGGATGCATCAAAATCAACAGATTTATATTCATCTCAAATACTTACAGAAATAAATGAGGGACTTACAAGAATTGAACAGGATAAGGATGGAAAAGATGTAATTAAAGCTGCTGGAGCAGAAAAATGGGAGCATAATGAAGATGGTACTGTTTGGACATTCCATTTAAGAGATTATGAGTGGAGCGATGGAAAGAAAGTTACAGCTAAAGACTTCGAATATGGAATAAAAAGAACATTGGATCCAAAGGTGGGTTCAGGATATGCATTCCTATTATCACCAATTAAAAATGCAGATGAATACAATGCAGGAAAAGCTGCAGCAGATTCAGTAGGAGTTAAGGCAAAGGATGATAAAACATTAGAGATAACTCTTAAGCAACCATGTGCATACTTTTTGGATTTAACTTATTTTAAGGTAATGTTACCTCAAAGACAGGATATAGTAGAGAAACATGGAGAAAAGTATGGAGCAGAGGCAAATACAATGGTATCTTCTGGCCCATTTGTGTTAAAAGAATGGACTCATAACAGTAAAGTTGTTCTTGAAAAGAATGATAAATACTGGGATAAGGATAGTGTTAAATTATCAAAGGTTACAATGAATATTATAAAAGATGAAAATGCAAGATATAATTCATTATATAATGGTAATATAGATTCTTTAGCAGTTACTAAACCGGAGTGGATAAAGAAATTTGATGGTACAGGTAAATTTGACGTATTGAAGAGTTATGACCCATCAACAAACTACAATTTCTTTAATACTAAAAATAAATTATTTAGCAATGCAAATGTTAGAAAGGCATTTTCTATTGCTACAACTAGAGAAGATATAGCTGACGTAATATTTAAAGGTGTAAACGAAGCTGCTTATGGATGGGCACCACCATCACTACAATTAGGTGGAAAAGACTTTAGAGAGTTAGTTGGAGAAGAACCAATAAAGAAATTAGTTGAAGAAAATAAAGATGCAAAAGCTTTATTAGCTAAGGGATTAAAAGAGCTTGGCATGTCAGAGGATCCAGCTAAATTAGATGTTACAATGTTATTTGCTGGTACAGATCAGTGGTATAGAACATATGCAGAGTATATGCAACAAATGTATAAGAAGAGTTTAGGAGTAAATTTAAAAGCTGAGTATGTTGAATGGCCAGTATTCCAAAAGAGAACTGATGAAATGCAATATCAAGTAGCTGGTATGGCTTGGACAGGCGATTACAATGACCCTAACACATTCTTCGATATGTGGATGACAGATGCAGGTATAGTTCCAACAGGATGGTCAAACAAGAAATACGACGATTTAGTTAAAACTGGTATGAAATCTTTAGATGAAAAGGAAAGATTGGCAGCATATAAAGAAGCAGAAAAAATATTACTTTATGAAGATGCAGTTATAGCTCCAACAGTTTATAGAAAGAGAAATACTTATAGATACAAATATGTTAAGAATTTAATGAGTCCTTTATTTGGTAGTGGTGTAGAACTTAAGTATGCGTACACTGAGGGAAGAGATAAATAATAAGTGTTAATGGTTAAATAAATTGAAAAATTAAAATATTTTGTTAAAAAATTAATTTTACTATAGACATACATTTATATTAGTGTTACAATCTAATTGTTAGATAAATTAAATATTTGGTTGAACACGAAGTTTTAACCAAGTGGAATAGTTTCCACATCACCGAATTTAGACCACGAAGGTAGAGATATTTCTCTACCTTTTTTTATTATCATTTAGAGCAAGAGGAGGTGTTGTCTGTGAAAAATAGTTCTCTCTTAAACAAAGGTTACAAGTTCAGGATTTATCCAAACATTCATCAAATAGCTAAAATTGAAAAGAATTTTGGTTGTGTTAGGTTTGTATATAATTACTTTTTATCTCAGAGAATAAGAGCCTATGACTCTGCAGGTAAAACTATTGGATACCTGGAACAACAAAATCATCTTCCCTTATTAAAAAAACAGTATCCCTGGCTAAAAGTAGCGGACAGCACTTCTTTGCAAATATCAATTAGGAATTTAGATAAGGCCTTTCAAAATTTTTTTAAAAATAAGGCCTTTGGATTTCCTAATTTTAAAAGTAAAAAAAGTATTAGAAAGTGTTACACTGTAAATTGTGTTAATTCCAATATAGTAATTAAGGATGGAAAAATAAAGTTACCTAAACTTAAATGGGTAGACGCAAAAGTTCATAGAAAAGTTGAAGGAAGAATAATAAGTGCCACAGTTATCAAAAGTTCTAGTGGTAAGTATTACGTATCCGTAATAACAGAACAGAAAAAACGTCAAATTCCTTCTACAGAAGGTAAAAATATAATAAGTCTTCAGATGAAAGATTTTATTACCATAAGCAATGATAAAAGTATTTATTATTTTAAATATATAAAAAAAATAAAAAAATTAGAAAGAAAATTGCTTAGTAAAGAAAAAGAAAGCAATAATAGAAAAAAATTAGAGAAACAAATAGGAAAGCTCTATGAAAAAATTCAAAATAAAAGAGATGATTTTTTACATAAACTTTCAAAGAATATAGTTGATGAAAATCAAATCATATATATTCAGGAATGTAATGTGAAAAAAGGCACAGATTATATAGAAAATTGTGCACATCTAAAAAGTTTTTCTTGGAGCAAGTTCTGTAAGTTTTTAGAGTATAAGAGTTGCTGGTATAATAAAAGTCTTATTTACGTGGAAAATAGTGATAGTTATTTAAATTTAGAGTACAATTATAAATCATTAAATACAAATATTCCGCTTAATTTGGGGGAAAAAATAAATGTAACTCTTATGAAAAAAATTTTGCGCCCACATTCTTTTTAAATATACGGGGATTGTATAATCCCCAGTTCTACCGTAGGACCTACGGGATTTAAAGCCTATGGAGTTTCAAGACTATGAAGTAGGAAAAGTTCTTATGTTCATTATAAGGTTTAGTAGTTGATATTCTAACAATTGCATAAGTATTGTGTATAAAAGCTGCTAAAAATCTTTATGTTCACTAAGATGCCTTGGATGAGTAATTTCTATCTTAGGAAGGTCACTTATAGTAAAAGATTTATTAAGGCACATTCAAATAAATAATAAGTGAATATACTAGCATCTTTGACTTTTTATTTCTTTTCATGTACCTAATATAAAAATAGTTATATGTGAAATAAAATGAAATGTAAGTTTTTTAAAACTCCTTTAACATACAAAAAAACATTTGACAGTATTCAAGTTTTGCATTAAAATAATAAAAAAAATAAATTTAAATACACTAAAATGTATAAACTTTAATTTAGTTGTATATTGAACAACAGATGAATTGCTTTAAATTGGTCCCGTGAGGCCAGAAAGGAGGAAGGATTATGTTTTTTTGTGGTGCATTTTTAAAAGAAAATACCAATGCAATAAATTCGAAATTCATAATTAGTAAATTTCATGAAAAATCAAATAAAGATGTGAATAGTAGTAGGATAGTAGGGAATTTTTAATATTTCCTTTACTATCCTTTTTGTTATTTTTTATATCAATATAAATCCTTCTAAACTCTAGTTATAGTGAAGTATGCTTATTAAGTAAATTCTTCATAAGCACAATAAACACTGGAATTAAAACAAGAGTTATAAAGTGGATAAATATGGTAGAAAAATAAACTCTGCGAAAGAAACAAAAATGAACTTAAGAAAAATTTACGTATTGGAGGAATGAAATTGAAAGCTAATTTGATTTTAGAAAATGGTGCGGTATTTTCAGGAGAAGCCTTTGGATATTTAGAAGATGCTGTAGGAGAAGTGGTTTTTAACACCGGAATAACAGGATATCAGGAGATACTTACAGATCCTTCTTATTGGGGACAGATAGTGACTATGACTTATCCTTTGATAGGGAATTATGGAGTGAATTTGGAGGATTTAGAGTCTAAAAGTCCAAAGGTAAAGGGGTTTATAGTTAAAGAATATTGTAAAAATCCTAGTAATTTTAGAGCTGAGATGAATCTAGACAGTTACTTAAAACAGAATAAAATAATAGGCATTGAAAACTTAGATACGAGAGCTTTAACTAGAGTTTTAAGAAATAGTGGAACCATGAGAGGTGTAATAGCCCTAGGGGAAATCAATAAGGAAGCAGTACAAGAGAAAATTAAAAGTTTTTCAAATGTCAATGCAGTTAGGGAAGTGACTACTAAGGAAAAATACACTGTAGATGGAAGTGGTAAGCATATAGCTCTTATGGATTTTGGAGTAAAAGAAAATATAATAAGATGCTTTAAAGAAAGAAATTGCAAAATAACAGTATTTCCAGCTTACACAAAGCCAGAAGAAGTGATTAATTTAAATCCAGATTTAATATTCTTGTCTAATGGGCCTGGAGATCCAGAGGATTTGACAGAAGTTATAGAAAATATAAAAAAACTAGTGGGTAAAAAACCTATAGGAGGCATATGCCTTGGACATCAGCTTTTAGCATTAGCCCTAGGAGGAAGTACAGAAAAATTGAAGTTTGGACACAGGGGATGCAATCATCCAGTAAAAGATTTAGAGAAAAATAGAGTTTATATAACCTCTCAAAATCATGGTTATGTTGTAAAAGAAATGCCAGAGAATATGGTGGTTACCCATGTAAGTTTAAATGATGGATCTGTAGAGGGCATGAGAAACACAAAACAACGTATATTCAGTGTGCAGTATCATCCAGAAGCAAGTCCTGGCCCTATGGAAAATCAGTATTTATTCGATGAATTTTTAAAGCTATAGCTTAAGAAATTATAGAACAAAACTTTATATCTAGAGTTAATGATTAATTCAACTTTTGCAGTTACAAAATAAAATTTAGAATTTAAAATTCAAAATTTTAAGGATAAAACTTCTTTAGGAGTTTTTGATAAAATATAAATTCAAGAAATTCTATAGGAATTTCAACCTTCATTTTAAATTTTACATTTTGAAATTTAAATTAAAAACTATATTTGTATTTTCTTTGTTTATTTGATTTAGAATTTGAAAATTATGTGCGAAAGTTCAGTTAATAATTGCAATATTTGTAGTGAGAGAGCGTTTTGAATTAAAAGTCATTTAAGAAGACTTTAGATAGTATGCAAAATATGATGATTTTCAATAGGAGGAATTTAGTATGGGTTTAAATAGAGAGATAAAAAAAGTATTGGTAATAGGTTCAGGTCCAATAGTTATAGGACAGGCAGCAGAATTTGACTATTCAGGAACACAGGCATGTGAGGCATTGAGGGAAGAAGGAGTAGAAGTGGTTTTGGTAAATAGTAACCCGGCTACTATAATGACAGATAGCCAAGTGGCAGACAAAGTTTATATAGAACCGCTTACTGTTGAATTTGTAAAAAGAATTATAGAAAAAGAAAGACCAGATAGTTTATTGGCGGGTATGGGGGGACAAACAGCTTTAAATATGGCGGTGGCTCTTCATGAAGAAGGTATACTAGATGAGTATGATGTTAAAGTAATAGGTACTTCTGTAGAAGCTATAAAAAGAGGGGAAGATAGGGAAAGCTTCAGAAGCATAATGCAAGAGATAAATGAGCCAGTTATAGAAAGCAGCATAGTTAATGAAATGGATGAAGGGCTAGATTTTGCCTCTAAAATAGGATATCCATTAATAGTAAGACCGGCTTATACCTTAGGGGGAACTGGCGGCGGTATTGCAAAAGATGAAGAAGAGTTAAGGGAAATACTTAAAATGGGATTGGAACTAAGTCCTGTACACCAAGTATTACTAGAAAAAAGTGTAAAGGGATGGAAAGAAGTAGAGTATGAGGTAATGAGGGATTCTTTCGGAAATTCCATATGTGTATGCAATATGGAAAACATAGATGCAGTAGGAGTACATACAGGAGACAGCATAGTAGTGGCACCGAGTCAAACACTTTCAGATAAGGAATATCAACTACTTAGAACGTCAGCTTTAAAAATATTAGATGCAGTGGGTATAGAAGGCGGATGTAATGTACAGTTTGCATTAAACCCTAAGAGTTTTCAATATGCGGTTATAGAGATAAACCCTAGAGTAAGTAGGTCCTCAGCCTTAGCTTCAAAAGCTACAGGATATCCTATAGCAAAAGTAGCTGCAAAAATAGCTTTAGGTTACGGACTTCATGAAATAAAAAATGCAGTAACAAAAAAGACCTATGCTTGCTTTGAACCTTCATTGGATTATGTGGTTGTTAAAATACCAAAATGGCCTTTCGATAAGTTTAAAGATGCAAATAGAATATTGGGTACAAAGATGATGGCTACAGGAGAAATAATGGCTGTAGGTAGAAATTTTCAAGAGGCTTTTCTAAAGGGGATTCGTTCACTAGAAATAGGAGCATATTCACTGGCATACCATGGAGTTGCCCATATGAACTTAAAGGAATTAAGGGAAAGCGTAAAGAATCCAGATGATGAGAGGATTTTTAAACTTTCAGAAATGTTAAGAAGAGGATATAGTGTGGAAAAAGTCTGTGAAATAACAGGCATAGATAGATATTTTGTGGATAAAATAAAGGATATTGTGGAAGAAGAGGAAACACTAAAAAATAGCACTATAGATGGTTTAAATAAAGAATGGATGTATAGTTTAAAGAAAAAAGGATTTTCAGATAAGGGTATAGGGGATTTATTAAAGGTGAATCCTAATACTATATTAGAGCTTAGAACTATATGGGGAATAAATCCAGTGTATAAAATGGTGGATACTTGTGCAGCAGAATTTGAAGCATTAACACCATATTATTACTCCACATATGAAATAGAAGATGAGGTAGCAGTAAGTAATAAAAGAAAAGTAGTAGTCATAGGCTCAGGCCCTATAAGAATAGGACAGGGTATAGAATTTGACTATGCATCAGTACACTGCATAAAAGCCTTAAAAAAATTAGGCATAGAGACCATAATAATTAACAATAATCCCGAAACTGTAAGCACAGACTTTGATATATCAGATAAACTGTATTTTGAGCCTCTTACAGAAGAAGATGTTTTTAATATAATAGAAAAAGAAAAGCCAGAAGGAGTAGTTTTGCAGTTTGGAGGACAAACAGCCATTAAGCTAGCAGGATTTTTAAAAGAAAAAAATATTAAGATTTTAGGAACAAGTACAGAAGATATAGATTTAGCTGAGGATAGAGAAAAGTTTGATGAGGTATTAGAAAAACTTAATATAAAAAGGCCTAAAGGAAAAGCTGTATGGAATGTAGAGGAAGGAATAGCCCATGCAGAAGAAATAGGATATCCAGTGTTAGTAAGACCATCCTATGTGCTTGGAGGACAAGGCATGGAAATAACTCATAACCAAAAGGAGCTAGTACATTATTTAGAAAAGGCATTTAAGCAGGATAAAAAGAATCCAGTATTAATAGATAGATACCTTATGGGAACTGAGATAGAAGTGGATGCTATATGTGATGGACAGGATATATTAATACCTGGAATAATGGAGCATTTAGAAAGAGCTGGTGTACATTCAGGAGACAGTATAACCATGTACCCAGGAAAAAGTATAAAAGAAGGAGTAAAGGATAAAATTTTAGATTATACACGTAAGCTTGCCCTAGAAATGAATGTATTGGGGATGATAAACATTCAGTTTATAGAATTTAAAGAAGAGGTTTATGTAATAGAAGTAAACCCTAGAGCTAGCCGTACAGTGCCTTACATAAGCAAAATAAGCAAAATTCCGGTAGTAGAATTAGCTACAAGAGTAATAATGGGTGAAAAGCTAAAGAATTTAGAATATGGTACAGGAATATACAAAGAACCGGATTTGGTAGCAGTAAAAGTACCTGTGTTCTCCACTGAAAAGCTTCATAATGTGGAAGTGAGTTTAGGACCAGAAATGAAGTCCACAGGAGAAGTACTAGGTGTGGGAAAAACTCTTAAGGAAGCTCTACAGAAGGGATTTATAGCAGCTAATAGAAATATAATTAAGGATAAGGGAGTAGTATTAGCTACTATAAAAGAGCAGGATAAAGAGGAATTTTTACACATAGCTAAAAAACTACATAAACTAGGTTTTACCTTCATATGCACTGAAGGAACTGCAAAACTTCTCCAAACAAACGGAATAAGTGTAGAGAAGGTAAATAAGATAAGCAGTGGAACTCCAAATATATTAGACTGCATAAGCAGCAAAAAAATAGAATTTGTAGTAAATACTCCAACTAAAGGGAATAACTCAGAGAGAGACGGATTTAGAATAAGAAGAAAAGCTGTAGAAAATTCTATAAAAATATTCACTTCCCTAGATACTTTAGATGCAGCAGTGGAATCTATGGAGAAATTTTCAGAGACACAAATTGTAGAAGTGTATAATTTAGTTTAAAATAATAAAACAAGACTTAAATATAAAGGGAATTATATAAATAGGTAAGGTAAAATCATATGGAGTAGTTATAATAATATAGAATGATTATGCCACAAAAAGCATTACATTACCTGAATTATGAAATTTCTCTGGAATGACTTGCATAAGAAACAAAGGAACTGTTTAAATTAAATTTATTGTTCCGAGCTCTTATGCAAGTCATGAAGGAGAAATTTCATAATTCCACCACATTGTACCTTTTGTGATTTAATCATAGAATATGTTATTATAAAATTAGCGAGAATTCATTTAAAATATAACCTAATAAAAAGCATGGTATTGGAGGAAATAAGATGAAAAGGGTTTTAGCTATAGTAGGCAGTCCAAGAAAAGGTAAGAATACAGATTTTCTTTTGGATAAAGTTTTAGAAGGCATGGACAAAGAAAAAGTTCATATACAAAAGATTTATTTGAGAGATTTGAACATTGCACCATGTACTTCATGCTATTATTGTGCAGATACTGGAAGGTGCTGTATTAATGATGATATGCAAAAACTCTATAAGGCTTTTGATGAAAGTGACTGTACTATAATAGCTTCACCACTTTATTTTAATACTGTTAGTAGTCTTACTAAAATAATGATAGACAGGTGCCAGATGTTTTGGTCTAGTAAATATCAATTAAACAATCCTTCTATAGATAGAGATAAAAAAAGAATAGGAGTATTTCTATGCGTGGGTGGATCAAAGGAGCATGAGGAACAATTTGATGCTTCAATACCAGTTATAGATTTATTCTTAAAAGCTGTAAATGCAAAATATAAATATAGTTTATTTTGTGCTAATACAGATGAAGTACCTGTGTGGGAGAGAGAGGATATATTAGATAAGGCAGTTATTATGGGTAAGAATGTATCAGAAGAATTATAAAAACATAAAGTACATGAAAATAAATAACAAGTTAAATATACTAGCATACTGACTTGTTATTTATTCAACAACTTTTACTTCTTAGCTAGTACCTACTACTTATCTGCAAATTATATATTTTTATTTTATAACTGCGAAAGTTGAATTATTTATTTTTATGTGTCTAATTATAAAAGGTAATTGAAAATCTGCTTTAAGATAGATAAAACTTAAAGTAGATTTTATTTTTTTGTGTGTAAAAACTCACCTTATTTTCAATTAATAATACATACAGATAGCTTAAAAAAGTATATAATGTTTTTAGTAATTATGGTAAAATGGATTGAATAATAGTTATTAGTAAATATATTAATAACTATAATAATTACTGGTTAATAATATAAAATACTAATTGCTTTAAAAAATTGATAATTATTCAATATCAAGAATCATTTGTTTTAATCAACAGAAATATAAAAAGTAATATAATGATTAACCCACAAAAAGCATTATATTACTTGAATTATGAAATTTCTCTGGAATGACTTGCATAAGAAGCGAAGGAACTGTTTAAATTAAATTTATTGTTCCGAGCTTTTATGCAAGTCATGGAGGATAAATTTCATAATTCTACCATATTGTACCTTATTGTGGGTTAATCGTATAATTAATTATGTATAAAATGGAGGAAACTTATGAATGAAGAAGCTAAGAATATAGACATGTTCTTTTTGTTATTGTTTTTAATAATATTTCTAACAACTAGTTTTTTATATATTAATTTTACTAAAAGCATATTACTAGACTTTATTATGTTAGCATTAGTTTTTTTAGTAGCTATTATAGCTTATTTTAAAGGTATTATAGGAGGACTTTTGTCTAGCATAGTGGTTATATTTTTTTATGCTAGTTATATACTTTACAGTAGCATTATTTTAGGAAAATCTGTAGAAATTCTAACTTATTTTTGGATGATATCTATACCTTTAAGTGGATTTATATCTGGAAAGTTATCTTATAATATAAACCAGATGCAGAGTATTAATAATAAATTAAGAATGCAGTACAAAGAACTTATAACCATAGATAAAAATACTGGACTAAGTAATTTAAAAGCGTTTTACATGGATTTAGATAGGACTATAAGTAGAGTTAAAAGACATAATACTACTTTATCTTTGATGATTATAAAAGTTAGCTATTTTCAGCAGCTAAGTGGTTTTCTAGGTGAAAGTAAAATGGCAGAGCTTATGAAAGAAATAAGTAAGTGTGTGATGGATTCAACTAGAAATGAAGATATAAGATATAAATTATCTAAAGATACTTTAGCTATTTTAATGGAAGACACGGACATAAAAGGAGCAGAGGTTGTAAAAGAAAGAATTAAGGAAAAAATAAGGGAATTAAATTTACAAGAAAAAGAAAAGAGCAAAAATATAAATATAGAAGTTAAAATAGGAGCTCACCAATACAATAAATCTATAGAAAATTCTTTCCAATTTAAAGAATTAACTGAAAGGGAATTGGAATATGATGTGGATTAGAAAAAATAAGAAAAACCCAAAGGGTGCAAGAGTAGTATTATTTGCCCTTGTGTTTTTAGGAATGTTTAATTCCATAAGCCTTAAGGTTAGTAGCATTGAAAAAAGAAAAAAAGCTTTAGTAATATATGATAGACATAATTATTTCAGCTATAGTGATAATGTGGTCAATAGTATTAAAGAACTTTTTGGAGCCTATGATTTAAAAGGTGAAGACATAAATGTAGAAAAATATAAATCTGGCTATTTAAATAATTATGATTATGTTTTTGTATTAGGTATCGATGGGGAATTAAATAATAGAGAACTTATAAAAGATTTAAAGGAGTATAAAGGCAAAATATGCTGGATTGGCAAAGGTATAGAGTTTTTTCTTGAAAATAATTCAAAATATAATTTACAATATTCAGGCAAGAAGATGGATATTACAGAGATATATTACAGTAGTAGTGAAGAAAAAAACAAGTCAGTGAAGAGTATGGAAAAGTTCATAATAGAATCAAAGGAGTTATTTACTATACTTAAGCCTATAAATAATCAAGTACAAATTTTATCTTACATAAGTGATGGTAGAGAATTTTATCCCTATGCATTAAACAGTGGAAATCTATGGTACGTATCTAGAGTAGATGATAACTCAGTGCTTTTTTACATATTTTCAGATTTACTAAACCATATGTTTTCCTTTAAAAGAGATAATAAGGGTAAAGTATATGTAAGAATAGAAGATGTACATCCCTTTAGGGATCAAAAGCAGCTTAGAGTTATAGCGGATTATCTTAATGAAGAGGGAGTGCCTTTCATGATAGCTCTAATACCTACTTATGTAGATACTAAAACAGGATATGTAAATACTATTTCACATAAGAAGGATTTTTCAGAGACCATAAGGTATATGCAGGAAAGAGGAGGAAGTGTAATACTTCATGGATATACTCACCAAAACTCCAGAGAAGAGGCTTCTGGAGAGGGATTTGAATTTTGGGATGGTCAAAAGGATCAGCCATTAAAAGGTGATATGGAAAGATATGTGTATGATAAAGTTGGAAGTGGATTAAAGGAATGCGTGAAAAATGGTATATACCCTTTGGGGTTTGAGGCTCCCCATTATGCTATGGATATTAAAGGATATAAGGAAATTAAAAAATATTTTTCTACTTATGTAGGCCAATATCAAAGTAATAATCAAAAGTTTACTACTACATCTTTTCCATATAAGCTTTATGATACAGATGCATTTAATAAATTAATTCCAGAAAATTTAGGGTATGTGGATCCAGAAAATATACTATCCATATCTAACATAAAGGAAAATTTTAAACAAGTTGCATTATCAAAAGGGTATATAGTAGGGGCTTTCTTTCATTGCTATTTAGATATTGGATACCTTAAGGAAATAGTGCAATTTTTTAAAAGTCAAAATGTAGATTTTTTAGATTTAAAAAAAGAAGATAACTGGGTTAAATGGAATGACATAAGTATAAAGTCCAAAGCAGGAAGAATTGAAGTAAGTTATCCTAAAGAAAAGTACAATAATGCAAAGGTAGAAAAACCTAAGAAAGTAGGGTATATAGGGAATGTAAATTTAGTTTTTATAGTTATAGTATCTATATTTTGTATTATATTCTTAATTATTTTTATAGTGTTGAAAAAAATAGATAGAAAGAAATTTTTAAGGTGATAAATTATGAAGGAATTAAATTTTGTAGATTATTTATTTATATACTCTTTGGTTTCTATATGGATGTTACTTCTTATGAATATTGTGCTGTCTATATCAGGATATAAATACTATAGAAAAACTATAGAGAAAACTATAGAGGATTTAAATGATTATCCTATGGTTTCAATACTGGTACCTGCACATAACGAAGAAAAGGTCATAGGAAGAACCGTGAAATCTCTATTGCTTTTAAATTATCCAAGGGACAAAATGGAACTTATTGTAATAAATGATAATTCATCTGATAATACAAGGCAATTGCTTGAAAAAATAAAAGAGGATTACGGTAAATATAATTTTACCATTATAAATACAGATGAGAAAAATGGCGGTAAAGGTAAATCTAATGCACTTAACAAGGGATTTGCGATATCTAAAGGAGAGTATATTGCTGTATATGATGCAGATAATACTCCAGAGAAAAATGCACTTAGATATTTGGTGAATACTATACACAAGGATGAAAGTCTTGGAGCAGTTATAGGAAAATTTAGAACTAGAAATAAAGCTAGGAATCTCCTAACTAAATTCATAAATATAGAAACTTTAAGTTTTCAGTGGATGGCTCAAGCAGGAAGATGGCAGCTTTTAAATCTTTGTACCATACCAGGCACTAATTTTATAGTTAGAAGAAACATAATTGAAGAACTGTCAGGATGGGATATAAAGGCTATAGCTGAGGATACAGAAATAAGTTTTAGAATATATAAAATGGGATATAAAATAAAATTTATGCCAAAGTCAGTAACCTGGGAACAGGAACCAGAAAATTTAAAAGTATGGTTTAAACAGCGTACTAGATGGGCAAAGGGGAACATTTATGTTTTGCTTAAATACATAAAAGGAATATTTAATAATAATGCTAAAAGTGTCATATTTGATATATTTTACTTTTTTACAGTGTATTTTTTATTCCTTTCCTCTGTAATAATATCTGATGGGATTTTCTTATTAAGTTTGTTTACTAAAATAGAAATACATATTACTGGAAATTTTCTTGTGCTGTGGATTCTTGCATATATTCTTTTCATATTGGAAGTATTTTTAACTTTAAGTATGGAAAAAGGCGAAAGTAATTTAAAAAATCTGGTTTTAGTTCCAATTATGTATTTTACATATTGTCAACTTTGGATGGTAGTGGCTATAAAGGGTATAATTCAGTATCTCAAAGATATTATATTTAAAAGAGAGGTAAAGTGGTATAAAACTGAAAGATTTTAATATGAATTATAAATTAAATAATTGATTTAAAGTAAAAAAATAAGTAAAAGTGAGTAATAAGGAGGCTTGAAGACTTTTATCACTAGATATGGAAGGAGGATTTGGCGGGAGTTTGGCAATTATAATACATACTCTCTCTAAAGATAATTTATGAAAAAATTATTAAGCACTTTATTAGTATTTATTTTAACTTTGTCTTTGATGATTTCTAATAGTAATTTGGTAGAGGCAGATAATTTAAATAATTCTATAAATAAAAAGTCAAAAAACTATAGGTTTGAAAAGGATTGGACGGGCAGTGGTGTTTTTGCTACTAAGGCTTTTTTCTTTGATGTTAGCAATAATTGGACTATTGAAGGTTCGTATGTTAATTTAGTATTCACAGAAAGTGAACTACTAGAAAATAAAAATTCTACATTAACAGTTTTAATAAATGACACACCCATTGGTTTTATAAGGTTAGGAGATAAAAAAGAAAATAAAAGAACTGTTAAAATGCCAATTTCAAAAGATAAAATAAAAGATGGATTCAATGAAATAAAAATTAAGACATATAAGAGAATTTCGGAAAAACCATGTATTGATGATGTTAATACAGGAAATTGGATAGTGATACATAAAGAATCATATGTACATATAGACTTTAAGGATAAGGAGGATTCTACTGCATTAAAAGATTTTCCTTTTCCATATATGAAGGAAAGTGATGAGATACCAGTAAATAGTATAGTGGTAGTTCCAGATAATAGTTCTAGTTCAGAAATAACCACAGCTATGATGATTTGCGCGAATTTTGGTTCTAAAAGAAAGTATGAAAATATAAATACAAAAATTTATAAGTTTTCTGATGCAGTAGAAAAATCTTCAACTAATGTTGTGTTCGTAGGTCAGGAAAATAAATGTCCTAAAGAAATAATAAATCTTTTAAGTCCAGAGCAGCGACAAAACATTAAAAATAGCGCTGTGATTAAAGAAGTACAGTCACCGTACAATAAATATAAGAAGATGTTAATAGTAATTTCTAAAGATGAAAGTAAACTTATAAAAGCGGGAGAGCTATTAAGTAGTAAGGATTTAATGAAACAGATAAATGAAGATAGTATAACTGTAGATAAAGATTTAACCGTGAAAGATCCATCAAAAACTGAATTAGAGAATATAAGTTTTTCAAAGTTAGGATATAATAATGTGCTTTTACCAGGGTCTTTTAGACAGGAGTCAAATTTCACACTAAATATACCTAAAAATAGATTAGTAAATAAAGCAGCTAATATAGTATTAAAAACCAGATATTCTAAAAATTTGGATTTTGATAGATCCTTACTTACGGTATATGTAAATGAAACACCTATAGCTAGTAAAAAATTAAGTGCTAATAGTGCTGATAATGATACTTTTCAAGTAAGTATACCAGAGGATGTAAGAAATTCTAGTTATTATGACATTAAAGTAGCCTTTGATTTACAATTAAAGGATGTATTCTGTACCTTTAGGGAAGAAGATAATCCTTGGGCGTACATAAGCTCAGAATCTTACGTCCATTTACCATATAAGGAAGGTAGAGATTTTATTTTTGAAAATTATCCTAATCCTTTTGTAGCAGAGGGTGAATTTAATGATTTTACTATGATTTTACCAGATGAATTTTCTTCTCAGCAATTAACATGGGCTGGAAACATTGCAGCTCATATGGGACATGATATAGATTTAAATGGTGGAGATTTTAAAGTTCTGGCAGCAAGTGAGGCATTGAAAAATCCTCCAAAAGGAAATTTACTAGTGCTAGGGACTCCAGAAAATAATGAAGTAGTAAAAAAGTTTAGCCAAAATATGTATGTAAAGTTTAATAAAGGTTTTACAGCTTTTCAATCTAATGAAAAGGTGAATTTACTTCCAAGCTATGCTAGCGAAATAGCTACTATACAACTTATACAATCTCCTTTTAATAGTAATAGTAAAGTTATGTTGGTAACATCTGTAAATGAAAAAGACTTAGGGTTAGCGCAGAGATATCTTAAGGACTTAAATTTAATTAAGAGTCTAAAGGGGAATTCAGTAATAATAGATAGAATGGGTAATTTTAAAAATCTAACTTATGGAGAAAAAGAAGATAAGATAGAAAACAAGTTTAGTTTTAGTAAAATTGCTAGCATGAGTGCTGGAACAAAGTCTTTAATAGTATTTTTGATTGTAGTTATTTTATTCACAGTGACTGCAGCAATAATGTATATAAAAAAATACAAAAAACAGTAGTATTAAAATAGCATGCATTTTTAAAGTAAGGCACATTCAAATAAATAACAAGCCAGTATGTTAGTCTATTTTGCGTCATACTGCGTCAGCAGAACCCACCGATAGTTCTACTAGCGGCGGAACCTGCTTCCTTGTCTGACACAAAATATACCTGCATCTTTGACTTGTTATTTATTTTCATGTACCTAATGTAAAATTATGATGTATAAAGATATCCTGTGATTATGGTTTAGAATAATGGTTAGGGGGTAAGGTGGCAATTAATTAAAAAATTTAATTTTATAAAGGGGGAGTAAAGTTACACAGTATGAAGGGTAAAAAAAGAAAGAAAATAATTATTGTATTAATATTTATTGTGCTTGTATTTTATGTGATACAATTGAATCCATCCTTTAAGGGTAGTATAAATAATTTTAAAAACAAGATGCTAGGTAAAACTTTAAATAAGGAATTTAAAGTTAAAATCAAATCTGCTAATCTTTCTACGGACTATGATATAGATAAGGTGATTGAAGATATAGATAAACTGGGACTAAATACTATAAATGTACCAGTGGCAGTTAATATTCAGTCTTTAACTTCAGATAATATGCAAGTGGATAAAAATAGTGAAAAGAAGGCCATTAAACTTATAAAAAAATTAAGGTGGAAAAAGATAAATATAATATTAGAACCTTATCCTTGGATAAAAAATGGAGAACTTTATGAAACACAGTGGAAACCAAAGAATATTGATGATTTTTTTTGGAATTGGAAAAACAATGTGTTAAAAGTATTGATAGATGATGTGGCGGTGCCTTATCATGTGGATGCTTTGAATGTAGCTTCTAATTTTGTTCAAATGGAGTATGCAGAAGGTTATTGGTGCGATGCGGTAGATTTTGTGAGAAAATATTATAAGGGACTTATAACTTATAGAACTTGTTGGTGGTACACAGCTAGTTGGGATAAAAAAACTCAGGAAGATTATTTAAAAAAATTAAATAACAAAGTATTTTCTAAAGTGGATTTTATAAGTATAGCAGCTTATTTTGAACTTACGGATAAAGATGAAAATACTATTGAAAATTTAAAAAATGCCTTACTTAGCTCTCAAAGATATAACAGAGAGCAAAATATAAAGGATGAAATCCATAGTTTTAACTTAAAATGGAATAAGCCTATTTTTTTCGGTGAACTGGGATTTCCAAAGAGAAATAAGGCTTCTGTGGAACCATGGAATCCAGTGCCATCTTTCATAGTGAACAATAAGGAACAGGCTAGATGCTTTAAGGCTTACAGAATTGTTTTTGAAAAAGAAAATTGGTTTTTAGGGTTTTCTGTATTTGCAGTAGGTATGGATGGTGAGCATAAAAATTATTATCCATCAGAAGAAAGCATCAAGGTTATAAATGAATGGTATGAAAAATAATTAATTCACTTTTCGAAGATATAAAATTGTAATTCTCTTTTTATTTAGTTATAAAAGAATAAGATACAAATAAATATTAAATAATAAATGGCAAATAGGGAGGTTTTTCTTTGTGAGACTTAGAAAAACTTCCCTATTTAATATTTATATTTTCAAAAATTATCTAGTGTAAAGTCTGAAATTTAAATTCCAAAGTTAAGTTAATTGATTATGTTACAGCATTTATTTTTATATCTTTAAAATATTGTAAGTTATTCAATTTCTAATGGGTCAAATCCATCTCCTTTACCCCAAGCAAATATTACAGGAACAAGGTTTATAAATGCATTTTTATCTATTTTAGCTGCAAAGTTTTTAACTATCATGGATTCTTTTGTGGAGCAAATTAAAATAACCTTTCTTTTATTTACGTTTGAGTAGGCTCCAGTAATGGTGCCTATGCTAACACTCCTTCCCAGTTCTTTTAATATAAACTCTGCAATATCATCAGTTTTTTCACTTATAACTACCATTTTAACAAGAGATGATCCAAAACCAAACAACACTGATTCCATGACTTTGGCATAAATCATTTCCATAACTATGGCATAAAGTACCGCATTCTTGCCAAAAACAAAAGCTGATAGTGAAAGAATTGATATGTCAATTATAAGTAAAATTTGGCTTATGCTCATAAAAGGAAGTAGCTTTTTGTTAAGAATTTTAGCTACAGTGTCTGAACTTCCTTGAGAAAATCCCTTTTTTAATATGAGGCCTGTACCAATTCCTGAAAAAATACCATAGTAAATACAAGATAGTAAAGTACCATTGCTACTAGATTCAATAAAGTTAAAACTTATATTATCAAATAAAATCAATATTAAAGGATAGGTAGTAGATAGAAGTAAAATTTTAAGCACTTCTTTTTTCCCAAGTAAAAACCAAGTTAATATTAATACTGATATACAAAGGGTATAGTATATGAATGTATATTTAATATTTAATAATTTTCCAAGCACTAGAGAAACACCTGTAAATCCACCTACTACTAATCCATTAGGTTTTAGGATACAGGTAACTGCAAAGGCTTGTATAGAACAGCCTAAGTAAACAATTAAATAATCTAAGAGTCCTCTTTCAACTTTCTTTTTCAATATAAAAACACCTCCTATGGGCCAGCATTATTACAAAATGTAGATACTAAAATAGATTCTTTAATTTATATAATATCAATAATCCAAGTAAAACACAAGATAAACCAGTGATAAATACACAATAAAACAACAAAAAAACAATACAATACACAATAATACAAAGGGAACAGTATATAAAATTTCTTAAGAAATTTTAAGATTTTTGAAGACTTATTTTTAAAAATCTATTTGTATAATAAAACTATAGCAAAGGAAGGAAGTGAAAAGCATGGTATAATTTATGTGAAAGGGCGGGGTATGCATGAATAAATACAATATTTTAATAGTGGATGATGAAGATGAAATAAGAGATGCAATAGAAATATATTTAAAAAACGAAGGCATCAATGTTTTTAAAGCTAAGGATGGAATAGATGCATTGATGCTTTTAGAAGAGAAAGAAATTCAGTTAATATTAATGGACATTATGATGCCAAGAATGGATGGAATCAAGGCAACCTTTAAAATTAGAGAAAAGAAGAATATTCCCATAATAATGCTTTCGGCTAAATCAGAAGATACGGACAAAATATTAGGACTTAATATGGGGGCAGATGATTACATCACAAAGCCGTTTAACCCATTAGAACTAGTAGCTAGAGTTAAATCACAGCTCAGAAGATATATGGATTTTGGCAATTATAAAAGTACAGGTGATAAATTAGTAGTTAGAGATTTAATTTTGGATAAAAATACTAAAATGGCAATAGTAGATGACAAGGAGGTAAGGCTTACCCCTACGGAATACAATATATTAGAATTTTTGATGGAAAATAAGGGAACAGTATTTTCTATTGAACAAATATATGAAAAAGCGTGGGGAGAGCCTTATTATAATGGAGAAAACACCGTGGCAGTACACATAAGAAGAATAAGAGAAAAAATTGAACTTAATCCGAAAGAACCGAGATATTTAAAGGTGGTGTGGGGAATTGGATATAAAATTGAAAAATAGGAAGAGTATAAATGTTTTAGTTTTTATAATGGTCTTGTATATGATGGCTTTTTCAGCTCTTAACATTATAGATTGCATGGCTAATAGAAAGTATTTTCAAAAGGATTATTACTTTAGAAGTGAGGAATTTTCAGGAATTCTTCTTACTTACTATTCATTTATAATTGATATTCATAATAATTTTAAGGATTATGAAAAAAAATCTTTTGAAGAAAAAGTTGATAAGGATATGTTAGATACTCAAATAAAGATGAAAAGAGAGGAAATAGAAGAAAAATATAATAGTCTCATTAATAGAGCAGAGAGTTTTGAAAATAAAGATGAAGTAAAAAACTTAAAAGAAGAAAAAGGTCGAGAACTTGAAAAATTTGAAAAGGATATTAAAGATGAAAACTCTAATGTATTAAAAGCGTTAAAGCAGAAAGTTGTATATTTTCAAGATGAACATTATAATGCTAGAAAAAGATATTTGGATTCACTAAAAGAAGTAAGATATTATATAAGAAATGATGATAATGGAAATATATATACTAATTTACAATCAGAAAGTGAACTACAAGAATATTTAAAAGATGCATTATTTTCTATTAAATTTCCAATGATGACACCTGTTAATTATGCTGAAAAAGAAATGAAAAATAAATTTAAGCATAAAAATTTAAATGGATATTTTATAGTTCTAGATGATAGTGAAAAAAATTCAATGATTATGTCACAATACAAAAGGGCTCAGGATATAAGGAATAGGGTTATAAGTGAAAGTATAATGTGTATCATAGCTTTAATACTGACTTACGTTTTATTAAGATATTTAAAAAAAATAAATTTCTTTAAAGAAAACTTTTTAGGTATAAAGAAACATTATAAAAAAATACCATTAGATTTTAAAATATTATTATTTTTGATTTTTTCATTATATGTATATCACAAGTGTAGGTTTAGCGTATTTAACAATAACATTAGTATATCAATAATATTATATATTTCTTTAATGGCTCTATATATTATTTATTTAGTCATTGCTGTGGATGAATTAATTATTCTTTCAAAGGACAAAAGGGAATTTAAAAATCAGTGGGGCAAAAGCTTTTTATGTAGAATTGTTGATTCCTTAAAAGATAGTTTTATGTTTAAAAATATAGGATTTAAAATGCTCATGATTATTTTTACTACCGTATTTTTGGGTATGATTTTATCAGCAGCAGTGGTAATACCAGCGGTATTTGCAATACCAGCAGCAATATATATGTTCTTTTATACAGTTTTTATAATGTACAATATATTTAAAAGGGTTGGATATTTCAATAAAATATTAAAAGGTACAGAGGAAATGGTATCAGGACATTTAGACTACGCCATAGATAAAAAAGGAACAGATTCTCTTTCTAAATTAGCTAGTAATATAAACAACATTAAAGAGGGATATAAAAAATCTTTAGATGGCAGTATAAAAAGTGAAAGATTAAAGTCAGAGCTTATAACTAATGTATCTCATGATTTGAAAACTCCCCTCACTTCTATAATAAATTATATAGATTTGTTAAAACAACAGGACTTATCTAAAGATGAAATAGAAGGATATGTGGCAGTTTTAGATAGAAAATCTAAAAGGTTAAAAGACTTAATAGAAGACTTATTTGAAGCATCCAAGGTAACTAGTGGAGCAATAGAGCTCAATATAGAAAGGGTAGACATAGTGGCGCTCATGAAACAGGCTCTTGGTGAGTATCATGAAAAAATTACAAATTCATCCTTAGATTTTAAAGTAAATCTTCCTAATAAAAATGTATTTTTAAATTTAGATGGAAAAAAGACCTGGAGAGTTTTTCATAATCTAATAAGTAATGCACTTAAATATTCACAATCAAATACAAGAGTTTATATTGATTTAGCGGAGGAGGAACAAGAAGTTACAGTTACTATAAAGAATATAGCTTGTTACGAAATGAATTTTGATCCAGATGAAATATTTGAAAGGTTCAAAAGAGGGGATGAATCAAGAAGTACAGAAGGTTCAGGATTAGGCCTTGCTATTGCTAAGAGTATTGTAGAACTACAGAATGGAAGTCTTAATATAGTTGTGGACGGAGACCTATTTAAAGCCATAATTAAATTCAATAAATAAAGGGCTGTCGCACTAAGAATAAATTCTACAACATATTGTGTTAATTTAAAATTTGCAAAACAATATATTGTATATAAATTTCTTAATGCGACGTCCCCAGTGTGCTTAGAGGGCTAGTAAAGGATGATTCTCTCTAGATAGCTTATGCATGAACCGAAAAATCACACTTAGTCGGTTCTTATGATTTCAGCATTTTCTAGGGCATTATAGTGGGTGTAGCCAGCGATATGAAGAGGGGTGTCTCCTAACTCTGGATCTATTTTCATTCCACCAAGGCAAGGATAACTGTGCCAGTATTTTGCTACGGCTTTTTTTGCTTCTTCACCAAGTTTTTTACCTACTAAATGTTTAGCTACATTGTAGCCATTGCCACAAGGAGCTGATATGACAGATTCTGCTTTTATAATTATATCTTTATTATTTACATATAATTTAAACTTAGGTTTGCCAAGTTTATACTCATCTATAAATTTATCAATAGTTTCTCCATTACCGTAATTTAGCGTGCAAAATGGCTTAGGAAAGGCATATTGTAAATCATATTTTCTACACTGATTAATGATTTCATCTCTTGTCCATCTTGAAACCCAATCTCCACTCTCACAAGGAATCAAAAGGGATTTTCCACTGCTTTTTTTAACTAATTTAGGAATTTCCACTAATATGTCTTCATGTATGCCTATAGCTATAGTTATATCATGGGTAGCTAATTTTTTTGGTAAATAGCTTAGTGGTTTATCTTCAAATTTTTTATATAAGTCAGGAAGCTTTATTATTTGAACTATATGCTCACTGTAATCTAGGTTGTAAGCAGCTCTGCATCTAAAACATTCCTTTCCGCAAAGGGTACAAACATCTTTTTCATCTTTCAGATTAGGTATAAACTTAAGGTTTGCAAATCTACTATCTAGTTTTATATAAAATTCATTTTCAGGATTTAAATTGCTTTTTTCACAGGAAATTATAACTATTTTCATAAAAACACCTCCAATGGATATCTAGTATGTTATCTTAATTATAAAATGGAAGTTTTGAAAAATCGGTAACTTTTGGTACGGTAGAAAAGACCATACACGATTTTATTTAAGTTTCTGTATATTCGTGATAATATTAATGTGAATGATTAAAAATGATAAGAAGGTGGTGTTAGAATGGTCATGGACTTAAAGGAGTTAGACAAGAAAGCTTGTTGATGTGAAGAAAAAAGGGACTCTAGTTTAGAGTTGAATATATCTGAAAATCATGAAGAGAATGGAAAGGTTTATAGAAATTTAAATGAGGCAATTACAGGATATATAGATACTGAAATAGGATCAATACCGAAAATAAGGACAAAGCTTAATTATAAAGATGCATTAGGATGTATAGGCATAAGATTAGGTATAAATAGGAAAAATTATTGTATAAAGCCAGGTATATATGCTGTAGGAAAACCAACCAAGGTATCACCAGTTTTAGTAACCGCTAATTATAAATTTACCTTTGACAAATTAAGAAAAGAATTAGAGGGCTTAGATATTTGGATAATGGTTATAGATACTAAAGGAATAAATGTGTGGTGTGCAGCTGGAAAAGGTACCTTTAGTCATGATGAGATTATAAGAAAAATTAAAACTACAGAATTATCCAAAGTAGTGGTACATAAGGTTTTAATATTACCTCAATTGGCAGCACCAGGAGTTTCAGCTAAACAGGTAACAAAGGCCACTGGATTTAGAATAATATATGGACCAATAAGGGCAGAAGATTTAAAGGAATTTATAAAAAATAGATTTAAAGCTTCAGAGAGAATGAGAAAGGTTACCTTTACTTTTAAAGAAAGATTGGTACTTACACCTTTAGAAACAATACAAAATATAAAATATCTGTTATTAGTTTTTCTATTGTTTTTGATTGTAAATTATTTACTTAAAATAAGAGGGGAGATGGTAAATGGAGTGGCCTATACTAGTATAATTAATCTTTCAGCCTATTTTATTGCCATATTGATAGGGACAGTAGTATTTCCAATTTTATTGCCATATTTACCTTTCAGAGCATTTTCCCTAAAGGGACTTGTGCTGGGGGTATTTTGGGCTATAGTGGTTATTAATTTTTCCACTATATTTATGATTTCGTCTAATTTACTATCATATTTAGGAAATGGGTTTTTACTTACTTCATTAATAACATATTTAGCATTAAATTTTACAGGCTCCACTCCATATACTTGTTTTTCAGGAGTTCTGAAGGAAACTTTATATGCAGTTCCTACGGTAATCATATGCTCACTAGTGGGAGGAATACTTTTAATAATACAAGCTATATAAGGTTTTATAAAAATTATTCTTAAGATTAGAAATAATACATTAACGTGAGCTTAGAGGATATTTTTTATAATAAAATATTTACTTTAAAAACTGAAATTAATACGTTAATGCTAATTTTATGAGTAGTTTTATGAGTTTATAGAAAATATAGTTTATATGGGAAATAATAAAAGTTAATATGTTTATCTTTAGCGAAAGAAGATATTGCAATAAAGAATATATTGTAAGGGAAGGATTTTATGGAATACTTGAAAAATGTAGCATCCTTGAAATTAAATGAAGAAAAATGTACTGGGTGTAAGATGTGTATAAATGTATGTCCTCATGAAGTTTTTGTTATGGAAGATAAAAAAGCTGTTATAATTAGAAAAGATAGTTGTATGGAATGTGGTGCTTGTGCACAAAACTGCCCTTCTGGAGCTATTGAGGTTAAAAAAGCAGTGGGATGAGTACTGGCAATATTAAAAGGTATTCTTGCAGGATGTAGGAAATAAAAAAGCTAAAAACTCTTGCTCATTTATTAGTGAGATGTTATTATATAAATAATTTAAAATAAAATTCAGAAATTTAAGTGATTTGTGGAATTTCAATGAAACTTAATTGAAATTTAGGAGATTTATTAAATTTGTGCATTTATAAATAATTTGAAATGGGTATTAGAAATTAGGTTCAAATATTTAGAGAAAAATCTTTAAATATTTGTTCAAAGTATATGTAATTATAAAATATTACCTAACAGAAAAGAGCAATCTAATCTGAAAGGAAATAGATATATAGTTTTATGTTATACAGGTTTATAGAGAATTGATGTCCATGTTATGTCTATGTAATGTCTGTGGAGGTATTGTTTATATGTATTTCTATAATTTTGCATGGAGTATTATATAATCTTGTGTAGATTGAATTATGTAACTGACTTTCCTTTTTAGGAAAGTTTTTTTATTTTTTAAATTTAAAAGAGAAAAACCACTTCAGTTTAAGCAAGTGAGGGAGGGTTTAGAGAATGAAATATAAAGAAAGGAGAAAGCTAAATATGGAGATATTAGTCCATATTTTAAGCAGTGAAAACTCATATGAAAAAAATTGCTGTAATAAGTGCCATATTAGAGGAACCAGAAAAGTGTCAAAGGGAATTCAATCAAGTTATAGCTAGTTTTAAGGGCATTGTTAAGGGGAGAATGGGTATACCCTTTGAGGAGGAAGGAATATCTGTAATTTGTATAACTGTAATGGGAGATTTAGATAATATAAATAGCCTTACAGGAAAGCTTGGGAATATACCTTATGTATCCGTAAAGACCTCTATATCTAAAAAAGAAGTATAATTTAAAATTTAGAATGTAAAATTTAAAATGAAGGTTGAAATTCCTAGAGAATTTCTCCAATATTTAAATTTTAAATTTTTATTTTATAACTGCGAAAGTTGAAATTATAACGAACTAAAAGAAACAATTATGATTTTATAATTGAGGGAGTTAAGTTAATTAACTATAAAATTTATAAATTATATTATTAGGAGAGAGTGTGTAGATGAGAAGTCTCATAGATAAACTGTATAAAGAAAATAACTTGGATAAAGATAAAATGCTAGAACTTTTAAACAATATGAATGATAAGCATAAGGAATATCTTACCGAGAAGGCTCATGAAACTAGAATGAAGATTTATGGAAATAGAGTTTTTATGAGAGGACTTATAGAGTTTACCAGTTACTGCAAGAGAAATTGTGTTTACTGTGGCATAAGAGCAGGAAATAAAAAAGCAGAAAGATATAGATTATCCTTAGATGAAATTTTAAATTGCTGTGAAACAGGTCATAGGTTAGGTTATAGGACATTTGTACTTCAAGGCGGGGAAGACGAATTTTATAGGGATGAAAAAATAGTGGAAATAGTAAAGACTATAAAGGAGAAATATCCTGAAAATGCTATAACTCTTTCCATAGGAGAAAAGTCTTATGAAGCTTATGAAAAGTATTATGAGGCAGGTGCAGATAGATATTTATTAAGGCATGAAACTGCAAGCAAGAGTTTATATGAAAAGCTGCATCCTAACGCTAGTTTTGAAAATAGAAGAGAATGCCTTTGGAATTTAAAGAAAATAGGATATCAAGTGGGAGCAGGTTTTATGGTGGGGCTGCCGGGGCAAAAAAATGAAAACTTTGTGGAGGACCTTATGTTTTTAAAGGAATTAGAACCACATATGGTGGGTATAGGACCTTTTATTCCTCATAAAGATACAGCTTTAGCCCATGAATTACCAGGTACTGTGGAGACTACTACCACATTGCTTTCTATAATTAGACTACTTTTACCTAAGGTGCTGCTTCCAGCCACCACTGCCCTTGGAAGTATAGATCCTTTGGGAAGAGAAAAGGGACTTAAAGCTGGTGCAAATGTAGTTATGCCAAATTTATCACCTACAAATGTAAGGGAGAAATACTCCTTATATGATGGAAAGATTTGCACAGGAGATGAAGCGGCTGAATGTAGAAAATGCATAGAAGGCAGGATAATTAAAGCTGGTTTTTCTCTAGATATGTCTAGAGGAGATAATGTAAATTGGAGCAGGAAATTGTACTAAGAAAAGATGTAAGGCACATTCAAATAAATAACAAGCCAGTATGCTAGTCTATTTTGCGTCATACTGCGTCAGCAGAACCCATCGATAGTTCTACTAGCGGCGGAACCTGCTTTCTTGTCTGACACAAAATATACCAGCATCTTTTACTTGTTATTTATTTTCATGTACCTAAAACAAAATGTATAGAGTAATTTAGGATTATTAAAGTAAAATTAATAAATTGGTAGGGAGTGATAAGAATGTTTATAAATCAAGAGCACATTGAAAACTTATTAAGGGAAGCTAAGAATGCAACTAAAGAAGATATACAAAATGTACTGGAAAAAGCAGAAAAAAGAAATGGTTTAAGTCACAGGGATATTGCTATTTTACTTCAAATAGAAGATAAGGTTCAACTAGAGAAAATGTATAAAATAGCTGGAGACATAAAAAAATCTATTTATGGTAATAGGATTGTTATGTTTGCACCTTTGTATATAAGTGATTATTGTGTAAATAATTGCGTATACTGCGGATATCAAAAATGCAACCAGTTTAAAAGAAGAAAATTAACTATGGACGAAATACAGGAAGAAGTAAAGATTCTAGAGAAAATGGGTCATAAGAGATTGGCACTAGAGGCCGGGGAAGATCCGGTAAATTGTCCTATAGATTATGTATTAGATGCCATAAAAGCTATATATAGTACGGAAAATAAAAACGGAAATATAAGAAGAATTAATGTGAATATAGCAGCTACTACTGTGGAAAATTACAAGAAACTAAAAGAGGCGCAAATAGGCACATACATATTATTCCAAGAAACTTATCACAAACCTACTTATGAAGCTATGCATCCAAAATGTTTAAAAGGGGATTATGAATATCACTTAACTGCCTTTCATAGAGCTATGGAAGCAGGTATAGATGACGTGGGTGCTGGAGTTTTATTTGGCCTTTCTGATCCTAAGTTTGAAGTGCTTTCTTTGATGATTCATAATGAAGAATTGGAAAAGGAATTTGGAGTGGGCTTTCATACCATATCTGTGCCAAGACTTAAAAAGGCAGAAGGTATGAAACTAGATATGTTTCCACACTTAGTGGATGATGATATGTTTAAGAAAATAGTTGCTGTAATTAGAATAGCTGTACCATTTACAGGAATAATACTATCCACTAGAGAAACAGCCCAAATAAGAAAGGAACTTTTAAAATATGGAGTATCTCAAATCAGCGCCGGATCTTGTACAGGGGTTGGTGGATACAAGGAGCATGAGAATTGTAAAAATGTAGAGCAGTTCAAAACATCAGATCAAAGAAGTCCACTGGAAATCATCAAAGCTTTAATAGATGATGGATATATACCAAGCTATTGTACGGCTTGTTATAGAAAGGGAAGAACTGGAGATAGATTTATGAGTCTTGCCAAATCAGGACAAATACACAATGTCTGTACTCCAAATGCTTTGACTACACTTATGGAATTTGTCATAGATTATGGTGATGAAGAATTATACCAAAAGGCAGAGAAGCTAATAAGATGTGAAGCTGAAAAAATTCAGAGAGAAGATGTAAAGAATTTAGTGCTTGATAATATAGAGAGATTAAAAAAAGGAGAGAGGGACCTGTTTGTTTAGGGGGCTAGGGTGCTAGAGTGTTAGAGGGGCGGAAGTTAGTGGGCTAGGGTGCCGGAGTGTTAGAGGGCCGGAAGTTAGTGTGCTAGGGTATCAGAGTGCTAGAGGTCTAGAAGTTAGAGTGATAGAGTTTTAGTATTTGAAGGATTAGGAATATAAAATGTGAAGAGGATAGTGTGTACATTATGTACGAAGAGGAGGTGGATTTATGAACGAAACGCCTAGTGCTAATAGAAAACACATAGGTATATATGGAAAGACTAACGCGGGTAAGTCGGCACTTTTAAATGCAATTGTAGGTCAACAAATATCCTTGGTATCAAAGGTGCAGGGAACTACCACGGACCCTGTTACAAAAGCTATGGAGTTTATTCCACTAGGCCCAGTGGTGTTTATAGACACTGCGGGGCTTGGGGATAAAAGTGAATTAGGAGAAATTAGAGTTAAAAGAACTTTGAAGGAACTTCAAAGAACAGATTTCGCTTTATATGTTATGGATATAAATGATATTGATATGGACGCCTATAAAGAAACAGTGACTAATTTTAAAAAATACAGTATTCCGTATATGACAGTGATAAATAAAATTGACACTACTACTGAAGAGATCATAAATAAAGTTAAAAAAGAATTCCATGAGGCTATTTTTGTATCTGCAGATACAGAAAAAAACATTATGGAGCTTAAGAGTGAAATAATTAAAAGAATGCAAGAAGATGAAGCGGAACTTTCTATATTAGGGGAGTTACTTCCGTATGACAGCAAGATTATATTAGTAGTTCCTATAGATTCCGAGGCTCCAAAGGGAAGAATAATTTTACCTCAAGTTCAGTGTATAAGAGATGCCCTAGATCATGGTATAAAGAGTTATGTGGTGAGGGATACAGAATTAGAATCAGCTCTAAAAGATATTAAGGATGTGGATTTAGTAATTACAGATTCACAGGCATTTAAAACAGTGGATAATATGGTTCCAAATCACATAAAGTTAACTAGTTTTTCCATACTATTTGCAAGACATAAGGGGGATTTACAAACTTTTTTACAGGGAGTAAAAAAGATAGAAGATTTAAAGGAAAATTCTAATATACTTATGTGGGAAAGTTGCACTCACAATACTTCTCATGAAGACATAGGAAGAGTAAAAATACCTAGAATGTTAACTAAGCATTTAGGAAATAAGTTGAATTTTGATTTTAAAGGTGGGCAAGATGCCCCAGAAAATTTAGAGGATTATGATTTAGTAATTCACTGTGGTGCTTGCATGCATACTAGAAAAACCATGTTAAATAGAATAAATATGTGTAGAGAAAAGGGAGTTGCAATAACTAATTACGGAGTAGTTTTAGCATATTTAATGGGCATATTGGATAGAAGCATAGAAATTTTTCAATTATAAATTTCCAATTTCAAAATAAATTAATCTAATTAAGGACCGTTGTATTAAGGTAAGTACTTACAATATGTGATGGTTTTATAGAAAATTTGCGAAAAGCACCGTTGCTTGTGTCGGTGGTAGTTCACTTATAAAACAATATATTGTATGTAAATTACTTAATGCAGCGGCCTTATACTTAGAAATATATTGTTAATTATTTTTATATAAAGAAGCCACCATTGCTTGTCTTGATGGACTTTACATAGAGGCAAGCTATATAGTATCTTACCTTTTTGTTTTAAAAATTGAAGTTTGGAATATCATTTTATCAATTACTATTTATGCGTTCATTTCACTTACTAGCGGTTAATTTAAATGATACTTCCTCATTGGAATTTTAAGAGTATTGTTTACTGGTATTGTGTATGCAAATCCATGCAAAAGCATAGGCTAAGGCTGTAAATAAAAACATGAATTTAAATCCTATTAAATCTATAAGGCCGCCTAAAAATAGTGGCCCAAGTATTGCAGCTAAGGAAGAAGAAAAATAGTATAGTCCTGTATAGGTGCCTATTTTATCTTCTGTGGTCATCTCCACTACCATAGGATAAGAATTTATATTGATAAGAGCCCAGAAAAATCCACCTATGGCCATTAGAATCAGCATAAGTAATTGATTCAATGGAAATAAAGTACCTATAAGTGATAAAAGAATAAATACAATCACGTCTCCAGAAATACCTATAAGTATAGTTTTTCTCTTACCAAGTTTGCCACCTATAAATCCAGCGGGAATAGCAAAAATTAAAAATGAAAGAGCAAAAAATCCAAGTATAAAAGAAGCTTTAGTAACAGGGAGTTTTAAGAATTGAACACAGTAATTGCTGAAGGTAGCTTCTACACCTTGATAACCTACAAACCAGAAGAATACTGCAAGTAAAATATAAAGAGTAGTTTTATCCTTGTCTTTGCAAATATCTTTTAATGAAGAAATTATGCTTATTTTTTCTTCTTTTTCTACATTAATATTCTTAGGTTCCTTTATGAACTTCATCAGTATAAATAAGGTTAAGAACATTAAAATTGCTGTTCCAAGGAAAGGATAATTTTTGTTAGCTTTATATAAAAATGATCCACCGATGAGCACAAATACAGAAGCTAGTCCGCCCATAAAATTAATTATTCCATTGGCTTCGCTTCTTAAGTGCGATGGAGTTATATCAGGCATAAGTGCAACGGTTGGTGCTCTATATATTGCCATGGAAAAATTTAATATAGTAATAATTATCATAAAATTCAGAAAACTTGAGTAATTAGGAAGCAAAATAAACATTAAAGCAGAAATAGGTATGCCTACCATAAGATAAGGCATTCTTCTTCCAAATCTTGTATTGGTTCTGTCACTTAGAGAACCAACAATTGGAATCAGTGTTACTGCTAGTATGTTATCTAATGTCATAATAGAATTGATAGCAAATTGACTATTAAGAAAATCCCTTAAAAATATTGGTACATAAACATTATAAAGAGGCCATACAAGGCTTATGGCAAAGAAACCAAAGCCAAGTATGAAGGTTTTTTTATAATTTAATTTAGAATTTTTAGTATCCATTGTTTAACCCTCCTGAACCTCACTTACTATTTTTTTAGCTTTGTCAGGGTAGTTGGTTATTATACCGGATATTCTAGCAGCAGCAAGTTCTCGCATTACTTTTTCATCATTTACTGTATAGGTATTTATATCTAAATTATGAGCATAGGCCTCTTCTATAAAATGTCTATCTAAAGTTAAATATAGAGGATGGAGAGCATTGACTTTTATAAATTTGGCATATTCCCAAGGTTCATATAATGAAGCGCCATATAAAAGCCCAGTTTTTACATTAGGGTTTAATTCCTTTACTCTAACTAGTGAATAATGATCAAAGGAAGAAATTATACACCTATCTAGCATATTGTACTTTTGTAAACAAGTTAAAACTTTTTCCTCTATATTAGGATATATTCTATAGCCAGCCTTAATTTCTATATTTACAAAAAGTTCGGTCTTACAAATAAGTTCTAAAACTTCATCTAAAGTTGGAATTTTTTCACCTTTAAATTCTTTTCCAAACCAAGAACCTGCATCTAGTTTTTTTAATTCCTCTAAGGTATAATTTGCAATTAATCCTTTTCCATTTGAAGTCCTATTTAAATATTCATCATGCATTACTATAAGATGACCATCTTTTGATAGGTGTACATCTAGCTCTATGCCATCAGCTTTCATATCTATAGCCTTTTTAAAAGCAGCCATGGTGTTTTCAGGAGCATAAGCAGAGGCACCTCTGTGGGCTTGAATTTTTGTAAAGCTCATATTAAAACCTCCTCTTTATTTTCGTACAGCTTTTGGCTAAACGAATATATTTTACTACATAAGCTTAATTGAAACCCTACCTATATAAATACTGGGTAATTCAAAGTTTTTAAGTATATAAGTATAGAAATGTTACCTTGAAAAACCAAAACATATGAAAAAAATACAAAAACATCAATATATAGGAGAATTAACTTATATGAATAATATACCATAAAATAATGAGAATAGAAGTAATTTTATATAATAGAGCATAAATTTAATGGGTGTTGATTTAAGGCACATTCAAATAAATAACAAGTCAGTATGCTAGTCTATTTTGCGTCATACTGCGTCAGCAGAACCCACCGATAGTTTTACTAGCGGCGGAACCTGCTTCCTTGTCTGACACAAAATATACCAGCATCTTTGACTTGTTATTTATTTTCATGTACCTAATATTATTAGAATAAAAAATTATAACGCTCTATGTTAAACTAAAGTTTTATATAAAATATATAGAGTTTATTGAAAACTTATAAAATAATGTTAGTTTAGGCTTAATAATTTATTTACATTTTAATGTTTATTTATTTGCGTTGTTATGGTAATATATATATATCCAAATAATTACATTAATATATTTTTATTGAAAATTTGAATATGTAATACAATAATAATTACTTACAAACATTCATATATTTATTTATTACCTTCTATAATTTTATACGAAAAATTTAATGATTTTAAATTATATTACATTTATTCTATTTAAGAAGTTTAATATCTCATATATTAGCAGAAAATATAAAGGATAAGGAGACTTATTATGAAAAAAATAGTATTCATAAACTCTGTAAATGATATAAGGAAAAAAAATAATTTTTCAATTGGTTCATTTAGCTTAGGAACTATATTAAGAAAGCATGGATATTTTGTAAGAATAATTGACTTTGATTATTTAATGAATTCATCAATAATAAAAAATAATTTTAACAAGACTAGACAGAATATTCATACAATGTGCGATTATATAATAAACAATCAACCCAATGTTGTGTGCTTTTATACTATGAGCAATTCTTATTATTTAACAATTAAGTTAGCAAAATTATTAAAAAGTAAGAACCCAAATATAAAGATTGTATTTGGTGGACCACAAGCAACCTTAACTGCTAGAAAAACATTAGAAATATGTGGTGAATGGATTGATGCAATAGGTCTTGGAGAAGGAGAAAGTAGTATAGTCAATATAATAGATAATTTGATTAATAATACAGAGTTTACAGATGAAATAGGTGTTGCATATTTAAAGAATGGTGAAATTATACTTAATAAAACAGTATTAATAGATAATTTAGACGACTTAGAAATGATAGACTATTCCTTATTAGAAGGAACTTTTGAAGAAAGTATAGATTTAGACGTAGGTAGAGGGTGCCCTTTTGCATGTAAGTATTGTTCTACAAAAACTTTTTGGAAAAGAAATTTTAGGTTAAAAAGTTCAGAAAGAATTATAAAAGAAATAGAAGATCTTAATCAACGTTTTAATATAAATAAATTTAATTTTGAACATGACTTATTTACTGCTAATAAGAAAAAAGTATTAGATTTTTGTGACAAGCTAATTAGTTCTAATATAAATATAAATTGGACATGCAGTTCTAGAGCAGATACATTGGATGAAGAATTAATTAGTAAAATGAGGGAAGCTGGATGTGAAGCTGTATTTTTAGGTATAGAAAGTGGATCTACGAAGATGCAAAAAATAATAAATAAGAATTTAAATTTAAATAAAGCTTTAGAAACAACTACTTTATTAAAAAAATATAATATGGAAATAGTTACTTCGTTTATATATGGATTTCCTGAAGAAAATGAAAACGATGTCAATGATACAATTGAAATGATTTATAAGATGATAAGAATAGGTGTTCATAGAACCCAACTTCATTTATTTTCATTATTTCCAGGGACTCAATATTATGAGGAATTAAAAAATAACTTATATTTATCAAAGCAAATTCCTGATGGTTCATGCAGTATATATGTGGATAATGATAGTATGTATTTCATTGAAAAAAATAAAGAAGTATTTCCTCAATATTTGGATTTTAAGGTTAGTATTAGAGAAGATTTGAAATTTTTAGATATATATATATTAACTTATTCAAGAGTATTAATGAAATATATGAATACAACATATAAATTTCTAATTAAGAATGTATTTGGAAATCATTTGAAGCTTTTTAAAAAATTTAGAGAAGTAAATATTGAACAACTTAAATTGTATGAAAATCTAATTTATAAAATACAATTAAATCCTAAAAATTGTATAAGAGACTTGGGGAATTTAATTAATTCATGCGATTTTGAAAACAAAGATATTTTATATGAAATATATTTATTTGAATCAGATATTGTTAATTTTATTTATTATAGTCAGAACGATAAATTTTTAAATAGTTATAAATATGATGTATACACAATTAAAAGTTGTAATTTAGATTTAAAATTAGCTAAACATGAAAACACTAACATATGTTTTACACGATTAAATAATAATAATGATTTAAATATTAAAAAAGTAGTATAAATTTAGGAGAAAAATATTTATGGGTAAAATAAGTAATAAATATAAAGCTTTATTAAAAGAGACTAATTATATTAAAGAATCTACTGCTACTTTAATTTCTAGATTTGGAGATGGTGTTGATACTATTGCCTTTTCATGGCTTGTTTATTCAATTACGGGATCTACATTGTTAGTTGCCACTTTATTTGCTGTTAATGGGCTTCCTAGTCTTATTTTTGGAATATGCTCAGGTGTAATATGTAAATATATTGCTGAGAAAAAAATAATGGCTATATGCGATTTTGGAAGAGGAATATGTGTAGCAATAATTGCGCTATTAAGTATATTAGGGAATTTGAAGGTTTGGCATCTATATGTAATCACCTTTATGAATTCATCTTTTGAAGCTTTTAGATCTCCAGCATCCACTAGTATATTTCCTGAAATAATAAGCAAGGAGAACATAGACAACGGTATAGCATTATGTACATCTTTAAATAGGATTTCTGAATTGTTAGGATATGCTATAGCCCCAATATTAATAGCTACAGTTGGTTTAGGTGGAACAATAATGGTAGATTCAGTAACTTTTATAATATGTGGAGTTATTATATTGACGCTAAAAGTATCCAATAAGATAAAGAAAGACAATGCTATTACTATAAAGGGATGTTTTACGGATTTGAAAGAAGGTTTCAAATATATTGTAAAAGATAAATTTATTTTAAATGTATGTTTATTTTCATGTGTTATAAATGCACTAATAGTACCATATAATGCTCTTTTAGCTCCTTATGCAGTTCAGGTATTGAAAAAAGGTAATGAAGTTATTTCCATAATGAGTATAACATTGGTACTAGGCATGTCTATTGGTTCACTTTTTGTACCAAAATTAAAAGAGTTAATCGGAGGACACAAAGTATTTATATTAGGAGGGTGGATTATAGGATTAACTTATTGTATTTTGTCACTTTTAGGAAAAATACCTAGCAACTTAGTATATCTTTCTTCTGGTGCAAATACATTAATTATGGGATTTGGAATTGTATTCTTAAGTTTTGTTCTTCAGATAGCTATGTTCAAAAGAATATCACAAGAATATCTAGCAAGAGTAGCTTCATTATTTAATGCATTGGCATTATGTGCTGCCCCTATTACATCCTGTATAGTAGGTTTGGTATCTAAAATGATTACATTAGAGCAAATATTTCTCATATTCGGAATAATTATATTAATAATTTTTACTATACAAATATTTAATAAACACATCAAAGAGTTTAATAAATGTTAATTAGGGGATGATAAGCATATGTCAAAAATTATATTTGTAAAACCACCAGATGATGTAAAAAAAACAAATAATTATTCTATTGGGTTATTCAGTTTGGGAACTATATTAAAAAAAAATGGATATTCTATAAGAATAATTGATTTTGATTATATAATAACAGAATCTTTAATTAAATGTTCTAATGATAATAATGAAAACATAGAATTTATGTGTGATTATATTTTAAAAGAAAATCCTGATATAGTTGATTTTTATACTATGGGAAATTCATATTATTTATCAGTAAGTTTAGCTAAAAAGTTAAAAAGCAAAAATAAAAATTTGAAAATTATATTTGGAGGTCCCCAAGCTTCCTTAATAGCAGCTGAAACATTAAAAGCATGTCCATGGATTGATGTTATAGGGATTGGCGAAGGAGAACTTAGTATACTTAATATAGTAGATAACTTATTACTAAATAAAAAATTCACAACAGAATTAGGTGTTGCTTATTTACGAAATGGCAAAGTAATATGTAATGAATCCATATTAATAAAGGATTTAGATACTTTACCTAAGTTAGATTATTCTTTATTAGAAGGTAACTTGGGCGAAAAGATACAGTTAGAAGTTGGAAGAGGCTGTCCTTTTGGCTGCAAATATTGTTCCACCAAAACATTTTGGAAGAGAAATTTTAGATTAAAAGGTTCAGAAAGAATAATTGATGAAATTAGTGAGCTAAAAAATAAATTTGATATAAATGAATTTGAATTTGAACATGATCTATTCACTGCTAATAGAAATAGAATACTAGATTTTTGTAATAACTTAATAAAAAATAATATGAAGATTACTTGGCGCTGTAGTTCAAGAGCAGATACTTTAGATGAAGAATTGATAAAGAAAATGAGCGAAGCAGGATGCACTTCTATGTATTTAGGGATAGAAAGTGGATCTAAAACCATTCAAAAAATTATAAATAAAAATTTAGATTTGGATAAAGCCATAAATACTATGAAATTATTAAATAAATATAATATTCATACAACAGCTTCTTTTATTTATGGTTTTCCGGAAGAATCAGAAGATGATGTTAATTTAACTATTCAATTAATTTACAAAATGTTTCGCATAGGAGTAAATACTATTCAATTTCACCTATTTTCATTATATCCAGGATCAGAATATTGGATGCAATTAAAAGATAAATTATATTTTTCAAATGTATTTTCAGACGGAGCATCTAGTAAATATGTAGATTTAGATGCTATAGATTTTATAGAAAAGAACAAAAATATATTTCCAGAATATTTAGACTTTGACATAGGTATTAGAAAAAAATTAGAGTTTTTAGATATGTATGTATATATATATTGTGTAACTTTCATGAAATATATGAATAAAACTTATGAACTTTTGGTTTCTACATTTGGAAGTCATTTAGAATTTTTCAAAAGGTTCCGAGAGGCTAATTACCAAGATTTTGAATCAAATAGAAATTTAATATATAAGATGCATATAAATCCACAAAAATCAGTAATTGCTCTTGGAAATCTAATTGATAGTATACATTGTCCTAATAAAAATATTATAAGTGAAATGTATAAATTTGAATCTGATATAGTTAAATTTATTTATTATAGTAAAAAAGTAATGATTTTAAATAGATATAAATGCAATGTATATGAAATGAAAATGTATAATTTGGATTTAAAATTAGCTAATTATGTTGAAGATGAAATATGTTTTACTAGATTGAATAGTAATAATGATATAAACATTAAAAAGGTAATTTAAAAATATTCTAAGGAAGGGATAATATATGTATGAAGTATTATCATTTTATTTGAGCAATGGATTAAAAGTTATAGTTCATAAAATATCTAAAATTAAAACAATGTCTTGTGGCATATGGGTAAAGCAAGGAAGTAAGCATGAGGATAACGATATTAATGGTTTTTCTCATTTAATAGAACATTTATTAGTTAGTTCAGTAAACACAGAAAATAAAGCTTATAAAGATATAATTGATAAATTATCTCTATACGGAGTGCAATATAATGCGACTACTACTAAAGAATATACAAATTATACTTTTACTGGATTAAATAATATGTTGGATTTAAGTTTAGATGCATTAGCTAATATAGTTATGTTAAATAAAAATATAACTAAAGAAAAGCTTGAAATCGAAAAGAATATAGTAGGGCAAGAGTTAATATCTTTTTATTCTTCATTTAATCAAATTGTGGAAAGAACTAGTCAAGCTTTATGGGGAAATCTGGATATAGGTAGGATTATAGTTGGAAATATGAAGAATATTGAAAAATGCAATATGGAGAATATAAGGGAGATAATTGATTTTTCATATACACCAGAGAATTCTGTTTTGGTAATAATCGGAGATATAGAATATGAAGACGTCTTAAATATGGTAAATGAAAAATTTTCAATGTGGCAAGATGTAAAGACTCGGGAATATAAAGAAATAGTAAGTTCATTACCAGGTATATATATAAATAATGAGAATAAAGGAAGTACGTCTGTTTTATCTGTAGGTTTTAGATTGAACTCTGAGTTTATTAAAAAAAACATTCCAGTTGAGATTATATCTACTATATTAGGACATCCAAGTCTAGATTCAAGAATTATGAAAAAGATAAGAGTGGAATGTGGATTAGCATATGAGTTGAGTTCGTTTATATCTAAATATAGCACTAAGGGAAGCTTGGCATTTACAGCTATAACATCCAATGGAAACGTAGAAAAAACTATAAAATTATTAATTGAGGAAATAAAAAAAGCAAAAAATAATTTTTTCACTGAAAATGAAATAAAAAAAGCAAAAAACATATTGGAAACAGAAGCTATATTAAAAATGAATGATTTAACAAAACATCTTAAATTTTTAGGTAACTCAGCAATTAATAATGAAATATTTTCATTAGAAAATGAGGTTAGAAAGATACAAAATTGTACTAATGAAATGATAATGTCAGCTTTAAATGATATTTTTATTAATGAAAATATGGGGTTAGCAGCTATCGGAAGTTTTGATGCTGATAAAATTATTGGATTAATTAATATTTAAATTAGGGGGGCTATCTATGGAAAATTTAGAAGAGATACTTGATGATGATTTAATTAACGAAAACAACTACAGTTCAAGTAATTCAAGTAATTCTTATGAAATTAATACAAAGATAATATTAGAATTACTAAATAAACCTTGTTCTGAACGAATGTTAAGTTTCAATACAGATATTCCTATGCATTTAATTCAATTAAATGTGGATAGATTAATAAAAAAACAAATTATAGGAATCAAAGAAACAAGAATTAACGATGGAAAATTAGAAAATATATATGAATTGAAATCTAAAGATATTAAATTTTTAGCCAACAATGCCAATTCCTTAATAATATCTACTAATAATATTTGCAAGATAGTAAAAGATATTATTACCAATATTGCTACAGAAGGGGATAAGCCAAGTAGCGTTAAAGCTGTTTTTATAAAGGTTAATCCTAGCAGAATGACAGAATTTAAAGAAGATTTGAATAAACTAGTTGAAAAATATGAAAAACTGGAAGATTTAAACGAAAAAGAAGTTTATGGGTTTCTGCATGTTTTAGGACCATATAATAATGAAAAATAACTATATTTCATAAAAAGTCCTATGACATATATAATAAAAAAATATAGANTTGACGTTGGTACATAGAGGTTTCCTCCTTATTGTTTTTATATTATGTGTGGTAATATAGTATAATTCGACAAAAATGTGAGGAAATCCTATGATATATATTTGAGTGATTAAAAAAAAATAGCCCTACGGGGCTAGTGATATCAAGGCCTTAGAGTTATGCTCAAGGCTAATATAGATTTAAAAGGAGGTGAAAATATGGACAAGAAAGAAGTGAAGATTTCATCAAAAGACATTCAAGTTATTAATGGTAAAGTTATAATACAATCTGATAAATTAGCATCTGAAGTAGAAGGCATGAATATAGTTGGAGATTGTATAAATGGAGAAGAAGGATTAAATGCAGATTCAATTACACTTACTCATAGCTAAATAAGTTAGTTGTATTAATTTGTGCTTAATTAAATCATTGCAAAAAAGATGTAATAAAAATATAGATTTAAAAGGAGGTGAAAATATGGACAAGAAAGAAGTGAAGATTTCATCAAAAGACATTCAAGTTATTAATGGTAAAGTTATAATACAATCTGATAAATTAGCGTCTGAAGTAGAAGGCATGAATATAGTTGGAGATTGTATAAATGGAGAAGAAGGATTAAATGCGGATTCAATTACACTTACTCATAGCTAATTTGTAATAATTTGTATTTGGATTAATAAATTTAATAATGCTAATAAATTTAAAAATATAAAGAAATCTAATAATTAAGTGAAAAATTTAGATTTCAAAGGAAGTGAAAATGTGGACAAGAAAGAAGTAAAGGTTTCATCAAAAGATATTCAAGTTATTAATGGTAAAGTTATAATACAATCTGATAAATTAGCATCTGAAGTAGAAGGTATGAACATAGTTGGAGATTGTATAAATGGAGAAGAAGGATTAAATGCTAATTCAGTTACACTTACTCATAGTTAAATAACTTGTCTTAGGCACATTCAAAGAAATAACAAGTCAGTATGCTAGTCTATTTTGGGTCATACTGCGTCAGTAGAACCCGACGATAGTACTACCAAAGGCGGAAACTGTTTCATTGTCTGAAAAAAATATACTAGCATCTTTGACTTGTTATTTTTTTCATGTATCTTAATTAATATTTTTAAATTTGAAAGAGATTTGTTGATATTTACTAACTCAACTTTCGCAGGACAAAAAGACTAACTTCTCCTTGATATAACAAGGTAAAGCAGCAATAAAACTATCTATTATTGAGTCAATAATGTCTTTTGAAAGAAGAAGTTTTTCAGTTAATACATTTTTTAAAATATCTATAATAAGATTCATTACTTCACAAAACTTAACATCTTGAAGTTCATCACAACATTGATAAAAAAATCCACCGATAGTTCTGACATCATTATTCTTACGACTTTCTAAAGTAAGCATAATATACCTAGTAAAAACTATAGAAGTATGTGAAACCATGGAATCATAAGAACGCCCTTGAAACTCTTTAGCGAGTTTTAGAAAGGACTTGTTCATTTTAAAGAAAACCTCTATATCCCAACGTTTTCCATAAATTCTTACTATCTCGTTATCATCTAAGGATATATTGGTTGAAATTAAAGCAAGCCATTTTCTACTTCTGTTTCTGTCCCTTACAAATACAATTTTTGCTTTTACTTCATTACCATTTTTGTCAGAGCCAATACCTACAATAGCAGAAGAGAGAATTTTGGCCTTACCACGCCTTTTTCTTAAAGCAGCGTAAAGATCTTTAAGGTTCAATAATTTACCATTGTAATTGTAGTAAACCCTTGGCATTGCTTTAACCATGGCAATAGTATTAAGTTTGAGTTCTAAAATCTGTATAAGAGTTTTTGGGTACGTAAACCAGCTGTCAAAAAGAACATATGAAGCAGGAATAGCATATTTTGAAACTTGTTTAAGTAAACTAATCATAACTTCGGGTGACTTTAAAATAGCCTCCTTACGGAGTTTAGATCCATTAGTTCTTTTATCAATATTGTGATTTTCTGAGCAAAGTCTGTTTTTCTCCTTTTCGGAAGAAAGTAGAGTGAACGCAAGTGGTAAAAAAGTGTTGCCATCTGACCAGCCAAGAGTAAGAAGGCGAAAGCCCTTGATATATTTATGATCAACATGATCACGAACTCTTGCAAGAAGTTCAACAGATTTACTTCTAGATCTACTGTATAAAGAATCATCAACTACAAGTACATTAACTCTATCTTCAGAAGTAAGAGGCACAATAATGTTTTTTATGATTGATGAAGAAAGTAAAAACAGAAATTTTCTCCAATTGAAGTTTGGTGAGTTAAGGAATCTATATATAGTATCCTTTGAAAATTGATTATTTTTTCCAAATTCCAAGTTTCTAAATAAGTTTTTTCCAGTAAAAACAAGCATAAAGATATATTTAAATATTTTTATACAGGAAAATCCTTTTTCTTTAGAAAAATTACATTGTTTAAGTATGTATCCAATTTTGTTATCCTTAAAAAATCTATTTATAGTAAAATTAAGTTGTTTATCAGTAGTATCATTTGATATAATAGTATTCATAAGAAACATTCCTTTCCTTGGTGTGATGTTTGTCATGATTCTATTATACCAAAAGGAATGTTTCTTTGCTTTATATGTTTATTTTAAAGGCTTCCGCCTTAAATTTTATGTGCGAAAGTTGAGTTACTAAAAATTAGTTGAGGTCAACAAATCTTTTTTATTCATTTGTTTTTGGAATACCCTAATTTTATATTTGAGATTAGAAGGAAGTACATAGTTAAAAGACATGATTGAATGGAGAAATAGTATCTATAGATGGTAAAACATTAAGAGGAGAATCTTGTAATAGTTCAAATGAAATTACAGTAATTGAATTATTAGAATTAAAAGATACCATTGTTACAACTCTTCATGACAATGTTGAATTATTTTTTGATTGTATATTAAGAGGTGGTATTATAGAGGTAGAAGTAGAAAAGCTTACTACTCATAATAAAAATCATGGGAGAATTAAAACATAAAAATATTCTTTAGTTAATAATATTACGTGAATATATTTTTATATTGGAGTAAATGCAATATAAAGATGCGTTTGCCCTGATAAAAGGGGTATGCTTATAAGACAAATTGCAAAGATATTAATATAATATGCAGTTAATGATTTTATGTAAAGTGTTTACAGGGAGGTATTGAAGGGATGTTTGGATGGAATTTAAAGGATAAAATTATGATGGCGAGTTTTGTTATATTATTTTTTACAGTATGTGGTGGTGCGGTTGGAGGGCCACTTTTGTTGGGGATAGGTTGTGTGGTTCTTTTAGTATTCTTAATATGTAGTATTTTTAAATATCTACAATTAATTTTAAACGAGGTTAAGGAGTGCAGAAAATATTTAGAAAGTAAGATGAAAGTTGAAAATACTCAAGAATAAGCAATAGAAAAAAATAGTATATTATTAAATAAATATTGAAAAAATTCTGGCATATGCTATAATAGTATTGTTAATAAATGAACAAGCATATCTACACGAAGTAGAATGTTATTATAAATGAAAAGATACCACGAAGGTAGAACTTAGTTTGGGGATAGTTCTACCTTTTTTTGTGCAAAAAAAAGATTTTTATATGTTAATTATAGATTATATAGTTAGAGGTTTTAATTATAGTATGTAAGGTTTTTATAAATAAAGTTTTACATGAATGTTAATTATTAAGTAACTTAAAAATATAATAAAAAATGTGTTTAGGAGGAATTAAAATTATGGATAAGAAATTATGGGAAAAATCAGTGGAATTTCATGGACATCAATGCCCTGGATTAGCTATAGGATATAAAGCCAGTGAGGCAGCCATGAAAAAATTAGGAGTAAATTTTTCAAAGGATGAAGAAATTGTATGTGTTACGGAAAATGATGCTTGTGGGGTAGATGCGGTACAAGTTATTACAGGTTGTAGTATGGGAAAAGGAAATTTAATATACAGAGGTACTGGTAAAATGGCATTTAGCTTTTTTAATAGAAAAACTGGAGAAAGTATAAGAATGGTCCTAAAACCATTTAAAGGAGAAATGGACAGAGAGCAGAGAATGAACTACATATTAGAGGCTAATGTAGATGATATATTTGACTTTAAAAAGCCAAACTTTCAGTTGCCAAGTAAGGCTAGATTATTTAGCAATATAGTATGTGAAAAATGTGGAGAATCAGCACCAGAACATAAAATAAGGATTATGAATGGACAAAGGGTGTGCCTAGATTGTTTTGAGGATTATAATAGAGGATTTTAACAATAAGTGCTCAAAGAAAATATTATAGTTAATTTCTGATTTAGATTTGTTAAAAATAATTTATGGTGAAAATAAACATATAAATTATTTCAGGAAGGATGTAGGAGATGAATAAAAAGTTAAAAAGCAAGTTAGTGACTTTAGTGTTAGCTGGAACAGTTATCTTTACGGCTGCAGGATGTGGTTCCAATCCAGCCCAAAAGGATAGTGGTTCTGCAAAGAGTACAATAGCCAATGGAGATAAAGTTCAAGGAAAGAAAGAAGCAGAAGTAATAAAGCTTGAAGGAGGAGATTGGGGAGCACCTAATCCATACAAGCATTATCAAAGGGGACCAGGTTCTTTTAAAATGAGGTTAGTGTTTGATGGTCTTATTGAAAAGGACGAAGAAGGTATAATACCATGGCTTGCTGAGAGTTGGAAGGTAAACAAGGAAGGGAAAGAATATATATTTAAAATAAGGAAAGGAGTAAAGTGGCAGGATGGAAAGGAATTAACTCCAGAAGATGTTAAGTTTTCCTTTGAATATTTTGAGAAAAATCCGCCAGTAAGTTATTCTTTAGGTGGTGGAAAAGGAAAGGAAAAAGGGAAAGGAATAAACATAATAAAGAGTATAGATATAATAGATGAGGATAGTGTAAAAATACTTGTGAACAAGCCTAATGTAACTCTATTAGAAAAATTAGGTGACGTAAGAATAATACCAAAACATATATGGGAAAATGTTAAAGATCCAAAGAATTTTAATGACAAGGAAGCATTTATAGGATGTGGACCTTACATATGTGAAGAATACAACAAGGAAGCAGGTTCATATAAATTTAAAGCATTTAAAGATTACTGGAGGGGGGAAGCGGTTGTAAAAGAGATTCAATTTGTTCCTGTAAGCGACCCAGTGCTAGCCTTTGAAAAAGGTGACATAGACATGTTTTCACCATCAGCAGATGTAGTAAAGAGATACGAGAATAAGAAAGAATATAAAATATTTAAGGCACCCGCTTTCTGGGGATACAAGCTATCTTTAAATATGGAAAAATGCCCTGAACTAAAAGAAAAAGAAGTTAGACAATCTATGAACTATTCTATAGATAGGAAAGAATTGATTCAGAAAGTTGCTAGGGGAGCAGCGGTACCTGCCAGTGCAGGATATTTGCCACAGGACCATATATGGTATAACAAAAATGTTAAAAACTATGAATTTAATACAAATAAAGCAAAAAAACTTTTAAAAGATAAAAAACTATCTTTTGAACTATTAATAGGAAATTCAAAACCTGAGGTGAGAATAGCTGAACTTATGAAAATAAGTATGGAAAAAGCCGGAATAGAACTAAAAGTTAAAAGTGTAGATGGTAAAACAAGAGATGCAGCAGTTAAAAAAGGTGACTATCAATTATGTCTTATAGGTTACGGTGGCTGGGGAAGCGATGCAGACCAACTTAGAGTAATGTTCGCTTCAGGAAGAACCACAACTTTTTCAGGTATACCAGGATATTCAAACAAAGAAGTAAATGAGCTATGTGAAAAGCAAGCAGTGCAATTTGATGAAAAGGAAAGAAAAGAAACTGTATTCAAATTACAAGAATTAATAAGCGAAGAAGTACCAGTTATACCAATATACAATACTACAGGCTATACTGTATACAGACCGGAAAAATATGATGGTTGGATGTGTATATTTGATCACCATTGTCTAAGTCACTGTAAATTATCCTACTTAAAGAGATAGAATTGGTGCCAGGCACCTACCGACTTTTGTCGAAATAATAACTAAATGGTGTCAGGCACCTACCGATATTTGTAGGAAAGAGTGGGATTTATATGTGTAAAAAGTACTGCAATAAAAAAATAATGGGGTATATATTAACATTCTTTTGTGTGTTGACTTTTAATTTTATGATCCCTAGGCTTATGCCTGGGGACCCATTCACTTTTTTGTCTTCAGATGAAGGGGATGTAACGATAACTTACACTGAGGAGCAAATAGAGAAATATAAGGCGTACTATGGATTGGATAAACCTTTGCCAGAGCAATATATTAAATATATTAAGGACACTTTTAAAGGAAACTTAGGATACAGCATTTATTATAATGACCAGGTTTTAAATATAATAAAAAGCAGAATAGGTTGGACTGTAGGATTAGTTTTAATTTCTACGTTTTTGAGTGCAGTTATTGGATGTGTGCTAGGATGTATATCTGCTTGGTATAAAACCAAAAGAGGAGATGGAATTCTCTATTTTATTATGCTGGGATTTTCAGAAATACCGCCTTTTTTGGTGGGAACTTTTTTCCTTTTTATATTAGCAGCTAAATACGGTCTATTTCCTTTAGCAGGAGCAACAGAAAGTTTTGCAAAGTATCCAAATAAATATGCCCAAATGAAGGATATAGTTCATCACGGATTTTTGCCAGTATTAACCTTAACTCTTTCAAACTTAGGTGGATTTTATTTACTATCTAGAAATTCTACCATATCAGTGCTTTCGAAGGATTATATACAAACGGCAAAAGGTAAAGGGCTTAGGAAAAGAACTATAGTGTTCAGACATGCTCTTAGAAATGCGATTTTCCCTATAATAACCAGAATATTTCTAAGTCTTGGGGCAATGATAGGAGGAGCTATTCTTGTGGAAAATGTATTTCAATATCCAGGTGTAGGAAAGCTTATGAAAGAGGCGGTTTTTGTAAGGGATTATCCATTAATTCAGGGAATATTTATACTGGTTACCTTATTGGTACTTATAAGCAATTTTCTTTCAGATATAGTTTGCAAAAAGTTAGACCCTAGAATGAATTAGAAATTTAAAGCTTAAAGCTTAAACTTTAAAGCTATAAAATATTTTTAGCTTTAGATGAAAATAAATAATATTTAAATTTTTATATTTAAACTTTAATATTTGTATAAAGCAGAGATTAGGGATTAGGTGAATAGCATGGAGATTAATAAATTATCTATAGTAAAAAGAAGGTGTATAGATATAAAAAGAAAATACATAGGCACAAGTAGAAAAACTGTAGGAAGAAAAGAAAATAGAAGGCTTAATCTGTCTCTTTCGGGAAAAATATCTTTAGGAATACTTATTTTATTATTAATCATTGGTATATTTGCACCTGTTTTAAGTAAATATCCCTATAATATCCCATCAGGGTCAGCACTTGAAGCACCATCAAAGGTACATATTTTGGGAACAGATGATTTGGGAATAGACTTATGGGCTCAAATATGTATTGGAACAAGAATAAGTATTATAGTTGGTTTTGGAACGGCACTATTGGCAGGAGTCGGTGGTGGAATAATAGGAATTATATGCGGATATTATGGTGGCATAGTTGACAGAGTGCTTATGAGAATAACAGATATTATGATAATTCTTCCTGATCTTCCTTTAATGATAATAATAGGGGCATTTTTTGGTCCAAGCATATTCAACATTATTATAGTGCTTAGTTTATTTTCATGGACAACTCCCGCAAGGATAGTACGAGCTAAAGTTATGTCTGTAACTAAAGAAGACTATATAATTGCGGCTAAAAGTTATGGGGGAGGATTTTTTCACATAACTAAAAAGCACATATTGAAAGATATATTTCCAGTGCTTATGGTTAGCATAATAAAATTAGTAAATAAGGCCATTATAGCAGAGGCTTCTCTTTCATTTCTAGGACTGGGAGATCCTAGCTCAAAAAGCTGGGGAATAATACTTAATCATGCCATGGGATTTCAAGGTATATATTTCACTGAATATTGGAAATGGTGGATAGTAAGTCCTTTAGTGGCTATAACAATTACAGTTATGAGCATAGCTTTTTTAGGCAGAGAAATAGAAAAAATTTAAGGTGGGGTTTTTTATGGAAAATATTTTAGAGGTAAAAGATTTATTTGTCACATATCATGGAGGCGTAGAAGCGGTTTCTAAGGTTAGTTTCCAGGTAAAAAAAGGTGAGACTTTGGGGATAATAGGTGAATCTGGTAGTGGCAAAAGTTCTATTGCTTTAGCTGTAATGGGGCTTTTAACGGATAAGGCAGATACTAAAGGTGAAATCTTATATGAAGGCACGGACCTAAATTCATTAAAGGATAGGGAACTTAATTTTTATAGATGGAATAAAGTATCTATGGTATTTCAAAATAGTTTAGATATATTAAATCCTGTTTTAGATATAAATACCCAAATTGCAGAGAGTATTATAGAACACCAAAATATAAGTAAATTAGAAGCCTATAGAAAGTCAGAGGAATTATTAAAAATGGTAGGTCTTCAACCTCATTGTGGGAAGAAGTATCCTCATATGCTATCAGGGGGAATGCGCCAAAGAGTGCTTATAGCTATGGCTCTTGCTTGTGATCCGGAACTTTTATTAGTAGACGAGCCAACCACAGCGTTAGATCCTGTAAGTAAAAATGAAATAGTTAATTTAATAGGGGAGCTTCAAAAGGAAAATGGATTTTCTATGATAGTAATATCTCATGATTTATCTGTAATCAATACCTTGTGTAGTAAAATAGAGGTTTTGTATAGAGGTAATGTGTTAGAAGAGGGAATAGCTAAAGAAATATTAGAGGAACCTGCTCATACCTATACTAGAGGACTTATATATTCTTCTTTAGAGCTAAATGTATATCAAGATTTATGGGGCATAAGAGGAGTTTGTGAAGAAGGAAAAGGTTCAGCATGTGTATTTTACAGTAGATGTAATCAGAGGAAAGAGCAGTGTTCTAGCTGCAGACCTATTCTAAAAAGTATAGGTGAAAATAGAAAAGTAGCTTGTAATAGAGGGGGAATAATAACTTTATTGGAAGCTAAAAATGTGAAGAAAACGTACATTCATAAAGATAATCCTGTAGAAGCTTGCAAAGGTTGTAGCGTTAAGATAAGAAGTGGAGAAATAGTTAGCTTAATAGGTCAGTCGGGTTCAGGTAAAACTACTTTTGGTAAGATACTGTGCGGACTTTTGAAAGGTGATTCAGGAAGTGTAGAATTTGAAGGAGAAGAAGTTAAGGAAAATAATGTAACTTGCAAGAAAAAAGGAATACAAATGGTATTTCAAGACCCGCTGTCTTCAACTAATGGAAAATTAACAGTAGAAGAAGTGATAAGGGAGCCTTTAGACATATTAAAAGATGGAGATAAGGAATATAGAAAGAGAAAAGTTATGGAGTTATTAGAAGAGGTTCAGCTTCCTAAAGAGGAATATTTTTTAAGTAAGAAATGTAATGAATTAAGCGGTGGTCAAAGGCAAAGAATAGCCATAGCTAGAAGCTTAATACTAGAGCCTAAAGTATTAATAGCAGATGAAATAAGTTCCATGCTAGATCCTTCCACCAAAGCTAATATAACAAGATTATTAAAAGAGCTTCAAAATAGAAAAGGATTTTCCATACTTTATATAACCCATGATTTATATTTAGCTAGAAAAATATCTGACAGAGTACTAGTTATGACAGAGGGAAAAGTAGTGGAGCAGGGTAATGTAGTGAAAGTATTTCAAAGCCCAAGGGAAGAATATACTAAAAATTTAATAGTAAATGCATTTTAAAAGTAATATTGGACATAAAAATCAGGTGTTGGAAATCATATAATGTTTATGATAAAGAGTGAAAGTGATGTTGTAAAATATGATACTAAAAAATGTAAAGAGAACATAATATCTATGATAAAGAATCTTAATACAAAATTTCAAGTTATATACTTAATACGGTTGACTTATTAAAATATGTGCTGTAATATAAAATTAGTAAATTATTATTATTTTAATTATTAAGGGAGTTGAGAGTCTAGAATGTGTAATTGTGAAATTTTTGTAAACCGTTTAGCTTAAATACGGGAGAAGTGCGCCCTTTTTTAGCTAAATTAGGTTAATAAAATTTCACGAGACATATTAAAGACTCTTTTTTGGTACCCTTATTTTTTTATACAAAAATTGGTTTTCTATTTTATTATTTAAAGGGAAAGAGGAATTTTAATAGCCTCTTTCCCTTTTTGCATTTAAAAGTAATAAGGTACATTCAAATAATTTACAATATTTTTTTAGGAGAGATAGAGATGAGTATATTAAGTATTGAAAATTTAAGTTTTGGCTTTGCAGATAAAATTTTATTTAAAGATATATCTTTAAACATTTTAAATGGAGAGCATGCAGGGTTAGTAGGAATTAATGGAGTTGGTAAAAGTACGCTATTTAATATAATAGTTGGTGAACTTATTCCCGACGAAGGAAGAGTGTATAAATCAGCTTCTACTAAAATAGGTTATTTAGATCAACATTCTGAGCTAGAGGATGGTAAAACCATAAGAGAAGTACTTAAGGAAGCCTTTATTGAATTATATGCTATGGAAACAAAAATGCTTAAGGTTGGAGATAAGCTTTCTAGTGCCAGTGAAGGAGAAGTGGAAAAGCTTCTTAAAGAATTTTCTAGGCTTCAAGATGCTTTAAGTGCTAGTGATTTTTATAATATTGATAGTTATATAGAAAATGTAGCTAATGGACTTGGATTATCCCATTTAGGCATGGAAACGCCTGTAGAAAAGTTAAGTGGAGGTCAGCGTACAAAAGTTAAACTTGCAAAGCTGCTTTTAACAAGTTATGATCTTTTGCTTTTGGATGAGCCTACTAATTATCTAGACAAGGAACATGTGGATTGGCTGGCTGGATATTTACAGAACTATGCTAAAAGTTTTGTGGTTATATCCCATGATACTGCATTTATAAACAATATAACTAATGTAATATATCATTTGCAATTTGCAGCTTTAAAGCGTTACCCAGGAAATTATGAAAAGTTTTTAAAGCTCAGTGAAGATGAAACTCAAAGGTATATGCAAGAGTATCAGAAGCAGCAAAAGGAAATTAAAAAACTTCAAGATTATATTGATAAAAATAAAGTTAGGGCTTCCACTAGTAAAATGGCTTTAAGCAGGCAGAAGAAGCTAGATAAGATACAAAGAATTGAAAAACCTAAGACACCACCAAAGCCATATTTTTCATTTTTAGAAGCTAGAAAATCAGGAAAGCTTATATTTGAAAGTAATTCTATGGATATAGGTTATAGATATCCTATAATAAGAAACTTAAATTTAAAGCTTACAAGGGGAGAAAAAGTAGCTATTACAGGCTGTAATGGTATAGGAAAATCGACACTTTTAAAAACTTTAATGGGAGTTATATCTCCTTTGTATGGTGATATAAATTTTGGAGTTCATATTTACCCATCTTATTTTGAGCAGGAAGTGAAGCCTAAAGATATCACTCCTATAGATGAGGTGTGGGATGAATATCCTGAAAAAACGCAAGCGGAAATAAGAGAGGCTCTTGGAAAGTGTGGACTTAAGAGAGACCACATAATGCAAAATATGTGTGCGTTGAGTGGAGGAGAACAGGCTAAGGTAAGGCTTTGCAAGCTTATGATGAAAGAAAGCAACTGGCTTGTGTTAGATGAGCCTACCAATCACTTAGATGTAAGTGCTAAAGAAATTTTAAAAGAAGCACTTATAAATTTTGAAGGAACTGTACTTTTGGTTTGTCACGAAAGAGAATTTTACAAAGATTGGGTAACAGCAGAGTGGAATATGGAAGAGTATTGTTTAGGTGAATAATAGATTAGATTAAATATGTATTGTGCAGTATTAGAGAGTTGACCTTAATAAAAACTTTTAAATAATTAACATTTATGTGTAACCTTATTGAGGTTTATACGAATAAGTAGTGTAAGTATTTTAAATTAGACGTCTATATAAGATATTACGGTCCATTGCAAAAGGCAAAGGGGGGAGAGCATGGAGGAAGATTTGCATCTTATGAGAAAATTCAAAGATGGAGACCTGGAGAGCTTTGAGAAAATTGTTATAAAATACAGAAAATCAGCAGTAGCTTTTTCTCAAAGCTATGTTCATGATTATTATATTGCAGAAGATATTGTGCAGGAAAGCTTTGGATATATCTATGTTTATAAGGAAAAGTACAACGAAAAATATAAATTTAAAACTTATTTATTTACAATAATAAGAAATAAAAGCATTGATTATATTAGAAAAAAATCTACTGTACCTTTATCTGAGATACACAATGATATTTCTAAAGATGATACGGTTGAAAGTATATTAAACCAAGAAAAAAGAAAAATGCTTAAAGATAAAATCTATGAGCTCAAGGATGAATACAGAAATGTAATTTATTTAATAGATTTTGAGGGTTTTAGTTATAAAGAAGCAGCAGAAATTATGGGTAAAAACTTAATGCAGATAAAAATCTTGATTTATAGGGCAAGGAAAAAGTTAAGAGTATCTATAGAAAAAGAGAGGTGTGGGTATTGAAAAATATGTCTATGGAAGATGAAAAATTTTTGCAGGGAGTCTTTGCAAAAGCAAGGTACTTAGAATATTTAAAAGCTGAAGAAGAAGTAGTAAAAGAAAATTCTAGAAGACATAGAATAAAAACCATAAATATGGCTGCAAATTTATCAATGGTTTTAATAATGAGTTTTATTTTAATTAAAGTAACAAATTTTAATATAGCTGTTGAAATTTGTGTGTCTTTAGTTATATTTTCGTTTATTAGTTTTTATGAGTATAGGGAGGAAAGAAGGGCAATATATGAAAATTGTAATAAATAATTTAAAAAAATCCTATGGAAATAAGCAAGTGCTTAAGGGCATTAATTTAGACATTAATGAAGGAATGTTTGGCCTTTTAGGTCCTAATGGAGCAGGTAAAACTACACTAATGAGAATATTAACTACCCTTATACAGAAAACAGAAGGAACTGTAAAAATAAATGATATAGATATAAATAATAAAAAAAATATAAGAAGTATAGTAGGATATCTTCCTCAGGAGTTTTCCATTTATCCTAATATGAATGTATATGAAGCATTAGATTATTTAGCTATTTTATCAGGTATAAACAATAAAAAGTTTAGGAAGGAGAGAATAGAACATCTACTTTATAAAGTTAATCTTCAAAATCACATGAAGACTAAAGTTAAAGCCTTATCAGGTGGGATGAAAAGAAGACTAGGTATTGCACAAGCCATACTTCATGAGCCTGAAGTTCTAATTGTAGACGAACCTACTGCAGGATTAGATCCGGAAGAAAGAATAAGATTTCGTAATCTTTTAAGAGACTTTTCAGAAGATAGAATAGTTATATTATCTACTCACATAGTAGAAGATGTTGAGTTTACCTGCGAAAACTTAGCTATATTAAATGAAGGTAGTATACTATATCAGGGTAAAGTCAAAAATTTACTAGAAAATGCTGAAGGATATGTTTGGATATCAAATATAGCAAGGGAACACTTAGATGAAGTAAGAAATAAATTTCCTATTATATCTACAGTTTCAGAAGGAGATACTATAAAGCTTAAAATAATATCAAAGGAAAAGCCTTTAGAAGATGCAAAGAGTGTTAAACCTTCTATAGAAGATGCTTACATGAAGCTTATGAAGGAGGTGTAATATATGTTTTGGAATTTACTAAAAAAGGAATTTAAATACTTATTTAAAAATATCACCTTTTGTATATTAGTAATAATCATAGGATTTTTCTACTTTAGTGAATTTTCACCTTCAGGTGTTTTAAAAAAATGTTCTAAGCCAATGACACCAGAAGAATATAAAATAAATGGTATGCGTCCCTATTACGGACATAAAAATATAACTGACCACAATAAAGAAATTAAACAGATGTATCTTCAAATGTGGAGAAATTATGAAGAAGGAAGTTTTACTAAGGTAAGAGTGATTTTAAATGTTCAAGAAAAATTAAACCTTAAGGAAAAAAAATATTTAAAAAAAGCTATGGAGGAAATAGCCCCAAAAGAATTCTTAGATAGTGAAGATAGCAGCTTAATAAAGGTATCTTATGATGAATATTTAAAAATAGTTAGGGATTTAGATAAAAAATTAGGAGGAAACACATATTACGGTGACAAGATGAGAAGTCATTTGCTATCAGAAGAAAAGACTTATAAAGAGGCTGTTAATGATTTTGAGGATATAATTTATAAGGATAAAATAACTAATGCTGGTGCCAGATATTTCTCTGACTACATGGGCATTACAGCAGGATTGTTTCCAGTATTCTTAGCGGCATTTATACTTATAAAAGATAGAAGAAGTAGAATGGAAGAGTTAATTTGCAGCAGAAGTGTTTCAAGCGGTGTTTATATAATTTCTAAATATGCAGCTTTATGCCTTGGAATATTATTAATTTATATTTTGTATGCAAGTCATGCAACCTTTGTTTTTAAAAGTTTTGCTAAAGCAAATAATTATTCCATAGATATAATGGCTTTTTATAAATATACTTTATGTTGGATTTTGCCTACAATACTTTTTACAGTAGCTTTAGGTATGCTATTGTCAGTGATTTTTAACAATGGTATAGTGGCTATTTTTGCACAATTTATTTTATGGATATTATCCATAAGAACATTAGGTGGAGATTATGGATTAAGTAAGTTCATCATAAGATTTAATACATTTGGAGAACATTCACAGTATATAAAATTTCAAAATGCCATATGTGTAAATAGAATTTTTTACATTATAGTATCCATTTTATTGATTGTCATTACATCATTTATATGGTCTAGGAAAAGGGGTGCTGTAGGTGAACACATCCACTAAGTGTAAGTTTATAAGCACATATTTTAATATTTCTAAATATAATATTAAGATACTTTTCAATTTAAATGTAATTATTGCTGGGATTATGATTTTGTTAACTCCGATTATATTTAGCCTTAAGCTTTTAGATTATATGAATATAGCTACCATAGGGGAGCAATATCTTTCAATAATAGGTATAATACTTATACCCTATATGATAAATATAGAAAGCAAAACAAATATGGTAGAGATAGTATATTCAAAGCGTACATCTCAGTGGAAAATTATATTAATTAGAACTTTTATAATGATAATTTTTATGTTTTTATGCATATTAGGTATTATGTGTTTGGCAAAAGTTAAAGGAAGTAGTTTCAACCTTTGGAAAGTTACTTTAGGCATATGGATATCTGCTAATTTTTTGGGCATGATAGGATTTACTGTTGTAAATATTACTAATAACTTATCCATGGGATATTTAGTTTCATTTGCATATTACTTTATAGAGTTTTTCACCAAAGGCAAATACACCAAAAAGTTATATCTTTTTAGTTTAACTAGAGGTGGGTTTGAAAAAGGAAAGTATTTAATATTATTAATTACTTTAATAATATTTATATTTAATTTAGCTTTTATAAATAAAAAGATTGATTAAAGAATTAATTACAGATGGGTAAAGTAATTCATAATTAAGTGAGATAGTTATGTTTTAGGAACATAGTATTCTATCTAAATATTGAATAAAATGGTTCACTAATTTCTATTGCACCAATGTAATAGTTATGATATTATGAAATAGTAATTAATAGGCGATGGAGATCCGCCATAACCGCTAGAATGCTGATGACTCCTACACTTTATAAAATTAAGGTGTAGGAGTTTTTATATTTTACTGGCAAATTGAGAAACTATAAATTAAAAGGAGTATGTTATCTTAAAAACAAATTTAAATCAAAATATTAAGGGGGAAAGCAAATGGCTCAGAGTATAGCAATTATAGTATTATTAGGTCTTTTAGTAAATTGGATTTTTGAAAAGATGAAATTGCCGGGATTATTAGGAATGATAATTCTAGGTATACTTATGGGACCACATGTATTTAATATTGTATCTCCAGATTTACTAAATATTTCTGGGGATTTAAGAAAAATAGCTTTGATAGTTATTTTACTTAGAGCAGGGCTGGGCATAACTAAAGAGGAGCTTAGGAAAATAGGGGTTCCAGCAGCTAAACTAAGTTGTATACCTGGAATTTTAGAAGGATTCACCATAGCTTTTGTAGCATGGAAATTATTAAAAATACCATTTATAGAGGCAGGAATGTTAGGATTTATTCTTGCAGCGGTTTCACCAGCGGTGGTGGTTCCACAAATGATAGGTTTTATAGAGAGAAGAAAGGGAATGAAAAAAGGCATTCCAATTCTTATACTGGCAGGAGCTTCCATAGATGACGTATTTGCCATAACCATATTTTCAACCTTTGCAGGATTTTACGGAGGAAAAAGTGTAAATGTAGCTTTAAAGATTTTTAATATACCCCTTTCCATTATACTTGGAATAATTTTAGGAGTAATAACCGGCTTATTTTTATTAAGGTTATTTACAAAAAACAACATTAATGATACTAAAAAAACTCTTATTGTATTGGCATTTTCTATATTGATGGTGTCACTTGAGGCTATTCTTAAAGGCAAAGTGGAGATAGCATCTCTTCTTGGGGTAATGGCATTAGGGTATATAATTAATAATAAGGACGCTAGACTAGGGGATACTTTATCTAGGTGTTTCAGCTTTATATGGATTTTTGCTCAAATTTTATTATTTGTACTAGTTGGGGCAGAGGTAAATATAGCTGTGGCTTTAAAAGCTGGTGCTATAGGAATTTTAATAATTGCACTTGGTCTTGTGGGAAGAAGCATAGGGGTTTGGATTTCACTTATGGGAACGAATTTAACTTTAAAGGAAAAGGTGTTTTGTGTTATAGCTTATACACCTAAGGCTACAGTTCAAGCAGCCATGGGAGCAGTTCCTTTATCCATGGGAGTACCTTCAGGAGATGTGATACTTGCCATAGCAGTTTTATCCATATTGATAACAGCACCTCTAGGAGCCATAGGTATAAAGGCTGCTGGTGAGAGATTTTTAGCCGGAGAAGAAAACATAGAAAATCAAAATGATATGGAAAAAGAAAAGGTAATATAACAAAAGTTACATTATTAGATAAAATTGAATTATATTTGTCTTTCCTTTATTCATTTAATGTAGAACTTAAAAATTATGTGTAAAAGTAGAGTTATTAATATTAAATGTTAATGAAAAAACGGTAATATGTAAAAACATACCGTTTTTTTTTTTTTTTTTGAAAGCCTGTATTTTACAAAAAAGTAATTAATAATATGTTATCATAAAGTAAATAGGATTATTTATTATTACAAATAGTGTTATTAATATATTTCTTAAAGAGAAAATTATGAAAAATAAGGTGTTAGGATTTTAAGTATAATGACATTAATATGCGTAAGTATTAGGGGGTTATTGTTATGAATATGTTAAGATTGGAAAATATATCAAAATTAATATCCAACAAAATTATATTAGACAACATTAATTTATCTGTTGATCAGGGAGAAATATTTGGATTCTTAGGACCCAATGGTGCGGGAAAGACCACTACTATAAAAATCATTACAGGACTAATAAAATCTGATAGAGGAAGAGTATTTATTAATGACATTGATTTATTTAATGAACATGACAAAGCTCTTTCAAATATAGGTGCGATAGTTGAAAATCCATCTTTATATGGTTATCTTTCGGCAATGGATAATTTAAAAATTGTAGCTAGGCTAAGAGGGGTTAAGTTTGAAGAGCTAATTGATATAATTAATATAATTGGTTTAAAAGATAGAATAAATGATAGGGTAAAAACTTATTCTTTAGGAATGAAACAGAGACTTGCTATAGGATGTGCATTGGTTGGAAATCCTAAGTTATTAATACTGGATGAACCTACAAATGGTTTAGATCCTGGAGGAGTTATTGAATTAAGAAATTTTCTTATAAAACTATCATCTGAAAATAAAATCACCATATTTATATCGTCGCATCAACTATCTGAAATACAACATTTGTGTACTAGAGTAGCTTTTATCAATAAAGGGAGAATTCTAGATATAGAAGATATGAACTCTATTTTAGAAGAAGATGTAAATCTTGAAAAAAAATATATGGATTTAATTATGAAAGGATGATAGTTTTGAGAAATATATTTTTGATAGAACTTAAAAAAATTTTCTCACAAAAGAAAACTTATATAATATGGATTATATTCATTCTAATGCTTATTTTTAATTATAAAGTTAATATGATACAGACAGACCATTTTATATCTTCAACATTAAATACAGAGAATAGTAATTTTATGAATAGTTACAATTCAGCTAAGAGTGGACTTGAGGGTATAAAATATACTCTGGAAGACAAAAATACATCTCCCGGTGAGAAGAAAGAATATGAAAAATATTTAAAAAATAAGCAAGAACAAATGAATAATTATGATATTCTTTTAGATAAAAATTCTAAGGAAATGGATAAGATAAAGGCTAAAATAAATATACTTAAATCTGAAATGAAAGAAATATCTTATGGTAAATTAAATACTTCATTTGATTTGAATAGATATAAAAGAGAGCTTAGGTTTTTAACTTATTTGGAGCAAAATAAAATACCAGAGGAAACTGGTAAAAAAAATTCTTTTACATTTATGTTGAAATTTTTTGCTAGTACATTTACTGTTGGGGCTATTTTTTTAATAGCTTTATTTAGTAGTGACATATTTACTAAAGAATATGAAGATTCTACAATAAAACTTATGTTGGTACAACCTATTTCAAGAAAAAAAGTGTTGTTGGGTAAATACCTTTCTTTGATTTGTTCAATTATTATTATAGTATTATCAACTATGCTTATAGGGTTTATTATTGTTGGAATAAAGGACGGATTTGGAAATCCTAACTATCCATATATATACAATATGACATATATTATAAATAATACTAGCAACATTTTAGAGTATGTTATTAATTCAGGTATTTATATTTCTGCAGCTTCTATGATTATAAGACAACTAATGTTTTTCATATTACTTTTAATAACTGTAGCATCAATTTCCTTTACCATATCTGAATTATCAACTACATCAACTATTTCAACTACCATAGGGGTAATTTTAAATATGTTTTTAATATACTATGTATTTGGTACAAAAGGTATGAGAGGGGTTACTAAATACACCTATGTGACTTACAGCAAAGTTTTTTCATTATTTAGTGGTAATTTAAAACAGACTTTGAATAACAATGGTATTTCACCTTTGTCAGGTATAGTTTTAATGGTAGTTTTAAATATAGGGTGCTGTGTAGTTTCTAGTATATTCTTTAGTAGAAAGGAAATTTAAAATTTATGAATAAAAGTTGCGGCAAAAAATTTGAGAATATTAATTTTTTGGCGCAGTTTTTATGGTTATTTATATTTCACAAAATGATTATCTACAAAAGGTATTAAATTACTTGAATTATGAAATTTCTCTGTAATGACTTGCATAAGAAGCAAAAGAACCATCTAAATTTATTGTTCCGAGCTCTTATGCCAGTCATGGAGGAGAAATTTCATAATTCAAGATTTCTATTATTTTTTCATTTCTCTAGTAACGATTTCATCTAATATATCTGCAGCTTCATACATTATAGAGTTGCAGCCGTCCTCTTCTGTTCTATGTAAGGGCTTAAGGTCTATACACATTTTGCTTTTTAGTTTATCTTGAAATTTTTCTTGAAACTGAATAACTAATTCTTTTAAATGTTCGCTGTTGTGAGCTACTTTGTCGGTAAATAAAATTCCTAAAACTGCTAGTGAACCAGTAAGAGCACCGCAGGCATTTTCTGTCCACATGCCGCCACTGAAAGGAGCCATAGCTCTTAAAGTTTTTTCATCTAAATTTAAATTGTAAGCTTCATTAGCAGCATAAATCATGGTTTCAGAACAGCTTAAGTCATAATTATTTTTGTCTCTGTATTTTTTCATAATTTCTCTTAACATTTTAATATTCACTGCTACTCAAAATATGGACAAATATACCCATATCGAGATTATTACTGCTTCAACGTACTCGATTTTGTAATTCATAAGAATATACTACTTTCGTTTGTATAGCACCTCCACAGTCGTTAATTCCCCAAATAGCCTTGGGTACATATATACGATTGCTTGATTATGCAACTTCGTATATTTTTGCATTTTCTAAATTAATTGAAGCATTATAATCTCTATCTATAGAAGCATTACAATTACTACATTTGTATATTCTATCAGATAGTTTTAAATCTTTCTTATATGCTCCACAGCAACTACAAGTTTTACTTGAAGGGTAGAATCTATCAACAATCCTTAATTCAATTTCATTTAGTTTACATTTATATTCAAGTTTAACTCTAAATTCATAGAATTTTTGCTGTGCTACTGCTTTAGATAAATGCTTATTTTTTATCATCCCTCTAACATTTAAATCTTCAATAGTTATATAGCTTGGTTTTTGCTTAACTATTTCATTTATTGTTTTATTAATATAATCAGTTCTAATGTTAGATAATCTTTGATGAACTCTCTGTACCTTAACTATTTGCTTTTGGATATTTTGACGAGTAGCTTCTCCTTTCTCTTTTTTATTTCTTAATTTCAAGCTCTCATATTTCCTTGAAAGCTTTCTTTGCTCACGTTTTAGTTTCTTTTCTATCTCCTTAACATTAGCAGTTTTATTAATATTCTTTTTATGAATACCATTAGAGATAACTGCAAACTCTTTAAGTCCAAGGTCTATACCTATTCCTTCTGTATAAGATTTATTTTCAATTGTTAGTTTTTCTTCAACTATTACTGATACAAAATATCTATCAGCTTTCTTTGATACTGTACCACTAACAACTTTTGAATTAATAGGTATATATCCAAATTCTTTTATCCTAATCCATTTTAGAGTTGGTATGTTAATCCTATGTCTTTCTATTTTCCAATCTGTTAAATTATTTTTAGGAAAATATAATTTAACATCAGATTTATTTTTTTTCTTCAACCTTGGAAACTTAGATTTACCAGTGAAGAATCTTTTATATGCAGTTTCAGCATTACAGATAGCTTTTTTACGAGCCTTTGAGCCACATAAGTTTATCCAATTATATTCTTCTAAAACTTTAACTTCGTTGTTTATATATTTATCAAAGTTATTTGCACTTAACATTGCTTCTTTTTTAGAAATCAAGTCTTCTTTAAATTGCTTATACAATTCTTGGTTTTTAGCTAAATATTGATTATATAGCCATCTGCAAACACCAATACTTTGATTAATCTTTTTTTTCTGTTCTTCCGTTGGGTGTATTTCTGTTTTGTACGCTCTTAGCAATTTCTTGATCCTCCTTAATCTTTTTCTTATACTTTCTAAAACCGTATATTCTACAACTAAAACCGTGAAGTATTGATATAATGTCTTGAACTAACTCTTCTTGTGGTGAAAGACTTTCATTATTCACTACTATTATTTTAGTATTAAATTTACCTAAAAATCTTTCAAACCATGAATAACCAAATCGTATAAATCTATCTTTATGAGTAATGAATATAGAATCTATCTTATTTTCCATACATTCATCTAAAAGCTTATTCCATTTTTTACGATTATAGTTTAGTCCACTTCCTATATCTTTAATAACTTCATCAGCGATAATACCTTTAGCATTTACAAAATTTTTTAGAAATTCAATTTGATTAACTAAATCATCTTTTTGATTATTAGTAGATACCCTTGTATATATAACTATCTTTCTATCTACATTATTTTTCAATCCTTTGAACTCTAAATATTGGTCATAAGTATAGTATCTTCGATTAGTTGGAGTACGCTTTGCTTTGAGTATATCTTCTCTATCCCAACGTTGCAATGTTTTTACTGATATATTCAATAATTCAGCAAAATCTTTTGGTTTATAATTTGTTATATATTTCATATACTCACACCTTTCTGTATGAGTATATTTTAACACATTTAAACACTTTTTCAATTAATTTAGCAGCTATTGACTAACTCCTTTTGGGACTGCCGTATTAAGGAATTTATATACAATGTATTGTATAAATTATTCTTAGTGCCAAAGTCCCATAAAATATAAATTTAAGAAATTCTCTATGAATTTTAACCTTTTAGTTCTTACTTCTTACCTTGTATAATGTAGTCATAACATTCAATAGAAAACTATCTATTATTCTAACGAACATTACAACAAATCTTTTTATTATCGTTCTAATTATTTCTGCCCGATAGGGCGTTCATTTCATATCTAGATTAAGTTTTCTATTAAATCTAAATTGAAACCTATACAGTTAAATATTTTGATATAATATCTCTTGAATAGAAGATAGATGGTTCTTACCTGGGAAGTGACTCTATCGAGTCATTATTACCCGTAGAAGAGAGTATCATTCCATCAGTGAGAATTCTGTGTTTAGCTGGTTAGGTTTCCCTTCGGGAATTACCTGTGTCACAAACAAGGTTACAAAATTACTGATAGAAATGGAATATCTATTCTATCTCATAAGTAAAGGAGATAATATATATGAGTAAATTTTTTTATAGACCAACAGTTGGAATTGATGTATCAGCAGACTTCTCAGTAGTTGCTATACTAGCACCTGACGGTGAAATTTATAGAAAGCCTTTTAAGATTATGCATAGTAGAAATGGTTTTGATTACCTAGTAGATCAAATAAAAAAAGTGGAAGAAGAGTTTAACATGAAAACTGGCATTTTCATGGAATCTACTGGCGTATACCATCTTACTCTTTTCCACTTTCTTAAAGATACATTTGAAGTATGTATCCTTAATCCACTCATTACTAATTGTAACAAGAATGGTGACATAAGAAAAGTGAAAAATGATAAAAAAGATGCATTAACCATTGCTACTATAGGTAAATTTCAAAATGTTAAATATTCTTCTAATTTTGATGTTGAAATTTACACTTTAAAGTCTCTTTGTAGAGATTACTATAAATTTACTGATAGCAAATCTACATTTAAAAAGAAGCTTTCTACTGATTTAAGAGTTATATTTCCTAGTTATAGCTCTGTATTTTCAGACATTACTAATAGCTATATTAAAAAAGTATTCTAGTCCTGAAGCAATTATAAATGCTGATAGAGATGAACTTATTAACCTCATTTCAAGCAATTCTCGAAGGGGACTAGCAAATAGTGAAAAAACTTATAAAAAGCTATATGATGCTGCTGAGGAAGCTGTTTACATTGGTCTTAAATCACCAAGTTTATTTGTAAAAATAATTAATACTATTTCAGTAATAGAATCATTAGAAATCCAAATTGGAAATCTATTAACAGAAATTCATCTATTAATGAATAGCAATAGAATCTCTGATGAATTTAAGAAAAATGTACAATTACTTTACTCAATACCAGGTGTTGGAGAACTAACTGCCATCACAATAATGAGTGAAATCGGCAATATTAAAGGTTTTGTTAAACCTAAACATTTAGTTGCTTATTTTGGCTTAGACCCTTCTGTTAGCCAATCTGGTAAGTTTAATAGTGACAGAAACGTCATGTCCAAACGAGGTACCAGAATAGGCCGTAGGGCCTTATACGCTGTCGCGTTAGCATCCATACGTAAGAATACAAACGGTGAACCTATAAATAGAGTTCTACTAAGTTTCTATAATGAGAATATGAAAGGTAAAAGTAAAAAAGTAGGCTTAGTTGCAATAATGCATAAGCTAATTAACTACATATTCTCTGTTCTTAAAAATCAAAAAGAGTATGAACTACGTGACCCCAAGATACATTCAAAAATGTATCTAAACACTAAATCAGAACAAGCAGCCTAACGGCTAAAACAATTAGGAGCCATTTCCCATTGTTCGTATTTTTCAATGGATTTTTTGTGATGCCTATTTTTATTAATAAAACTTTTTATAAAAACTTATTGACTTTTACTAGCTGGTCTCTTACCTATATAATATTATTATACATTTATACAAGAGAGTTAACAATTGGATACTTATCTATAATAGATATTTTTTTAACAAAATTTTCAGAAAGTTATTATTTAAATGTTTACATTAAGTTATTGACAGGTATAAATTTATAATGTATTATTTAGTTAATCGGTTTAGTAAACCGATTAACTAAATAATACATTGAGTATAGTACAAGCATAAATTGCAAATAATCAAAATAGAGGCACTTGAATTATAGAATTAAATTAAAAAATTTTCTACTTAAGAAAAAGCTAGTGGAAGAAACTTTGCACTTGGGAATAAAAGGAGGAAAGATTATGAATAGAGTGTGTGTGCTTGGAAGCATGAACATGGATATAGTTTTAAAAGTAAATAATATGCCTAAGGTAGGAGAAACTATATTTGCAAATGACCTTCAAAATGTTCCAGGAGGAAAAGGTGCCAATCAAGCAGTGGCAGCAAAGAGACTGGGCTCTGAGGTTTATATGATATCAAAGGTTGGAAGTGATAGCACTGGTGAGACACTTACTAAGAGCTTAGTACAGGATAATATAAACGTAAATTTTATATTTAAGGATGAAAAAAATCCTACAGGTACAGCAGTAATTTCTGTAGATCAAGATGGGAACAATTCTATAATAGTTGCAGCGGGAGCAAACATGAGTATAAAAAAAGAAGAAATAGAGAAAGCTGAAAAAGTTATAAGGGAGTGTCAAATATTAATATCACAATTTGAGACACCAGTAGAAACTACTATAGAGGCTTTTAAAATGGCTAAGAGTGCAGGAAAAGTTACAATATTGAATCCAGCACCAGCTAAAAAAATTCCAGAGCAGCTTTTAAAATATACAGACATAGTTGTACCTAATGAAACAGAAGCTTATGAACTTACTGGTGTGACTGTAAAGGATTTAGATAGTGCTAAAGAAGCAGCAAAAAAGTTTATGGAAAAAGGTGTTAAATATACAATAATAACCCTTGGAGCAAATGGTGCAGCTGTGATTTCAGAGGATAAATCAGAAATTGTAGAGGCTTATAAAGTTAAAGCAGTAGATACCACTGCAGCAGGAGACACATTCATTGGAGGGTTCTCAAGTAAATTAAATGCTGATAATTTATGTTTTGAAGGGATTAAAAGGGCAGTTAAGTTCGGAAATAAATGCTCTAGTATAGCTGTTCAGAGAGAAGGAGCTCAGCCTTCCATTCCATATTTAAAAGAAATAATAGAAGTTTACGGGGAGGACTAGCCATGAGAAAGACAACATTATTAAATAGTTCTATTAGTGAAGAAATATCAAAAATGGGACATACTGATTCCATAGCTATAGGGGATTGTGGACTTCCTATACCAAAGGAAACAAGAAGAATTGATTTAGCTTTAGTAAAGAATTTACCAAGTTTTATGGATACACTTAAAGCTGTTTTAGCAGAATTAAAAGTAGAAGAAGTGGTAATAGCTAAAGAAACAAAGGAAGTAAGCCCAGAGATATTTGAAGAAATAAAGAAAGAAATAGGCCATGTAAAAATTACATTTGTAACTCATGAAGAATTGAAAAAAGAACTTAAAAATTGCAAGGCTGTAGTGAGAACAGGAGAACAAACGCCTTATGCAAATATAATATTAAAATCAGGAGTGGTTTTTTAGAAAAAGTTGCTAATTTTAAGGAGAGGATAATTATGAAGAGTAAAACACCTATACTCAAAATGCAAAATATATCAAAATCCTTCCCAGGGGTAAAGGCTTTAGATAATGTGCAACTTTCTGCTTATGGAGGAGAGGTTCTTGGACTTCTAGGTGAAAATGGAGCGGGTAAATCAACACTTATGAAGATATTAAGTGGAGTTTACAAAAAAGATGAAGGAAAGATACTTATAGAAGGAAAAGAAACTGAAATAACTGGAATAAAAGATGCAGAGAGCAAAGGAATAACAATAATACATCAAGAGTTAAGTGTGCTTCCTAACTTAACCGTTTGGGAAAATATATTCTTGGGAAATGAAAAATTTAATAAAGTTTCTAGGAGAATAAGTAAGAAATTATTAAAAGAAAGAAGTATGGATTTCTTAAATCAAATAGGATGCAATATAGATCCGGATACTTTGGTAAGAGATATAAGTGTTGGAGAAATGCAAATGATAGAGATAGCAAAAGCTCTTACTAAAAATGCCAGCATAATCATAATGGACGAACCTACAACAGCCCTTACAGATGTAGAAACTAAGAATCTATTTACTGTTATAAAAAAACTAAGAGATAAGGGCATAGCTATAATTTATATATCTCACAGAATGGAAGAAATATTCAAGATGTGTGATAGAATTACAGTCTTAAGAGACGGTAAATATGTGGGAGATGCCATGGTAGCAGATATATCCAATGATGATATTATATCAATGCTTGTAGGAAGAAAACTAGAGGAACAGTTTCCTTACAAAAAAGTAGATACTGGAGAAATTTTGTTAGAAGTTAAAGATTTAAACTATTTAAATAAGGTAAAAAATGCTTCTCTACAGGTTAAAGCAGGAGAAATATTGGGTATAGCAGGTTTAATGGGTTCTGGAAGAACAGAACTGGCAAAGACTATATTTGGAGAGTACAAAAAATCCAGCGGAGAAATATTTATAGATGGAGAAAAAAGAGAGATAAAATCTCCGAAAGATGCTATACACCATGGAATATGCTATCTATCAGAAGATAGAAAAAAGGAAGGTTTAGTTTTAGGAATGTCTGTTGGGGATAATATGACCCTTGCAAATCTTAAAAAATATGAAAACTCATTTAAAGTTATAGATAGAAAAAAGGAAAAGAAAGACGTAGAAGAATACATTAAAAAACTATCAGTAAAGACACCTAGTTCAGAGCAATTTATAAAGAATTTAAGTGGAGGTAATCAACAAAAGGCAATACTTGCTAAGTGGATTATGTTATCTCCAAAAGTGCTTATAATAGATGAGCCAACTAGAGGGATAGATGTAGGAGCTAAAAAGGAAATATACGATGTTCTAAATGTATTAAAAGAAAGTGGAAAGGCAGTAATAATGATATCTTCTGATATGCCTGAAGTTCTTGGAATAAGCGATAGAATACTTGTAATGCATGAAGGAAATATAACTGGTGAGCTAAATAGAGAAGAGGCAAGCCAAGAGTCTATAATGAAATGTGCAGTAGGAATTAAATAATTGTAAAAATTGAACTCTATAAATGAAATATGAAAAGAGGAGAGAATTATGAAAAGTAATGTAAAAAATACATTAATTAAATATAAATCACTTGTTGTATTTTTAATATTGTGCGTAGCTATAGCTATAATTGAACCTAGATTTTTATCTGTAAGCAATATAAGAAATGTATTTACTCAAGTTTCAGTTAATGCAATTCTTGCTATAGGTATGACATTTGTAATTTTAACTGGTGGAATAGACTTATCTGTAGGGTCCATATTAGCCATAAGTGGTGCTGTAGCGGCAGTAATTATAAAGAGTACTGGAAATGTATTTTTAGCAGTGGTTGCGGCACTAGCATTAGGTGCAGTAGTAGGATTAGTTAATGGAATAATTATTTCAAGAGGAAAAATACAAGCGTTTATAGCAACTCTTGCTACTATGACAATATTTAGAGGGGTAACTTATGTATTTACTAATGGAAAACCTATATCAGGTTTAGGAAAAAGCTTTGGTTTTATAGGTAATGGTAGATTATTAGATCAAATTCCAATACCAGTAATATTTACTATAGTAGTATTTGTAATAGCATTCTATATTTTAAGCCAAACTAGATATGGAAGATATTTATATGCACTAGGCGGTAATGAAGATTCAGCAAGATTATCAGGAATAAACACAACAAAAATTAAGAATATGGTTTATGTAATATCAGGTATAGCTGCAGCTTTAAGTGGAATTATAGTAACAAGTAGAATAGGTTCAGCTTCACCAAATGCAGGTTCAGGATTTGAACTAGATGCTATAGCAGCAGTAGTACTTGGTGGAACAAGTCTTGCAGGTGGAGAAGGAACAGTAACAGGAACTATAATAGGTGCTTTAATAATAGGAGTATTAAATAACGGATTAAACCTTATGAATGTTTCACCATTCTATCAGTCCATTGTAAAAGGTATTGTAATATTGTTAGCAGTACTTATGGACAGAAAAGTAAACAGCGGAAAGAAATAATAAGTTGAAATTCTATTTTATGAATATATTCTATTCTAAGGTTTTTAGTGTAGCTAGCAGAAGTCTCCTATGTTTTATAAATGAGAAATAACTGCGTATACACAATTTGTAAGATAATGTATTATAAGAATAAATTAATAAAGATTAGCATGGGAAAAATTGTATTCAGATTAATTTTAATTAATATAAAAAAGAAAAATAGGAGGGCTAACGTATGAAAAGAAAAATGAGAGTTTTATCAATTTTAGCATCATTAGCTTTGACAACTGGATTAATGGCAGGGTGTGGACAAAAAGCTGGAGAGACTAAGAAGGAAAATAAGAAAATAGGAATGGTATTATCCACTTTAAACAATCCATTCTTTGTAAGCATGAAAGAAGGAGCAGAAGCCAAAGCTAAAGAATTAGGATATGAAATAGTAGTTTTAAATTCTCAGGATTCAGCGGATACAGAAAGATCAAATGTTGAAGATTTAGTTCAACAAGGGGTTTCTGCTATAATAATAAACCCTACAGATAGTGATGCTGTGGCAAATGCAGTTCAAGCAGCTAATGATCAAAAAATACCTGTTATAACAGTTGACAGAAAGTCAAATGGTGGAGAAGTTGCATCTCACATAGAATCTGATAACGTTAAAGGTGGAGAAATGGCGGCTAAATTTATAGCAGATCAGTTAAAGGATAAATCAGCAGTTAAAGCAGTAGAACTTGAAGGGATACCAGGAGCTTCAGCTACAAGAGATAGAGGTAAGGGATTCCACAATATAGCTGATAAAGATAAGAAAATAAACTTAGTTGCTAAACAAGCAGCAGATTTTGATAGACAAAAGGGTTTATCTGTTATGGAAAACATAATTCAAGCTCAACCACAAATAGATGCTATATTTGCTCACAATGATGAAATGGCACTAGGTGCAGTAAAGGCTTTAAAAGCAGCTAAGAAAACAGCTATAGTTGTAGGATTTGACGGAAATCAAGATGCTATAAATGCAGTTAAAGCTGGAGATATGACAGCAACAGTAGCACAGCAGCCAAAATTAATGGGTTCAATAGCAATAGAAAATGCCGTTAAAGCTTCAAAAGGTGAAGAGGTTAAAAAATTAATACCAGTTGAACTTATGTTAGTAACTAAAGAAAATGCTAAATAATTATAGGTAAGCACATTCAAATAAATAACAAGTTAGTATGCTAGTCTATTTTGCGTCATACTGCGTCAGCAGAACCCAACGATAGTTCTACTAGCGGCGGAACCTGCTTCCTTGTCTGATACAAAATATACCAGCATCTTTGACTTGTTATTTATTTTCATGTACCTAATTTGATTTTATAAAATTATACTTGCTCATAGTAAGCAATAAAAGTAAAATATAATTGAGAAATGAATATTATTTATGCTAGTAGAAATTTACAAGCAAAGGAACGTATTTAAAGTCCAGGATTTATTAAATAAATCCTGGATTATTCATAGGATGTCTAGTTGATTCTGGCACTTTGATTTAGTAAGATGATGTTAAAATATAGAAAAAATATAACACCCTAGGGATTTGAGGAGATATTATGAGAAAAACAACTTTGAAAGATATAGCAGAAGCAGTAGGGGTATCTAAGGCTACTGTATCTATGGTTTTGAATAATAAAGAAATAAATGTATCAGAAAGTACTAGGGAAAAGATATTTAATTCAGCAAAAGAATTAAATTATATACCTAATTCTGTAGCTAGAAGCTTAAGTACTAAAAAAACAGAAACCATAGGTATAATTCTTCCCGATATAGAGAATCCATTTTTTTCAGAAATAGCTAGAGCCATAGAGGATGTAGCTAATAAATTTAATTACAATGTAATATTTTGTAATACAGATAATAAAAATGATAAGGAAGAACAGTATATAAAGCTTTTAATAAGTAAATTAGTAGATGGCATAATATTTTTAACTGGAGTAGGCAAAGAAGAAAGTATAAATATATTAAAAAATAATAATGTGCCATTTGTATTAGTAGATAGATACATGGAAAATGTAGAAGAATTTAATGGAGTTTATTGCCTTAATGAAGAGGGAGTAGAACAAGGTGTGGATTATCTATTACAAAATGGGAAAAAACGTATAGCATTTGTAACAGGTCCTATGGAATTAAGTGTGTCAAAAAAAAGATTGGATGGATATAAAAAATCAATGACTAAGAGAAATATCTATAAGGACGAGCTTATTTTCGAAGGAGATTTTACAACAGAAGGAGGAATTAAGGTTACACAAAGCATATTAAAATCTAAAGTAAGTGTAGATGCTATATTCTATGGAAATGATGCCATGGCTTTAGGAGGCATGAAAGTTTTATTAAGAGCAGGATATAGGATACCAGAGGATATTTCTATAATAGGATTTGACAATATAAGAATATCAAGCTTTGTGCAGCCGGAGCTCACTACAATAGGTCAACCCATATACCATATGGGAAAGGAAGCATGTAAGCTTTTGATAAATACTATAGAACATATGGATGAAAAAAAACAAATTTATTTTAAGCCAGAGCTGATAATTAGAGATACAGTGTAAGAATATTGTGAAGCAATACATTGAAGAAAAATCTGATTTTAATTCCGTAATAAATGTGTAATTTTGGACTGTTCACAATACGCCAAGAACTTCTAAATGTCCCACAGTTAAATTCCCTAAAGCTTTCAAACTCACTCGTTCCTCGTTCAAACATGAAAGCTTCTTAACGGGTCTTTAACTGTAAGACATAAGAAGTTCTAGGGCTAGTTCAATAGTCCTAAATTCCACATTTATTACTACATTAAAATCAGATTTTTAGTTTAATATGTATGTGGTTTGGGAGGAGAAGCCTACTAAAGGATTATTTTCCTCCGCTGTGCTATGGAAAATCTTTAATTTATAAAAAAGAGGGCGCTCATAATATTTTTTAGGCGTAGCATTTCGAAAAGTTATATGATACTTATCAAAATAGCATAATAGCTAAAATTTAATTCATTTTGCCGTGAGGCATAGGGTTGTATAAATTTTAGTTTTAGTATTTTCGCTGGCTATCGCCAATAAAAAATTTAAGTTAAGCCAAAAAAGATAACATAATTTCACGTTGTGAAATTATGTTATCTTTTTTAAATTGTAAAATTTTTCGTAATGTAATAAAGAAAAATTATCCTTTACTAGCCCTCTAGCACACTGGCCAACGAGTACACTTAAGCCATAAATTGCGTAGCAATTTATGCTTATTCAGTTACTTCAATGTAAGATCTTACTTTATTAATGTTAGCTTCATTACATATAAATTTAATTATATCTCCTTCTTTAAAAATAAAATATGGGCCAGGAGATACATAGATTTCACTATTTCGCTCTATGGCTATTATAGTGGCATTAGTGTGTTTCCAAAATTCTGTATCGCATATGGTTTTATTTACTATATGTGAATCGTTAGGAATTTCTATCTCATAGTGATTAGAAGAGTCGGCTTTTTCAAGCTGAATTGAATATTCTAAAAGTAGATCTAGGTTTTTGTTAAGTTCCACTTCTATCTTATCCTTTTTTTCTTTAAGTTCCTTAATTTTTTGTCTTAATTGCTTTAAATTATTTTCATCATTAAATTTTTGAATAAATAAATATGCATTTTCGTAAGATTTTATGTATATTCCACTTTTTTCAGAAACAGTTACCACATTCATATCTTTTAATAGGGAAATAGCACGTCTTATAGTTTCAGGTGATACACCGTATTTACTGGATAGGGTTGAACGCCCACGCACTTTTTCTCCAACTTTAAATTCTCCTGAATATATTCTATAAGCTAGATCTAAGGCGATTCTAATATATCGTGGAGAGTCTATATTTGTCATTTTAATTCTCCTCACTTTACAAGGTATTTTATACTCATACATTATATACTATATCAAAATTCATTGTAAAAATAAAATAAATTTTGAAAAATCTAAAATTTTACAACTGACATGTCTTATGTTATAATCAAGTTGTCAAAACTAACGAACTGATAAAAAAATGAAGTTGTCAGAAAGGGGAAGTGTATGATTAAAAAAATAAAAGAAGATAAGGTTTTTTATATTTCATTAATTAGTTTAGTATGTTTATTAATTTATGCGTTTTTTAATATACGTAGGTTTGAAAATATTAATAACAAGGTATTGGATTTCTTATTAAATAAGTTTTCCTGGTTTTATATATTAGTTATGATATCTTTTTTTGTATTTTGTATATGGATTGGATTTAGTAAATATGGAAATATTAAATTAGGTAAGGATGAAGATGAACCTAAATATAGTTTAACGTCTTGGTTTGCCATGTTATTTAGTGCAGGAATGGGTATAGGATTAATTTTTTGGGGTGTAGCAGAACCATTGAATCACTACATTCACCCTCATAATATTCAAGGTTTTACAGAAGAGGCAAAAACATTTGCTATGTCTAAATCATTTTTGCATTGGGGTATTTCAGCTTGGTCTTGTTATGCGGTTTTGGCTTTAGCATTAACATATATTCAGTTTAGAAAAGGGAAGCCGGCATTAATGAGTAGTTTGCTTATTCCACTGATAGGTGAAGAAAAAGCTTCTGGGTGGATAGGTAATGTTATTGATATATTTACTATATTTGCTACAGTAGCTGGAGTTATAACTTCTTTAGGACTTGGAGCTCTTCAAATTAATTCAGGATTAAATCATCTTTTTAATGTGCCAATGGGCATTACTACTCAATTGATTATAATAGGTATAGTTACAGTTTGCTTTATTATGTCTTCATGTTCAGGTTTAGATAAAGGGATACAGGGTTTGTCTAATTTAAACTTAATATTGGCACTTATACTCGTGGTGTTGGTTGTAATAGTAGGCCCTACATCAGAGATGTTTAAAAAACTATTCCAAGGATTAGGGGTGTATGCAAAAGATCTTTTAATAAGTAATAATAATATATTTGTAAAAGGAGAATGGTATAAAAAATGGACTATATTCTACTGGGGTTGGTGGATAGCTTGGGCACCACCAGTAGGTATATTTATTGCTAGAATTTCTAAAGGAAGAACTATAAAAGAATTTTTATTAGGAGTGCTTCTCGTACCTTCTATAGTTTGCTTTTTATGGTTTGCTATATTCGGAACTATGGGATTTCAGGTAGATAAAAGTATAGCTTTATCAGCCATAAAAAATGCAGAAACTGCATTTTTTGTTGTTATTAATACCTATCCTTTGGGAAAATTGATCTCAATTATAGCTATATGTCTTTTGGGTACATTTTTTGTAACTTCAGCGGATTCTGCTACTTTTGTTTTAGGTATGTTGAGTTGTAAAGGAAGTTTAAATCCTAGCAATTTTAAGAAGATTACTTGGGGAATACTGCAATCTGCATTAACTATAGCATTTTTATTAGCTGGTGGACTCCAAATGATACAAACAGCTTCTATAGTAGCAGCCTTTCCATTTGCATTTGTCATGATAATGTCTATGGTATCTTTAAGAAAGAGTTTGTCGGAAGAGGTATTTGAGAGTAAAACTTATAAAAAAACAGTGAAGTCTAAGGCTGAAGCACCATTATAAAAGAATATTGTGACGTAAGTGCAATAAGAAAAATCTGTCTTTAAGTCCACAATAAATATATTTTATTAGACTGTTCGCAATACGCCAAGAAATTCTAATGTTTTCAAATTTTAATATCCTAAAGCTTTCAAACTCGCTTCTAACGGCGCTCAAACATGAAAGCTTCTTAACGGGTATTGAAATTTGAAAACAAAAAATTTCTAAGGCTAGCTCAATAGTCTAAATATTAAAGCTAAAATTTAGACAAGCTAATGCATTATGGCAAAATATATTAAATTTTATCTAATATTTTATTTTAATAATTATGTATTTACTAGTACCTAATTAAAGTGACTAATTGTATCTCCCAATTAGTGAAAATATTATTAATAACCGGGATTTAAGTCCTAAACGAAAGGCTACGCATAAAAAGATTATGGGAGCCTTTTTATTTGTTTTATAAATTAAAGATTTTCCGTAACGTAGTGGAGGAAAATTATTCTTTAGTAGGGTTTTTCTCTCCAACCATAAACATATTAAACTAAAAATCTGATTTTAATGTAGTAATAAATGTAGAATTGGGGACTATTGAACTAGCCTTAGAACTTCTTATGTCTCACAGTTAAAGAACCGTTAAGAAGCTTTCATGTTTGAACGAGGAACGAGTGAGTTTGAAAGCTTTAGGGTCTTTAACTGTGAGACATTTAGAAGTTCTTGGCGTATTGTGAACAGTCCCCAATTATACATTTATTACGGAATTAAAATCAGATTTTTCTTCAATTTATTATGTCACAATATATTATTTTAGGGTATTAAATTGTAGGCATTTAGTACATTCCTTAATAAGCTATCTAGTTGGAAGAATGTTTCTATTATCATAATAAATATAAACATTATAGCTGATACATCAAATCCTTTTAAGAATTGCATATTTTTTATGTTTTTATTATTGCATTCAATAATTAGACTTATTATGAAATATATTAAACATGAAATTTTTAATAAAATTCCATGTTTTTTTTCGTCTGTAGCATCTAATGAGTTCTTAAACTCTCTAAGTTCCTTTTCATTTGCTGATGTTTGTATTATATATCTCGTATCTTTGCTACTAGGTACACCTAAATGCCATTTATACATTTTTTCATTATTTTTAGTCACTGTTGTTATGTTGTAAAAATATCCTAGAGTTTTGTTTTTATAGTCATCTATATGATTTATATTACACACTGCTAAACCAGCAATTATGGCAATATACAATATAGTAAAGTAGATAATAAATTTCTTACTATACGTAAGTTTTTTTAATGTGTTCACTGTAAATGGCCTCCTTCTATATACAAATAGGAAAATATAGAAATTAAATAAATTATAAAGAAAGTAGTTGATTTTTTACAAAAATATTAATAGTAAAAAAAATATTAAGCATATTACAAGAAATATTTTAAAGAATAGTTTTGTAGAATTTATAGCATTTTCATTAGGTTCGGCTCCAAATTTAAATTTTGATTTTAAACGGAACATAAATATGTCTTTAGGATATTTGATTCCTAGAATTGATATTATAATAAGAAAAATTAAAAAAGCACCTATAAATATTTTTCCAAGGATTTCTTCGATTGGGTTATAAAATGGGTCATACATAATTAGTTACCTCCCACAAAAAAATATATATATTACATATTATAACATATTTAATTGTAAGAAAAAAGCAAAGGCTTACTATATTATTTTTTAGGGGTAGCCTTTCTTTTAGTCTCTAGTCCCAATTACCAATCGTTAAATGATTTAGTAGTAATTTTTAAAGTTTAAGCACGGACTGGATTTTAGATTTTAAATACTATAATAAAACTCCTTTAAGAGTTTTTGACCATATCTACGTATTTAGACTGAATACCGCCAATAAAAGATTTAAGTTAAGCCAAAAAAGATAGCTAATATAATTTCACAACGTGAAATTATATTAGCTATCTTAAATTTCAAATTTTTCGTAATGGGATGAAGAAAAATTCACCTTCATTATTAACTATTAATTATTAATTCTCAACTCTCCACTACAACTAAATTCTAGTCCTCTAGCCACTAGCACACTAGCACACTTAAGCCATAAATTGCCCTGCAATTTATGCTTATAGGGCAGGTTTTAGGAAACCTCTTCCTTTGATTTCTTCTGCTTCTGATATTGATATTAAAGCTTCTTTATCTATTTCATCTACTAATTTTTTTACATTATTTAATTCTTTAGTTGTTAATAGACAATATATGATTTTTTTCTTTTCTCCAGTATAAGCACCTTCTCCATATAGATAAGTGGTACCTCTGCCTATGTTGTTCATAATTTTTTGAGATACTTGTTCTGCTTTAGAAGTAACTATCATGACTATTTTCTTTTGGTCAAACCCCTCTATAACTTTATCAATTACTAGAGATTTTATATACATTAGAGATACTGTGTACAATGTTAATTTTAAATTTGTAGCAAATACTCCCATAACTACTATTAGGCCATTTAGTATAAAATATAATGTGGACATTTTAGCACCGTTTTTTTGTCTTATGATTACAGCTATTATGTCTGTTCCACCTTGAGAAGCTCTATTTCTAAATATGATTCCCATGCCTAGGCCACTTAGTACGGCACCAAATACGGTTGACATTACTAGATCGTCTATTGTTACCAAAGAAGAGATGTCTTTTGTTAGTACTAAGAAAAGAGACATAGTTAACATTCCTACTAAACTAAAAAATATAAAATCTTTATCTATCTTTTTGAGTCCTAATATAAACACAGGTATATTTAATATGAATACCCAATAACCTGAGGGAATATTGCTCATATATTGAGCTAGTAATGATATACCGGCTATGCCTCCACTTAATAATTTATGTGGAGATATAAAGATATTTATAGCTAAAGCGTATATTAAACTTCCTAAGCTTACCCATAGTAGTCTTTTAAAATTTTTGATATTCATAAAAATTCCTTCCTTCTTTGTTTTATATGTGCTATTTTAACTAATTGAAAAATAAAAAGACTTCTAAGCGAAGTCATTACAGCAGATAACAGTTAATCATTTAGGAGATAATTTTATAAAGCACAAAGTAGAACTCTATAAATTGGCTCACAATGTTACCATTATACTTCTGTAATTCTTCCCTCCGAAAAATTTTAACAGTAAGTTTTAGGCAGGTCTCCTGGCTCTAGTTTCTTCCGCCTCTTGCCTTCCCGGTTTTAACCAGTGGCTGTTAAGAGTTGTCCACTATTACAGTAGCGGGGGCTGCTGTGGTTTTTCACCACATTCCCTTTTAATTTCTCAAAAGAAAACCAAAAACTTATTATTTAGTTTTATCTCTATTTCATCTTTATTGTACATCCCTATATGAGGTATGACAATGGTCATATTGTCTATATTTTAGGGATATACATGGATAATACTTTAGTATCTCTTTATTTATAATTTATCCTTAAAAATTCGGTCCATTTCAGTCCTTCCATTAAGGTCTTTATGGTTCCAATAAAAGTCCAATATGCGTGAATTGTGAAAATAATATGAATTTAGAGAAAATAACTGAAAATAGAAATTTAAAAAAAGATTTAAGTGTGGTAAAATGGTATCATTGTAAAGTTTAATAAAGAGGGGGAATAATTTATGCTAAAATTTAAAGATTACCAATATGTAAGACCAGATATGAAAAAAGTAGAAAAAGATTTTACAAAACTAATTAGTAGTTTTAGGGAAGCAGCATCTTTAGAAGAGCAAGATAAAATAATGGAAGAAATAAACTCCCTAAGAAGTGATGTAGAATCTATGGCTGAATTAGTTGGCATAAGAAACTCCATAAACACAGTAGATGAATTTTATGAAAAAGAAAAAGAGTTTATGGATGAAAATATGCCAGAGTACGAAGGATTAATATCTAAGTACTATGAAACCTTAGTAAATTCAAAATTTAGAAAAGAATTAGAGGGAAAATGGGGAAAACAGCTTTTCACATTGGCAGAAATGCAGTTAAAATCTTTTGATTTAAAGATAATAGAGTATTTAAAGGAAGAAAATAAATTAACTACAGAGTACGATAAACTGAAGGCTTCAGCTAAGATAATGTTTGAAGGAGAAGAGAGAAATTTATCTCAGCTTGAACCTTTCATACAGTCAAAAGATAGAGAAATGAGAAAGAGAGCTTACGAAGCTTCTACTAATTTCTATGTGGAAAATGAAAGCAAGTTTGACGAAATATATGATAAATTGGTAAAAGTAAGAGATAGAATGGCTAAAAAATTAGGATATAATAATTTCGTGGAGCTTGCATATATAAGAATGATGAGATCCGATTATAATGCAGAGATGGTGGCTAATTATAGAAAACAAGTATTAGATTATATAGTTCCTGTGGCAGAAGAATTGAAGGAAAGACAAGCTAAAAGATTAGGATTTAAAGAGCTTAAATATTATGATGAACCATTAAAATTCTTAACAGGTAATGCAGTACCGAAGGGAGATCCTGATTGGATATTAAATAATGGAAAGCAAATGTACAAAGAATTGTCAGATGAAACTAATGAGTTCTTTACATTTATGGTAGAACACGAGCTTATGGATTTAGTTAGCAAGAAGGGAAAAGCTGGTGGAGGATATTGCACTTTCATAGGTAAATTTAAATCACCATTTATATTTTCTAACTTTAATGGAACTTCTGGAGATGTAGATGTACTTACTCACGAGGCAGGACATGCATTTCAAGCATATTCAAGTAGAAACTTTAAGGTACCAGAATATGCATTTCCAACTTATGAAGCAGCAGAAATACATTCTATGAGCATGGAGTTTTTCACTTGGCCTTGGATGAAATTATTCTTTAAGGAAGATGAGTTAAAATATAAATTCTCTCATTTAGGAAGTGCTTTAACATTTATACCTTATGGGGTTACTGTAGATGAATTCCAACACTTTGTATACGAAAACCCAGAAGCTACTCCAGGGGAGAGAAAGAAAGCTTGGAGAGAAATTGAGAAAAAATACTTGCCAAGTAAAGATTATGAAGATAGTGATTTCTTAAATAGAGGAGGATTCTGGTTTAGACAAAGTCATATATTCCAATCACCTTTCTATTATATAGATTATACATTAGCTCAAGTTTGTGCTCTACAATTCTGGGTTAAGGCTAATGAAAATAGAGAAAAGGCTTGGGAAGATTATTTAACATTATGTAAAGCTGGCGGAAGTAAGTCGTTCTTAGAACTTGTAGAACTTGCAAACCTAAAGAATCCATTTGAAGATGGATGCATCCAAAGTGTTATAGGGCCAGTTAAAAAATGGTTAAATAATGTGAATGATAGTAATATGTAATAGCGGATAATATAATCAAATATTGGCATAATAAATGCTGATAAATATACTAATAAAATAGGCACTATCGAAATTTTTAATATATTTTGGTAGTGCTTTTAGTTTAATTCAGCTATACTTAAATATTTTACTAAAAGGTGTGGAGCAAATGAGGAATAAAGAAAAAGTATATAATATTTTAAAACAGTTGTATAAAGGTTCTAATAAAGGAATAACTGCTGAAGATATTGCAAGCAAACTTAAAATTAGCAGGGCTAATGTAAGTAATTATTTAAATCAATTGTGTAAAGATGCATTAGTTGAAAAAATTAAATCCAGACCAGTATATTTCATTCCAATTGAAAAAATAAACAGAGAGAAACAGAGCTATAGTGAGAGTTGCTTTTCTACTCTTATTGGTAAGAGGCATAGTTTAGAAAAGGTAGTAGAAAAGGCTAAGGCCGCAATTTTATATCCTCCATATGGACTACACTCCATTATTTATGGTGAAACTGGTGTTGGAAAGAGTATGCTGGCAAAGTATATGTATGATTTTTCGATAGAAGCTGGAGTTAGAGATGAAGGTGCTCCATTTGTTACATTTAATTGTGCTGATTATGCTAATAATCCTCAGCTTTTAATGGCCCACATTTTTGGAGTAGAAAAAGGAGCATATACCGGGGCGCAGAATTCTAAAAAAGGACTTTTAGAAGTTGCAGATAAAGGAATTTTATTTTTAGATGAAGTACATAGACTACCACCAGAAGGTCAGGAAATGTTGTTTACATTTATAGATAAGAGTGTTTTTAAAAGAATGGGACAGTCTTCTAAGGAAATAAGTTCAGAGGTATTAATAATAGCAGCAACCACTGAAAATCCTGAATCCACTATGTTAGATACATTTAATAGAAGAATTCCTATGGTTATTGAAATTCCACCACTAAGAGAGAGAAGCTTAGTTGAGAGGATTGAGCTTGTTAAGTACTTTTTAAAAAAAGAGGCTTTAAGGGTAAATAAGCCTATTAAGGCACACAGACAAATTATGAAGTCATTATTGCTTTATGAATGCAAAAATAATGTAGGTCAATTGCAAAGTGATATTAGATTAGCTGTAGCAAATGCATATCTTAATTGCATAAAGAATTTTAGTGAAGTTTTAGAGTTGAATTCAAATTATTTTAGTAGCTCATTAGGCAGGATAAAAAGCAACTATAGAGGTAAAGCATATGAGGTAGAGATTTTAATTCCAAAGGATATAGATTATTATATATTTTATCCATCAGGAAAAGAAGAAAATCTTGGATTTAAAGAAGTAAAAAAAGAAGAAAGTGATGATGAAAGTAAAGTACAATTATCACTTTTTAGAGAAGGTATAGTAGATAATGCTCTTATAGAAAAATTATTTATGAATACAAAATTTTTTGAGCTTTGTCAGAATATAAAAGATGTAATACAAAATGAACTATCAGTAGTACTAAGCGAAAAAAAGTTTTATCATATGGCAATTTATATAAATTACATTATTGATAATAATTTGTTTAAAAATAATCCTAATAAGCTGGATATAAATGAAGTAAGACAGCAGAATAAAGAGCAATTTAAAGTAGCTTTAAAAATAGTTAATATAATAGAAAATGAATTTAATATATTTTTATCTATAGAGGATGCCGCGTATATTACTTTATTTTTAGCTAAAGATTTAGCAGAAGAAAATACAATAATTAATCATAATATAAGTGTTATTGTAGCTATGCATGGTGATAGTACAGCAAGCAGTATGGTAAAGGTTGTTAAAGATATATTAGGTGAAGGAAATATTTATTCATTTGATATGAACCTTAATAAAAGTTATAAGCAAATTATTGAGGAATTTAAAAAAACTATAAAGACTATTAATGCTAAAGATGGTATGTTGTTATTAACGGATATGGGTTCACTAAATTCTTTTGATAGCATTGTTAAGGAAGAGCTTGGTATAGAGGTTAGGTCTATTCCTATGGTAACCACTTTAATAGTATTAGAGGCTATGCAAAAATTAAATGTAGGTTTTTCACTTGCAGAGGTATATAATTCTATAATAGAAATAATGAAAAATGGTGCTATTAGAAGGATTAGTAAAGAGCGGAAGGAGAATATAATAATTATAGGATATAATATTTCTGAAGGTTTGGATAAAGAAAGTAAAAGAATTATAAAAGAAAATTTAGCTACATGCATCGAAGATATAGATATAGTACTTATTCCTCACGAAAATGAACAGAATTTTTGTAAAGCTGTAAACAAGATTATTGAAGAGAAAAATGTTATAGTAATTATAGATGAATATTCTTTAAATATAGATGGTGTAGAGTATTTTAAAACGAATGAATTAAAAAGTGCTAAAGGTATTGATAAGTTAAAGAATATTATTAAGATAAGTATGGGTTATAATGATATTTGTGAAGGGTTAAAAAGCTCATTGAATTACACAAATTATTCTAAAGTATTAGATGATGTTAAAGAAACTATTGATAATCTTTTATATGTATTTGGTATAAAAAAACAGTATGATATGGTTGTTGGTCTTGCAATGCATATTTCTTTTATGATAGATAGTTTAGTTGGTAATACAAGAATAAGTGAGAAATTTTCAGCTGAAAAGCTAAAGAAAAATAAGGAGAAACTTTATATAATAAAAAAAGAAATGAATAAGTTAGAGAAAAAATATAAAATTCAAATTGATGAGAATGAGTGCTATGGAATTTTATGTATTTTATCTGACGTTATATAGTAAATAACAAGTAAGGTTGGTTTTTATTTAGTGAAAATTAACTTTACTTGTTATTTATTTTCATGTACCTTATTTAAACACTTAGTATTAATTTGTTTAAGAAAGTAGAAATTTTATTAAACGAATAGTACAAGGATTTAAACACATTTTGCTTAGAGTAATAAAAAGATACTATATAGAGTGATTCTATGAGTATAAAATTACTTTGGCACAATAATTGCTAAAATAGTTATTACTAATATTTTAGAAAATACGAGATAGTGTAAAGTGAAATATGAAAAAGCTAAGTTTAAAAATGTTTTGCCCGAAGGGCGCAGAATAATAAAATACTTTGTGATTTGAAGATGAAATAACGAATTTTAGGCATGACAAAAAATCCTTTTGAGTGAAGGAAAATTTTTGATATTAGTAATCTCTACATTGAGTTATTCACGTAGTGGTTAATAAATATCCCATATTTACTTTACAACTAAATTAAGCAGAATTTTCAGTTTGCATCTTTAATATTGTTTGTTGACCAAGGTAAATAAGTAATTGCCACTTAGCAGGCATATTGCCCGCATTAGTTAAAATATCTATCTCATTTAGTGGCTTCCAGTAGTTATAAGGATGAGGACGTAGAAAGTTATAATAGGCAACCCAAAGGGAAACGCCATAAAGTGCACCATTCTCGCTTCCATAACCGCAGGTAACGCGATAAGAAGACTTGAAGGTGCGGTTAAGCCGTTCTACTACTTGCTTTACCCAACGAAATTCGGTGGATACAGCATCATTATTGGTGAGTCCGATAACTTGAGTAACATCAAAGTCCCAGCCATTAACGAGTTTACACTGCTGACTTGCAAGAGGGTAGGCACTATAGCCATCTGCAATGAATTTTAAGGCTTTATTAGGGAAGTTTTTAAACTTCTCAAAAGCCATACGCATAGCGAGGATATATGGACCTACAGCACGAGTATCGGATACTTGGTAGCCAAGAATAGACTTTTTACAAGCATCCATGATAATCCAAACATAATGCTTTATGCCTTTTACCTTAATGTATGTTTCATCAGCAGAAAGGATGTTAGAAGGATTATAGTCAAAAGTATCTACAAATGGCTTTATAACTGCGGCAGCAGTCATAGCATAATTAGCAATCATTGTATGTGAAATCTTTATACCATGTACTTCCTCCAAGGCATGTGCTGTCTGCCTAGTAGATAGCTTAAGATTAACGTGATAAGTAAGGCAAAGCCCCATAATGTGGGCATTGAACTTCTTATACTTAAAGTTAATTGCTCTAGAAGGAAGTTCATGTAAGTCCATTTTGAAGAAATCTATGGTGAACTCACGATAGATGTAGTGGAGCTTGTACTTGTGTTTATCAGCGTCACTTAAGTCTTTAGGCAGTTTGTCTAAGTTCTTGCGGTAGTAGGAACACTTAGGATTAACACATTTATGTATTCTAAAATGCTTACGATCTTTCTTTGGAGAAAGAGTTTGTCCGCAATAAGGACAACTAAATACTATAGGTTTAGTAGTGTGGTTACTTTCATTAAAATTTTGACCACAAACCTTGCACTGGTATTGACCTCTAGAGCCATTATTATCGTAGATATACTGGTGAGGGGCACCGCATTTAGGACATAGGATATTTTCAGGGACGGACTTCCCATTACGTCTCTGAACAGGTTTGGTTAGTTTATTATATTTATGTTTATAGTAAGCTAAAAGAAGTTGATAGTCTACCTTTTCAAAACGAACAATTTTAGGTAGTTTATCCACTTTGAATTTTTGATATTCGGGACTATGTGAATCCTCAAAAGCCCACTGCTTAAGAGGAATGTATTTACAAATAAACATAAGTAATTGATAAATTATTTTTAAAAGATATTGATTATAGGAAATTAAATAAGTTATAATTGAATCCATAGCAATGACATCCTTTCATGTTATTTTTGTGTTTTGGCGATTCAATTATAGCATAAAAAAGGGGGTCATTGTTTTTTTATTTAAAAAACTCTGTAACCCTTGATATATAAAGAAATTTTATAAAAATAGTGTAAAAAAACTTTACACTAACAAATACGAAAAGGAGGAGCTAATATGAACATACTTTTAGTTTGCGCTAATGGAGCATCTACAGGAGTTTTAGTAAGTAAAATGAAAGCTTTTACCAAAGAACATGAAAAACTAAAAACAAAGGAATTTAATATAGACGCAACATCTATTGAAAATTTAAAAAATTATCTTGAGTCTAGTAAAATGGACGTAGTTCTTATAGGACCACAAATAAGGTTTAAGGAAGACGAAGTAAGAGAAATATGCTCACCATATTCTATAGGGGTAGCTGTTATAAATACACAGGATTATGGAAGAATGGATGCACCAGCTGTTTTAAAAGCTGCAATTCAATTATATAAAAATAATAGATAGTCAAGCATTTTGATTAATAACATATAAAGGAGACGTTGTGTTATGGAAAAAAAATTTATTAAAGACCCATGGGCTAGAATTAAAACAAGGAATGGTTTAAATGCAGATGAGGTAATTTCAGGTTTGCAGAAATCAATTAGACGAGGTTTAACAGAAAAAGCATGTGAATTTGCTTATGAAATGTATATAACATCTCCAGAAATGGAAGAAAAGCTATGGAGAAGATTAATAACAATATCAGTAGAGGACATTGGTATGGGAGATCCTAGTGCAGCTATTTTGCTTAATAATTTAAATCAAATGCGTAAAGAATATGGTTATGCTGACGGAGATCGCCCTATATATTTTATTCATGCAATTCGTTATTTATGTGCAAGTGAAAAAGATCGTTCAAGTGACTTACTAAAGAATATTGTAATTAAAAGTTTTGCTATGGGATATGTACCAGAAATTCCTGATTATGCATTAGATAAACATACAGTAAGAGGAGCTGCTATGGGACGTGGTTCATTACATTTCTTACATGAAGCAAGTGTTGTAACACCTCAAAAGGAAATAGATAATGATTATAAAGAACGTTATGAAGAGATTTTAAATAAATATGATCCAGAAAATACTGTTGAGTCAGCATTTAAATTTAATTCATGGCAGTATTAATAATAAATTTTAATAAATAAAAAACAAGATTTATGATAAATACTTTATTGTTTGTTTAAATAATAGATTACAAGCAGTAGAGTATTTATTTTTGTTTAAAACAAAATATAAACACAAATATAAAATGTGTTTTAAAAAGCATTATAATTGTTAAACAAATTATTAAAAGCATAAACACATTATATATAAATTAAACAAAGTGTACAGTATAAGCTACTTTTAAAAGTTATTATAATATTGGCACAGTACTTGCTAAGAATATTAATGATTAATTAAAAATATAAAATCAGCTGATGTTAATGTGCTTTTATTTGATGTAAACGGTGCATACAAAAAAGTTTTACTAGGAAAAATGAAAAGCTTTGCATTGAAATATTAAAATATAATAGGCTATTTTGAAAACTAAATAGATTTATATGAATAAATGTAAAGGAGTTGAAAAAATGAGTAAAAAAAATGGGGGAGTTCAAGAAACCCTAAAGAAGTATTTAGTGCCCATAGCAGAAAAGGTAGAAAAACAAATTCATCTTCAAGCTGTTAAAGAAGGAATGATGAGCATAGTCCCAATATTTATAGTGGGTTCTTTAAGTCTTTTATTTATAGCATTGAAGAACATGCTGCCAAATGGAGCCGTAAAAGATTTTATTGGCAATAATTTAGGTGTATTTATGTTCCCTTTTAATTTCACTATGGGAATTATATCACTTTATGCAGCTTTTTTTATAGCATTATCTTTAGCCAGAAAATATAAATTGAATGCTACAGAAGTTGCTATAACATCAGTAATTATACAATTTATATTGTGTGCAGAAGTGGCAGATGGAGCTATTAAGACAGGGTATTTAGATGCACAAGGACTATTTGTAAGTATAATAGTTGGACTTTTAGTAGTAGAAATTACAAGATTTATGAATGAAAAGAATTTGGTATTTAAATTACCTAAAGAAGTACCAAGTATAGTAAGTAAAAGTTTTAATAACTTACTTCCAATGATAGTTTGTATAATTTTGTTTACAACATTTTCGGTGATTATTAGAAATACAACTGGGCAGCCATTCCCTAAATTAGTAATGAACATTCTTGCTCCAGCAATAAGTAGTTTAGATAGTGTTACAGCCGTGATAATAATATTATTAATTACTCAGTTATTATGGTTCTTTGGATTACATGGAGCAGCGATAACTTCAAGTATATGGATGCCAATAGCTGCAAATTATATGGCTGAAAATGCAACAAGAATAGCAGCAGGTCAAGATCCAATACATATTTTTACTATAGGATTTTACTATAGTTTCCTTCAGGTAACAGGTTCAGGAATAACATTAGGCTTAGTATTACTTATGATGAAAAGCAGATCTAAAAGTTTAAAAAGTATGGGTAAAGTAGCAATAGTACCATCTATCTTTGGTATAAATGAACCAGTAATCTTTGGTACACCTATAGTTATGAATCCATTTATGTTTATACCATTTGTATTTGGACCAGTAATAGTTGGAATAATGGATTTCTTAGCATTTTCCAGTGGATTAATTGGTAAACCAACAATGGAACCACCAGGATTTATGCCACCAGGAGTAGGGGCATTTTTACTAACATTAGATTGGAAAGCTGTTGTAGTAGTTTTCTTAAATATCTTTATTATGACAGCAATATACTATCCATTCTTTAAGATGATGGAAAAAGAAGAATTGCAGAAGGAAAAAGAGGTAGTAGAATCAGCAATTAATGATGATTTTGATTTCTAATTTTAATAGAGTAATGAAAGGGATGAATATAATGAATGAGGAACTAGAAAAGCAAGTATTTGAAATAATATCTCAAGCAGGTGATTCTAAAAGTGATGTAATGTATTCATTAAAAAAAGTAAAAGAAGGAAATTATGATGCTGCTAAACAACTTCTTAAAGAAGCATCAGCTAAACTTATGGAAGCATCAAAAGTTCATATGAAGGTGTTAACTTCAGCTACTAATAATGAAAACGATGCAGTAAATTTCTTAGTTGTTCATGCTGAGGATCATTACTCTAGTGCATCTTTTGCACATTCATTGGTAAGCGAACTAGTGGATATATTTGAAATAATTGATAAAAGATAATATTAAGGTTTATACACTTTTTAACTAACATGTGAGAAAATAGCTAGATATCGGATAAAGGTGGTATGTACTTAAATCATTTTCTAGTGTATCTTTTGCTCACTCCTTAGTAAGTGTTATAATATAAATTTTTTAAATTAATGATTCAACTTCACAGCTAAAGGTACAAGCTGTTGAAAGGATATGTTGATTTAATAAAAATTAACTATTAAGGAGGAAGTTTAAATGAAAAAGTACAATGTTACAATCATCGGTGCTGGTAGTGGATATACTCCAGGTGTGGTAAATAGCTTGTTGGAAAAACGAAACAAGTTACCATTAAAAAGAATAACACTGATAGACAATGATGAGGAAAGACTTCATATTATAGGAGACTTTATGGATATCTTAGTAAAAGAAAGAGCGCCAGAAGTTGAATTGGTACTAACAACAGACAGAAAAATAGCTTTTGAAGGAATGGATTTTCTTTTAGCACAAATTAGATCAGGGTGTTTAAAAATGAGAAGCATTGACGAAAAGATTCCAATGAAGTATGGAGTAGTAGGTCAAGAAACTTGTGGTCCTGGAGGATTTGCATTTGCTATGAGAGAAATACCAGAAATGATTTCTATAGCTAAAGATGTAGTAAAATATGCTCCTAATAGCTGGATAATAAACTATAGCAATCCAACAGCTATAGTTGCTGAAGCAATAAAAAGAGCCGTTCCAGAGGTTAAAGATATTTGTATATGTGATGTACCACCATGGCAACAAAAAGATATGGCGCATATGTTAGGTGGTGAACCAAGTGATTTCCAATATACTTATTTTGGATTAAATCATCTAGGATGGTTTACTCATATGTATGATAGAAATGGTGATGATAAATTACCAGAACTTATTAATATGATAAAAGAAACAGGATTACAAGCAGATGTTTATACGGATCCGTACTGGGAAAAAACAGCTAAGAGATTAAAGCAATTTGTAGGACATTTCGATGATGCATTACCAACAAGTTATTTACAATATTACTATTATAAAGACGAAATGTTTGCAGAAGAAGATCCGAATTATACGAGAGCAGATTACTGTATTGATCACAGAGAAAAAGAAACTTTTGATTTGTGTAGAGAAGGGGTAAAGAAGGGAACAGCAAAAGGAAATGTACTTACAGACACAATTCATGGAGATTTTATAGTGGATATTGCATCGGCAATAGCTAACAATACAAATGAAAAGTTTATAATCAATGTTCCAAACCATGGAGTTATATCAAACTTTTCCAGTGATTCAATAGTAGAATGTACTGCAATTATTAATGCGCAAGGATATGAGCCAATTGCTGTAGGTGAGATTCCAACATTCCAAAAAGGATTAATGGAAGTTGTAAATGCCTATGAAAAATTAACAGTTGATGCAGCGTTAGAAGGTTCATACCAAAAAGCATTAAAAGCATTATCATTAAATCCATTAGTTCCTTCAGTTCATATTGCTAAAAAAATACTAGATGATTATATAGAAGCGAATAAAGGATATTTTCCAGAATTAAAATAAATTTTTAATGTTTTCACTGCATATTTTATAAATAAAAGAATAAATAAAAAAGTCAGCATGCTTTATAAAAGCATGCTGACTTTTTTATTTATAATTTAGTAATTATATAAATGTTATGATTCATCAGTTAATCATGAAGCTTATAAAATACAAGATTTAGTATGATTTTTTATAAATTTTTAAATTTAGCGAGAGATGTTAGTTTTTTATACGACTTAATTAGTGAAGAGTTTGAAAGTACTTTCAATATATTTAGGAGAGATAAAAATTATGAATGATAAGGAATTGATAAAAAGGCTTAAAAATAAGGATACAAAATCATTGGATGTTTTAGTAGACAAATATGCTAATTTAATTTTTAAAATAGCATATTCAGTGCTTAACGAAAGGGGATTTGCTTCTTAAATTAGATGATAAGATATATACTTTAAATGAAGGAGGTGCTAAAGAAGGCAAGGGTCATATTTCCTTTCCAGCAGCTACTTATGAGAAGATAAAGTCCGCAAACAAAATTAGCGTGATACTTGTAAAGAATAATATGAAATTTAGTGATAAGGAACATGAAGAGGTTAATAAAAGAATACAAAAAAGTTTGGAAAATGAAAGTTTAGATAAAAACATTAAATATAATAAAGATTTAACATTTACTGATGGCACTAAAGGAGAGTTTTATAAGATAGAAAGAAGTAACAATAAAGTTAAGCTATATTTTAGAAGCGATAAATACGCAAAGGAATTTGCAACAAATGTTAGATTACATGAGTATTTTGGAGACACGAGCACAGATAATTATGGTGTAAAACAATATTTTTCATGTGCCTATAGAGATTCCAATGATGATAAGGGGTATGTAATAGAATTTGATAATGTGAATACGGATAAACAGTTGGAAGTTAGTTTCTACCTTGAGGAATTAATTCCTGAGAAAAATAAAATTGGTGAAGAAGTTAGGGTTTATTAGGTATAGCCTATAGAGAAAGTGTTTTTACAATTTATGAAAAAGGTAGGTGAATATAGTTAGCGGGAGAGTTAATTTGGTATAGTTATAAAAGGCTCACTGTAGATGCATAAATGCTTACAGTGAGCTCCTTTATTATATTTTAAATTTTAGGATTATTTCATTAAGTTTTTGTGCAAGTTCCGCTTGGCTTTGAGCTGTAGATGCTACTTGAGTCATAGCCTGACTAGATTCGTTAACCCCTCCATATATTTCGTTTAAGTTTCCTGATGAATTTTGAGCCATCTGTGCCATACTTTGAACTGATTCACTAACTTGATTTATTGTAGCTGTAATTTCTTCTGTCATGGAAGCTAACTCCTCAGATATATCAGTTACAAATATGCCATCTTTTTCATATTGTTCTCCTATGTATATAAATTTTTCAAATTCAGGAACTACTGTATCATTCATGAATGTTAGTAAACTATTGCTGTTTCCAGACAAACTTTTAAAAGCTGAGTGTACTTTTTCTATTGTGGATTTAACATTTTTTACTGCAACAGAAGATTGTTCAGCAAGTTTTCTTACCTCTTCTGCAACTACTGCAAAGCCTTTTCCTTGTTCTCCTGCTCTTGCAGCTTCAATAGCTGCATTGAGTGCTAGTAGATTAGTTTGTTCAGCTATACTTGCTATGGTATCTGCCATAATTTTAATATCTTCAACAACTTTGCCTTTTTCTATATCATCTAAAATTTGTTTTTCCATATTATCATAGGTTGCTTTTGTATTTTTAATAGCAGCTTCGCTATTTTCTTTAACTTTAACAGCTCGTTCTTTCATTTGAAGTGCATTGCTACTTCCATCAACAGCTTTAGTTGATAAAATAGATACACTTGAGTCTACTTCTTGTATAGATGCATATACTTCTTCTGCTGCTGCACTAGTTTCTTGTACTTCAGAATTGATTTCTTTTGTGGTTTCATTTATGTTTTCAAATTTTGAAGTCATTTCTTCGACAGTTGCAGATAATTCTTCACTAGAGGCGCTTATATCGCTAGCATCATCTATAATATTTTTTACAAGGTTACTTACGTTTTCTTGAGCTTTATTTAAAGCAAGAGCTGTTTGTCCAAATTCATCCATACTAGATAAAGTTATAGAAGTTGAAAAATCGTAATTAGATAATCTATTTGCTAACTCTCTTATTTTATTTAAAGGTGTTTTAATAGCTTTTACTATTAAGAATGCAAATATTATTGAGAGCAAAATTGCAATAGCATTAATAAAAACAGATAATTTTAGTGAGTTTGAAAAAATAGATTTATTGTTTTCCAAAGTATCCTTTGCCCAAGTATTATTTAATTCTACTAAATTATCCATTTTAGTTTTAAGACTATTTCTTACTTGTGTAACATCAGAAAATTTATTTATTGCTTCATTTTTTTTATCATCCATAATTAATTTAATGAATTCTTCTCTAATGATTCTGTATTCTTTAAGGTCTTGCTCTAATTCACTAAAAAGTTTTCTATCTGCATCTCTAGTAAAACTAGATTTATACAACTCTATTTTTTTATTGTCATAATCTGTGAGTTCATTAATTTCATTCTCCAATTTTTTTATTTCATTTTTATCATTTATGTAAAGCATTAGTTCCAAATTTGAATAAATAGTTGATAAATTTTTATCTACATAATTAATAGATGTAATTGCTACTATGTTATCATCGTACAATGAGTTTGAAGATTTGTTGATTTTGCTCATACTTGATGCACCTACTAAGCCAATACATAGCATTAATAGACATGTTATTACAAAAGTAGATATGAGTTTTACAGATATTTTTAAATCCTTTAAAAATTTCATTAAGGCTCCCTCCTTATACGTATATGTATTACCAATTTTCTTCCTTATAATTGTTTTTTAAACAATATTTTGTATAATAATTATAGCAAAAAGTAGAAAAAAGTCAAATTTTATTAGAATATATTAAAACATAAAGAAAAATGAGGAAAATAATAGATAGACTAATTTATTCTATATTATTGTTAAAGCATATTTTATTATTTAGTAGTAAAAAAGTAGTAAAAAAGCATATTTAAAATCAATATATTATTATTGATAAACAATAAAAACATATTGATTTAAGAGAAAAAAAGGTATATAATCACAATAGGGTTAAAGATTAATGAAGCTGAATTAAAAGGAGGTATAAAATGAAATATTACGGAAAAGAATCTCTATCAAGTTTTTTAAAAATAATATTAGATGTATTATTGATTGTGGGCATAGGTCTTTTTATATGGATATCTATTAATACCCTTGTTAAAGATTTTAATTCAATAAATTTAAGCAAAAAAATAGTTATATATTCTTTATTTTTAATAGGGTCCACTGCTCTTATGGCTATTTTATATAATTTGAGAAAAATAATGGATTCTGTTATTAAGGTGGAACCTTTTGTAAGGCAAAATGTAAAAAGTTTGACAATTATATCTATAAGTTCTTTTATAATTGCTTTTTGCTATCTTATTAATTTTTGCATAAATGTAAAATATGGAAGCTATCATTTTATATTTATAGATAAAGCAGGTATACACACAGATATGGAATTTTTAATTTTCTTCTTTGCAGGTTGTTTTATTTTGGTGTTAGCTAAGGTTTTTCAAAAAGCTGTAGAGGTAAAGGAAGAAAATGATCTTACTATTTAAGGAGGATGCATATGCCTATTATTGTTAATTTAGATGTAATGATGGCTAAAAGAAAGATATCTTTGTCAGAACTTTCAGATAAGGTAGGTATAACTAATGCTAACTTATCTATACTTAAAAATAGCAAAGCAAAGGCTATAAGATTTTCTACACTGGAAGCCATATGTAAGGCCCTTAATTGTCAGCCGGGAGATATTTTAGAATACTTGGAAGAAAACTAATTTGTAATAATTAATAACTCAACTTTCACACATAAAGTTCAAGCTCTACATCAGATTAATAAGGGTTTTTAATTTAAAATTTAGAATGTAAAATAGGGATTTGTAGAGTAGGTAAGAGGTAAAAAGTAAGAAGTAAGAGTGAAAAAGTAAGAACTAATAGGTAAAGGTAAGAGGTTCTTTAAAAAATTCAGCAAAGCTGAATTTTCACCACAACTATTACTTAGTACCTGTTACTTACAAATTAATTATAAAAAACTCTTTGAGTTTTATCCTTAACTCTTACTTCTTAGCTTTTACTTCTTAGTTCTTAGCTATTACCTATTACTTACCTGTAAATTTCAAATTTTAAATTGTGATTTTATAACTGCTAAAGTTGAATTAATGGTTAATATGAAAAAGTAACAAAAGATTACGGAGAGGGGATAATTAGTAATTGAGAATTGGGAGGGGAGAAGCTTGGGGGATAATATATATGGTAATTTAAATGAAAATAGTAAATTTCAGAACAATATAGATGATAATGCAAATAATGAATATAAACAAAAGGTAGAGCATAATGCAAATAATGAATATGAGCAAAAGATGGGTGAAAATATGAATATTGAATTTGGAAAAAATAATAGAGAAAAATCTGAAAAGCCTAAGGGTGAACTTTATAAATATTTTACTGGTTTTGGTGATGAGTTTGATAAGGCTAATATAAAGTACAAAACTATAATTTGGTGCTTAGTTATAGGGGTTTTGTATGATTACTTTTTTAAAGATTACTCTATTGGAATCTCTGTATTCATATATAATACTATTTTTTTAATAGCTGGTGTTAATTTATTGTATCCTAATGTTAATTTAAAAAGAAAGATAAGTTATGTGTTTTTAATTCCATGTATAGTATTATCTTTTAGCTATACTATTTTTAATAATGGAGAATTGGCATTTCTAAATCTTTTGGTGATTCCTGTTTTAGGAGTTGGATATCTTATTTCTATAAGATATAGTAAAAGTGATTTAGACAATATTTTAATAAGTAATGTGTTAGACAAGATATTTAAAACTGTCTTTCTATCCATAACTATTTTTTATAGATTTTGCATAGAAAGCTTCAAAGATAGAAGAAAGAATGAAAATAGGAAAAACTATAAAAATTCCAACCTAAAGTACATTTTTAAAGGAATGTTAATTTCTATACCTTTATTGTTTGTAATTATATTTTTATTATCTTCTGCAGATATGGTTTTTGCAGGATATTTTAGCAATATAGAGGACTTATTTTTAAATATGACTTTTAAAAATTTTATACGTCATCTATGTATAATAATGTTGGTTACTGTTTATACATTTGGGTTGTTTTTTAGATTAAAGTACGAAGATAAACTTAAAAATGAAAATAGTATGGAAAAAAAGAGTAAATGGGAAGCTATAACTGTTATAACTATTGTAGTAACTATTAATTTTGTTTACTGCATATTTTCTGTAGTGCAATTTTCCTATTTGTATGCAGGGGGAAGTGGTATATTACCGGAAGGGATTACTTATGCACAGTATGCTAGAAAAGGTTTTTTTGAACTAATACTTGTAACTCTAATTAATTTAACTATAGTTCTATTGAATAAAAAATATGTTAAAAGTGACAATGTAAAGATAAGTATTTGGTGCAATATTCTTTATAGTATATTAATAGTATTTACTTATAATATGTTATTTTCAGCACATTATAGAATGAATCTTTACGAAGGGGCATTTGGATACACTAAACTTAGAGTGTTTGTAGAATTATTTATATTATTGCTTTCTTTAATATTTGCAGTGGTACTTTTAGGCATATGGAAATGTGGAGTTCCTATATTAAAATATAGCTTTATAATAGGTATAACTATGTATTGTATCATGAATTTTGTTAATTTGGATAAAATGGTAGCAAAGAAGAATATAGAAAGATATAAAAATACTGCGAAGATAGATGTAGAATATTTAATTAGTCTTTCATATGATGCAGCTCCACAAATACAAAGACTTTTAAAGGTAAAGGACTCTAATATAAAGGAAGAGGTTAAAGATTACTTTAAGAGACATAAGGAAGATGCTAATAGAAATGATGTGCATTGGCACCAGTATAATTATTATAGAAACAAGGCTAAAACGTATAAGATTAATATGCTTAATATGTTTAACTGATGAAAATATTTGCTATAATATTATATATACACAATAAAAGATAAATACATTATATGATTATCCCACAAAAAGCATTACATTACCTGAATTATGAAATTTCTCTGGAATGACTTGCATAAGAAGCAAAAGAACTGTTTAAATTTAATTTTAGAAATTCTTCCGAGCTCTTATGCAAGTTATGGAGGAGAAATTTCATAATTCCACTACATTGTACCTTATTGTGGGTTAATCATTATATAGGAAGGAAGTGAATATTTTAGCGACTTTGGTACGTTAAAATCCTTTTCGCTAAAGATAATTATGACTAAACCAAGAGTAAAAGATATCAAAACATTAGCAGATACAAAATATTTAAAACTATATGATGCAGAGTATGTAAACAAAAATGGTGATGATAGAAATTGGTCTATTGCATCTAGGAAAGATTTAAGCACATTGAAGGATAGATTTTTTTATGGTAAAGAGGATAAGATAGATGCAGTAATAATAGTAGCTAATCATGTGGCAGAGAATAAATTAGTTGTTATAAAACAATTTAGGATACCTCTTAATGATTATGTATATGAATTACCAGCTGGACTTGTAGATAGTGGAGAAGAATTTGAAGATACTGTGAGAAGAGAATTAAAGGAAGAAACAGGACTTGATTTGGTTGAAATTGATTATGATAATACAAAGGATAAGGCATATGTATCAACAGGTATGACAGATGAATGTGTGGCAGTGGTTTACTGTACTTGTACAGGAAAAATGTCACAGGATTATTTAGAAGCAGATGAGGATATTGAAGTTATGCTTTTATCTAAAGAGGAAGCTAAGGAGCTTATTAAATCTCATAAGAAAATAGATGTGAAAACCTTACTTTCTATACAAAAGTTTATTAATGATTAATTTGATAATGACCATTATATAGTGAAAATTTAGGATTTAAAAATGGGAACATCCATAGATTGGTTTACACAAATCTATGGATGTTCCTTATTATTTTTTAAGATTCATTATTTGATTTTCATTGATATTTATTTCTTATAATTGTCAAATTTATTCGTCCCAGCACTCTAAGCCAGTTAATCCTTCTATAGAATCTTTAGTAAACACAGGATCTTTTCCTTGTTTTTTCTGATTAACATAATCTTTTAATGCTGCTGATGCAATGCCACCTAATTGGATTATAGTTATTAAGTTTATAAGTGCCATAAATCCCATGAATAGATCGGCCATATCCCATACTAATTGTATTCCAGTTAATGAACCAAATAGAACCATAATAACTACAAATGATCTATATATAAATAACCAAATTTTATTAGCTTTGATAAATTCTATATTAGTTTCTCCATAGTAGTAGTTTCCTATTATAGAGCTATAGGCAAATAATAGGATACATACAGCTATAAATATATTTCCCCATGAGCCTACTTGAGAAGCTAAAGCATTTTGTGTAAGTTGTATACCAGTAAGTCCTTCTGCGGTATAATTTCCTGAAAGTAATATTATAAAAGCAGTACAGCTGCATATTATTATGGTATCTGTAAATACTCCTAAAGTTTGTATAAAGCCTTGCTTTACAGGATGAGTAACTTCTGCTGTAGCAGCAGCATTTGGAGCACTTCCCATACCAGCTTCATTTGAAAAAAGACCTCTTTTTATTCCCATCATTACGGAAGCACCTATACCGCCGCCAATTATACCATTAAAGTCAAAAGCATCAGATAATATAAGTTTGAACATGGATGGTATGTGAGCAATATTTTTAGTTAAAACAAATAAAGCTACTAAAATGTAAGCAATTGCCATGATAGGAACAATTACCTCTGCAACCTTTGCAATTCTTGTAACACCACCAAAAATTATTAAAGCGGTTAATAGGGATAAAATAATTCCAACTGTTAGTCTATTTACACCAAAGGCTCCTTCAAAAGCTAAAGAGATTGTATTAGCCTGAACAGAGTTAAATACAAGCCCAAAACATACTGTTATAAGTATTGAAAAAATAATTCCCATCCATCTTTTGTTTAGGGCTTTTTCCATGTAGTAAGCGGGCCCACCTCTATATCCATCTTTGTCTTTTACTTTATAAATTTGAGCTAATGTGCTTTCTACAAAACTAGATGCGGAACCTATTAGAGCTATTAACCACATCCAAAATACTGCTCCAGGACCACCCATAGATATAGCTATAGCAACACCTGCTAAATTGCCAGTTCCCACTCTTGAAGCTGTACTTATACAGAAGGCTTGAAAGGAAGAAACTCCTTTTTTATCCTTAGAAGTTACAGATTTAGAAGCGCCTTCTCCTAGTAATTTAAACATTTCACCTATAAATCTAAATTGAACAAAGTTACATTTGAAACTAAAATAAACTCCAACAGATATAAGTAAGATTATTAGAACGTAAGACCAAAGTATGTTGTTTCCAAAAGAAATAAAATTTTGTAAAGTATTTATCATTTATTGTATTCTCCTTTCGTTATTTATATAATTTCATAAAAGTTTTAAAAAACAGTGAAATGAATAAAATGGAAGATGGATATTCAGTAGTTAGAAAGGTGAAGCAAAATATTTTAGAAAAAAACTTAAATATTATTTAAGTAATATATGAATAGAGCATGTATAGTATAATGCTTAACTAATTATGTCGAAAAATAATTATAATAAATTGTATCAGAAAATCAGCTCTAAATCAAATGTCAAAATATTCTTAATTTATTGAACTCATAATGTGTTTTATTCAGATAAAAGGTTATCATACTATTTATTTCATCATACTAAACTTTTTTTATATTTGTGAAAAAATAATAAATAATAGTGGTTATGATTACATTAATATAGTATAATTTAATTATAGATAAGAATAGTATTTCAGAAATGTGAAATATAAGAAGAGGTGGGTAAAATGGCAATTGATATAGGAGGAAAAATAAAAGAACTTAGAGTAAGCAAAAACTTAACTTTAAAAGAACTAAGTGAAAAGGTGCAGCTCTCTATAGGATTTTTATCTCAATTAGAAAGAGGTCTTACAAATGTAGCTGTAGATTCACTAGAAAAGATAGCAGAGGCCTTAGAGGTAGACTTGTCTTATTTTTTTTCTATACCAAAAAGTAATAATAAAAGTATTTTAAGAAGTTATGAACAGGAAATTTTTCAAGTTGTTAACTCTCAATTTATAAATTATCATTTGACCAATGACCTGGAAAATAAGGTTATGGTTCCAAGACTTGTTCAAATACTTCCTAGTAATACAGAGGAAGACGTAACAAATTATAACCATGAGGGAGAAGAATTTGTATATGTGTTAGAGGGGATACTTACTCTTTATCTTGACAATGAAAAATATGAACTTTACCCAGGGGACAGTATTCATATAAATTCTACTACTCCTCATAATTGGGCTAACTATACAAATAAATTGGTAAAACTATTAGCAGTTAATACACCAAATCACTTTAAAGGTAATAAATGTAAAAAATTTATTAAATAAATGTAAGTTATTAGGTAACGGTTATATTATGACATATGGAAGAGAGGGAATTTTGGTGTTACGGGGGAAAATTATAAATATACAAAAATATTCTATACATGATGGTCCTGGTATAAGAACTACTGTATTTTTGAAAGGGTGTCCATTGAATTGCTGGTGGTGTCACAATCCAGAAAGTCAATGTATGGAAAAGGAAATTTTATACTGGAAAAACAAATGTACATCCTGTGGGATGTGTGTTAAAAAATGCCCTAATGGAGCTGTGGAGATAAAAGATGGCAAGCTTATTAATCATAGGGATAAATGTACATTGTGTGGAAAGTGTATAGACTTTTGTATAAATAATGCTAGAGATATAAGTGGTAAAGAATATACTGTGGAAGAAGTTATGAAGGAAGTAGAAAAAGACATAGTTTTTTATGATGAATCAGGGGGAGGGGTTACCTTTTCGGGAGGGGAGCCTTTTTCTCAAATGAATTTTTTAGAGGCTTTAGTAGAAGCTAGTAAGAATAGAGGAATTCATGTAACTATAGATACCACTGGATTTACCACAGCAGAAAATATTACAAAGATAGCTTCTATGGCGGACTTATTTTTATATGATTTAAAATTTATGGACAGTGATGAACATAAGAAATACACAGGTGTTCCTAATGAGAGTATAATTGAAAACTTAAAAATGCTTTCAGACATGCACAAGGAAGTTTATGTTAGGATACCTGTAATACCAGGCATAAACGACGGAGAGAACTTAAAGAAAAGTGCAGAATTTTTAAGAAATTTAAATATAAGTAAAGTTAATTTATTGCCGTATCATAAATACGGTATGGATAAATATAATAGGCTGGGACTGGAATACAAGCTTAAAGATAAGAAGGAACCAACAAAAGAGGAAATGGAAGATATTTTAGAGATTTTTAAATGCTATGGATTAAACGTAAAGATAGGGGGGTAATATATACATGAATGAAAGAGTTAGAAAATTGAAGGAGGAAAGTTTAATGGCTGTTCCATACATAACTATGGAAAGAGCCCAGCTTGTGAATGAAGTTTATCAAAAATATCAGGGTAAGGTCTCCAATCCAGTACTTAGAGCTTTGGTTTTTAAAAATATAATGGAGAAAAAGACACTTTGCATAAATCATGATGAGATTATAGTAGGAGAAAGAGGAGAAAAGCCAGCAGCTACGCCAACTTACCCAGAGCTTTGCTGTCACACCCTAGAAGATTTGGATATTATGGATAAGCGTGAAAAGATATCTTTTAAAGTAGATGAAAAAACTAGAAAGATACAAGAAGAGGTAATAATACCTTTTTGGGAAGAAAGATCTATGAGACATAAAATCTTTGAAAGAATGACTAAGCAGTGGCAAGATTGCTATAAAGCAGGTATATTTACTGAATTTATGGAGCAAAGAGCACCAGGTCATACAGTGGCAGATGAAAAAATATATCATAAAGGATTTAAAGATTTCAAAAAAGACATAGAGGAAACTTTAAATAATATAGATTATGTAAATGATGTGGAAGCCCTAGATAAGAAAGATGAATTAGAGGCTATGAAGATATGTTGTGATGCCATTATAATTTATGGAAAAAGATATGCTAAACTAGCTAAGAAGATGGCAGATAAAGAGAAGAATTCAAATAGAAAAGAAGAACTTCTAAAAATATCAGAAACTTGTAATTGGGTGCCAGAAAATGCTCCAAGAACATTCTATGAAGCTCTACAAATGTATTGGTTTGTTCATTTAGGAGTAATTTCTGAATTAAATACTTGGGATTCCTTTAACCCAGGAAGATTAGATCAACATTTATATCCATTTTACAAAAAAGAATTGGAAGAAGGAACTATAGATAGAGAAAAAGCAAAAGAATTACTTCAACTTTTCTGGGTTAAGTTTAACAATCAACCAGCTCCTCCAAAGGTAGGAATAACTTTGGCTGAAAGTGGAACTTATACTGATTTTGCTAATATAAATAGTGGTGGATTAACCAAAGAAGGTAGAGATGGGGTTAATGATGTAACCTACATGGTTTTAGAAGTTATAGATGAGATGAGACTTTTGCAACCAAGTTCTAATATTCAATTAAGTAAGAAGAACCCAGATAAATTTCTAAAGAAAGCCTGTGAAATAATTAGAAAGGGATGGGGACAACCATCTATATTTAATGCAGATGAAGTTATTTCTGAAATGTTAAGAGCAGGAAAAACATTGGAAGATGCCAGATGTGGTGGAACTAGCGGTTGTGTGGAAACAGGAGCATTTGGTAAAGAAGCTTATATATTAACGGGATATTTAAACCTTCCAAAGATATTAGAAGTAACTTTAATGAATGGAAAAGATTATTTGACAGGAGAACAAATAGGTCTCAAAACGGGAGAAGCATCAGAATTTAAGTGTTATGAAGAACTTTTTGAAGCGTTTAAGAAACAACTTCATCACTTTGTTGAAATTAAGATTAGAGGAAATAATGTTATAGAAAAATTGTATATGGAATATATGCCAGCTCCATTTTTATCAATAATAATAGATGATTGTATTAAAAAAGGAAGAGACTATAATGCAGGGGGAGCAAGATACAATACTAACTATATTCAAGGGGTAGGCATAGGAACTATATCAGATAGTTTAGCTGCTATAAAATATCAAGTATTTGACAAAGAAAATATAACTATGAAGGAACTTTTAAAAGCTTTAGAAGACAACTTTAAAGGTCATGAAGTTGTACACAATTTGGTATTTAATAAATCCCCTAAGTATGGAAATGATGATGATTATGCAGATAGCATAATGAGAGAAATATTTGATGCTTATTATGAAGAGGTTACTGGAAGAAAAAGTATGAAAGGTGGTCACTATAGAATAGATATGTTGCCAACCACTTGCCACGTGTACTTTGGCTCTGTTATGGGAGCATCATCTGACGGAAGAAAGGCAAAAGAGCCGCTTTCTGAAGGTATATCTCCATCTAAAGGTGCAGATAAATTAGGACCTACAGCTGTTATAAAATCAGCAGCAAAAATGGATCATATTAAGACTGGAGGAACTCTTTTAAATCAAAAGTTCACTCCTAAAGTTTTAGATGGTGAAGATGGAATAAATAGTTTAGCAAGTCTTGTAAGAGCTTACTTTAAATTGGATGGTCACCATATTCAATTTAACGTTGTGGACAAGAGTACTTTACTTGATGCCCAAAAACATCCAGAAAAATATAAAGACCTTATAGTTAGAGTTGCTGGTTATAGTGATTATTTCAACAATTTAAATAAGGATTTACAAGATGAAATTATAGATAGGACGGAGCAAAATATTTAATTATATAGAGTTATGCCGCCTAATTGTAAGCTTAATTAGGTGGTAATATACCTGAAAATCAAAGAATATTTGAAATGTAAATAAATACAAGGTAATAAATGATTTTAATTTTATAAGTTAAAATCACTGAAATTTATAATTTGAAAGGGGATTATTAGGATGAATAAGGTAATTGGATTTATAGGTTGTGGTAATATGGGTGGAGCTATGATGGCAGGGCTTATAAAGGCAGGAATATCAGCTCCAGAAAATATTATAGTTGGAGATTTAAATGAGAAGAGACTAGAAGAAACTAAAAAAGAATTTGGAATTAGGATTACTACAGATAATAGAGAAGTAGCAAAGGAAGCAGACATACTTATATTGTCAATAAAGCCAAATATATACAAAATAGTTATAGATGGTTTAAAGGATGCTATTAAGGAAGATGTTGTTATAATAACTATAGCGGCAGGAAAAGGAATAAAAGAAACAGAAGAATTATTTGGAAGGGATATTAAGGTTATAAAAGTAATGCCAAATACTCCTGCGTTAGTTGGAGAGGGAATGGCAGCTTTAGCTCCAAACAGTAAGGTCACAAAGGAAGAACTTCAAGAAGCTGTTAATATATTTGAGAGCTTTGGAAAGGCGGAAATTTTAGAGGAAAAATACATGGATGCTGTTACAGCAGTAAGTGGTTCATCACCAGCTTATGTGTTTATGTTCATTGAGGCTATGGCTGATGCAGCGGTATTAGAGGGAATTCCAAGGGATAAAGCTTACAAAATGGCAGCTCAAGCAGTATTAGGTTCAGCTAAAATGGTTTTGGAAACAGGAAAGCACCCAGGAGCTTTAAAAGATATGGTATGTTCTCCAGGGGGAACCACTATTGAAGCAGTGGCAGCTTTAGAAGAAAGAGGATTTAGAAGTGCGGTTATAGAAGCTATGAGAGTTTGTGCAGACAAATCTAGAGAAATGTCCAAATAGTTGAGAAGTATATTTAAAACATAATAAAATGTTACAAATAAGAAGATATAAGTATAGTAAATTTGGTTTTAACACTAAAAAGGGGGAGATAATTATTATGGAGATACATAATAGGATAGAAAACCTTTTAGTTGAAATGAAAAAAAGTGGTATAGAAGGCCTTTTTTTAATGAGAGAAGCTAATGTTAGATATATCAGTGGATTTACTGACTCTGATTCATATGTTTTCATAACTGAGAAAGAAAACTTTTTCATAACAGATGGAAGGTATATTGAACAAGCTCAAAAACAGTGTCCAGATTATAAAGTTATAAAATGGGGTAAACCTGTTGGAACTTTGGGTGATACTGTTAATCAGATAGTTAAAGAGTTAGAATTAAAATCTGTAGGATTTGAAAAGGATAAGATGACCTATGGACTTTATGAAGATTTTAGAGAAAAAATAAATGGTGTAGAGTTGATTCCAACCTCTGGATTAGTAGAAAAATTAAGATTCATAAAAGATGAAGAGGAAATAGCTAACATAAGAGAAGCTTGTAGAATTGCAGATGTGGCCTTTGAGAAAATATTAAATTTTATAAAGCCTGGTATGACAGAAAGTCGAGTGGCTCTGGAACTGGAATATTATATGAGAAAGGAAGGAGCTTCAGGTGTAGGATTTGATACTATTTTAATATCTGGTAAGAAAACATCACTTCTTCATGGTAAGCCAGATAATAAAGTTATTGAAGATGGAGATTTAATAACTTTAGATTATGGGGCATTATATAATGGATATATTTCAGATATGACAAGAACTATAGGTGTAGGACATTTAGATGATAAAAAAATAGAAATTTATAATTTAGTTAAGCAGGCACAAGAAGAAGGATTAAAAACTATTAAAGCAGGGGTAAATGGAAAAACACCAGATGATAGAATAAGAGAGATAATTAAAGACTATGAAAAATATTATTATGCAGGTATAGGGCATGGAGTTGGAAGAGAATTGCATGAACAGCCTTTCTTAGGTAAGTATTGTGATAGGACGCTACAGGAAAATTGTGTTATTACATTGGAACCAGGACTGTATATGCCTGGATGGGGAGGAGTTAGAATAGAAGATACCATAGTGGTTAGGAAGAAAGGATATGAAATATTAACTAATTCTACTAAGGAACTAATAATATTAAAATAGTATGCGTATTTATGCTAAAGATTAGAGGATATGTTTGTGTGCTCTAATCTTTTTAATAATTTAGGAGGATGGAGATGAATATACCATTTTAATTAGTACCATTAAATTTAAATTAAAGAATATATAACTATGAAATAAAAATCATAATATTATAATAATTTAGATTGATTTTTCAATGCATTATCTGATAATATTAATACGATTAAAGCATGCTATTAGTTTTTTATAATATAAACATATTGTACATATTTTTTTATGTTGAAATAGTAGTTCTTTTTTATTGCAGCACTATAAGGCACATTCAAATAAATAACAAGTCAGTATGCTAGTCTATTTTGCGTCATACTGCGTCAGCAGAACCCACCGATAGTTTTACTAGCGGCGGAACCTGCTTCCTTGTCTGACACAAAATATACCAGCATCTTTGACTTGTTATTTATTTTCATGTACCTAAAATGTTTTATTTGAATTTTAAAATGGAGGGAGAGATTTACATGGTAAAAGTAGAAAAAAGAAAGAATCTGATTGCAGATTTATCGCTTCTTTTAGTAGCAATGCTATGGGGTGGAGGATTTGTGGTTGTTAAGGATGCGCTTAACTCAATAACTCCTTTTTATATAATGGCTATGAGATTTAGTTTATCTTTTTTACTTATGTGTTTAGTATTTTGGAAAAAGGTTAAAAAAATTAGTAAAAAAGATCTAATAGGTGGAAGTGTAATAGGTATATTTTTATTTTTAGCCTTTGCATTTCAAACAATAGGTATTCAATATACTACAGCTGGAAAGCAAGCTTTTCTTACAGCAATATATGTGGTAGAAGTTCCTTTTTTGTGTTGGATTGTTATTAAGAAAAAACCAGATAATTATTCTATTGCAGCAGCTTTTTTAGCTTTTCTAGGCATAGGAATGTTGACTATGCATGGAAATTTAAAAATTAATTTAGGAGATGCTCTTACACTCGTATGTTCAGTGTTTTTTGCTGCTCAAATAATAGCTATAGGCTTTTATGCTGAAAAATTAGATCCAATAGTACTTACGGTAATTCAATTTGGTGTGGCAGCAATTTTATCTTATATTTTTGCTTTAATATTTGAGCCTAAATTATCTTATTTAAGTACTGATGCTATGTTATCTATAGTGTATTTAAGTGTATTTAGTACATTGATAGCCTTCCTTGTACAAAATATTGCTCAAAAGTACACATCCTCGACTCATGCAGCAATAATACTTTCTTTAGAGTCATTTTTTGGATGCTTATTTGGAGTTATATTTCTTGGAGAAGAGCTTACAGTTAAAATAATAATAGGATGTGTATTTATATTCTTATCAATAATAACAGCAGAGACTAGATGGGATTTTTTTAAGAAAAAACAGAAGAATTTAGAATCAGAAAATGCAGTTAATGAATAATATAGCCTTGTCAGTTATAAAATTATATCTGTAGTTATTTTATTTAACTAATATACAATTTAAGAATTATGTGCCAAAGCTGGGTAAGTAATATGGAAAGGAATTTAACTTAGAATTTTTAAATTTGAGAAAAGAGTATTTTGGATATGTATATTTATTTTGAAGTTTAGTTTTATTCATGGAAGGGGAGTTCAAAAGTGGAGATATGTAGGGAAAAGGAAGAATTAAAAGAAATAAGAAAAAAGATTTTTTATCTAATACTACCTATTACTTTAGAAAGTATACTAGAGATGTCTGTTGGACTTTTCTCTATGGCCATGGTAGGTAGGCTAGGGGAGATTGCCATAGGTTCCATAGGTATAGGGTCTAGAATTGCTAACATAGTCTGGGCGATTTTTAAAGGCATAACCATAGGAGCTGGAGTTTTTGTAGCTCAAGCCTATGGAGCAAAAAAGATGGATAAATTGAGAAATGTAATACAACAAACCATACTTTCATCTTTAATATTAGTTATAGTAATACAACAGATTATATTTTGGAATGCACCTAAAATTTTATCTATATTTAAGCCTGATGCTGTACTTTTAAGTAATGCCGCACAGTATTTGAGGATAGTATCTTTTGGACTACCTTTTTTAGCCATAATGCTCATAGCTATTTCAGTGCTTCAAAGTATGGGAGATGCAAAAACACCATTTTATATGGCTTTAGTTATGAATATAGTTAATATTGGATTTGGGTTTCTTTTTATATTTGGAAAGTTAGGATTTCCCAAGCTTGGACTTAGAGGGGCAGCAGTAGCTACAGTCCTGGCACAATTTGTAGGATCTTGCATAGCTTTTTATGTGTTTTTTAGAAAAAATGGAGTGTTAAATCCACTTTTAAATAAGAATTTTTTTCAACTTAATTTACAGGAAGTTAAAAGTATTTATAGAGTGGGAATTCCTTCTTCCATGGAATCATTATTTTGGCAATTATCAGCTATAATTCTCACTAGGATAATGCTTAAGTATGGAAATACTGTATTTGCCGCATATCAATTGGGACTTCAAGCAGAATCCATATCGTTTATGCCAGCTGCGGGGTTTGGTATAGCAGCTACTACTTTTATAGGACAGTGTGTAGGAGCTAGGGATGGAGAAAAAGGAAAAAAATATTTAAAAGAGATAATGAAGGGTTCTATGATGATAACTGCAGTAACTACTATTATTTTAGTATTTTTCCCTCATGGAGTTTTAAGAATGCTTACAGATAAGGAAAATATAATAGTTTTAGGAGTTAAGTATTTAATAATAATGGGTGTAGTGCAAATAGCACAAAATGCTTCAGGAGTTTTAAATGGTGCCTTAAGGGGAGCGGGATATACAAAAGTTCCTATGATTGTATCGGGCATAGGACTTTGGTGTATAAGGATACCAGCTTCACTATTTTTAGCTTATGTATTAAAGACTAATATAGTTATGGTGTGGATAGCTATGGGAATTGATTTAGTAATAAGATTCTTTTTAAGCTTTTATTTGTATAAAGTTAAAAATATATATGACACAGAAACAGTTTTGGATTAACATTGACACGAAGCTTTCAATATGTTATTTTAAATTAGTATGCATTTAAAGTGAATATATTTGGTTTATTTATGTAAAATAAAAACGATGTTCATTTGAGTATCGTTTTTTAATTTTGTAAATTATAGAATATTAGTAAATTTACTTAAATAGTGGTGATCTTATTGGAGGTTATTAGAAATAAGAAAGTATTTCCAAAAGCTTTTGAACAATGGAGCGTAGGGTATGATTTACATCCAATAAGAGTTAATAGTGCTTAATAGCGGTGTTTATAGTTTAACCAAGCTCTAGTGTATGCAAATAAATTTGGAGAGGAAATATAGAATGAAGGAAAATACTAATTTTGAACAATTACAATTATCTAGTGAAATGAAAAAGACCATAGAGAAAATGGGATATAAAGAGGCAACCCCTATTCAATACAAAGCTATTCCATATGTATTAGAAGGAAGAGATGTAATAGGTCAAGCACAAACAGGTACAGGTAAGACGGCAGCTATAGGAATTCCTATTATAGAGAAAATAGATGATGAGAGTAAAAAACTTCAAAGTATAATACTTTGTCCTACTCGTGAGCTTGCAATACAGTTTGCAAAAGAAATGAAAAAACTTTCTAGTCATAAAAGGCATTTAAAAGTAACACCTATATATGGGGGTGGATCAATAGATGCACAGATAAGAGAATTAAAAAGAGGAACTCAAGTGGTTGTAGGAACTCCAGGAAGAGTTATGGACCACATGAGAAGGGGAACTCTTAAGTTAAAAGATATAAATATAGTAGCTTTAGATGAAGCAGATGAAATGCTTAATATGGGATTTGTAGATGATATAGAGACAATACTTAAAGAAACACCAGAAGAAAGACAAACTCTATTATTTTCAGCTACTATGCCCAAAGCTATTTTAGATATAACTAAAAGATATCAGAAAGAGCCTAAATTAATTAAGGTAATAAAAAAGCAACTTACTGTTTCTAATATAGAGCAAAAATATTTTGTAGTAAAGCAAAAGGATAAATTAGAACTTTTAACTAGATTAATGGTTATATCTAATCCGAAACTTGCAGTTGTATTTTGCAATACCAAGAAAATGGTGGATGAATTAGTAGTTGAATTGCAGTCAAGAGGATTTTTTGCAGATGCTATTCATGGTGATTTAAGCCAAAACCAAAGAGATAAGGTCATGAATAAATTTAGAAAAGGAATAATACAGATACTAGTAGCTACAGACGTGGTGGCTAGAGGTATAGATGTAGATGATGTGGAAGTGGTATTTAATTATGATTTACCACAATTTGATGAGTATTATGTTCATAGAACAGGTAGAACAGGACGTGCAGGAAGAGAAGGAAAAGCCTTTAGTTTTATATCTTCAAGGGAAATAAGAAAGTTAAAGGAAATAGAAAGATATACTAAAATGAAGGTAAGTGAAGCAAAAGTTCCTAATAAAGAAGAAGTGGAAGAAATAAAAGCGAAGCGTTTTCTTCAAGATGTAAAAGAAGCTGCAGAAGAGCAAATTCCAAATAGATATTACAATTATATTAAACAGTTAACTAAGGACGGTTTTAATGAAACAGTTTTAGCTGCGGGACTTCTAAAAATGTATATGGAATACCAGGATAATAAAAGTGAAGAATTAGAAAATAATATTCAAGATGAAAGAAAGCAAACCGGTGCAGAAGAGGGCATGATAAGATTATTTGTAAACTTAGGTAGAAAGCAAAAGGTTACTACAGGAGATTTTGTAAATAACATAGCTAGAGAAGCTAGGATAAAGGGTAAAGAAATAGGAAAAATTGATATATATGAGAAATACTCTTTTGTAGAAGTGCCAGAGGAATTAAGTGAAAGAGTTATTAAAAATGTTAATGGGATAAAAATTAAAGGAAATAAAGTTAGACTTGAACCATCTAATTCAAGAAAATAGCATTATTTTGTTTTATAATTGCTATGTTGGCAGTAGTTTTTTCATAATGAATTTTTAAGAAAATAATATTGTTTTACTTCATAATATAACTTAGGCACATTCAAATAAATAACAAGTCAGTATGCTAGTCTATTTTGCGTCATATTGCGTCAGCAGGTTCCACCGATAGTCCTACTAGCGGCGGAACCTGCTTCTTTGTCTGACACAAAATATACCAGTATCTTTGACTTGTTATTTCTTTCCATGTATCTTATTTTACTATAAAAGCATAGTATAGTAAGGAGTAATAATTTTTTAGGAAGGATAGCATGCTGCCAGTTATTTATTATGTTAAACCTAGAGATAGTCTTTATTCCATAGCTATAAAATTTAATTTAGTTCCTAGTAGAATAAGGGAGTACAATAATTTACAAAGTAATTCAATATATGTTGGACAGAAAATTTATATACCTGCTAGTTTTTATATTGTCCAATCAGGAGATTCGCTATATTCTATAGCTAGAACTTTAAATACTACTGTTGAAAGTATTATTAAATTAAATGCATTAAAGAGTGTAAATCTTTATATTGGCCAATCACTGAAGATACCTTTTTATAGTGAGGTAGTGACAAATATAGATAATGTAAGTATAAGAGTGGGACCAAGTATTTCTTATAGAGAGTTACAAAAGTTGGCTGTAAATTCTAAAATGTCTATGGTGGGTTCCAGAGATAATTGGTACAAAGTAAAACTTCATAATGATAAATTTGGATGGGTACCTAAAGAACAAGTGAACTTTAATGTATATTGGGTAGAAAAACCTATAAGCACTATATTGGGCTATTATACTAGGGAGGAAGGGCCGGCTCTTCCAAGTTCCTATCAGTCTTTTATAGATAATAAGAATAGTATTCCGGAACTGGGTTTATTTTTGTTTAGAATAGATCCTAAGGAGGCTACTAGTATAGAAAAATTTGGAGAATTTACAGATGAGTATGTAAAGAATATAGTATTAATAGCACATAGAAGTAATATTAAGGTATTGGCTACAGTTCATAATTTATTATATAAAGATGGAGGAACTACTTTAGCTAAGGAATTAGTAAATAAAATGGTTTCAACGGCTGAAACTAGAGGAGCCTTTATAGAAAATATATTGACATTATTAAGGAAGTATAATTTTGATGGTGTCAATATTGATATAGAAGATGTGTATTTAAAGGATAAGGATAAGTTATCATTATTTTATGAGGAACTTTCCAGAAAGCTTAAAGAACAAGGATACTATGTGTCTGCAGCTCTTCCAGCTAGAGTAAGTGATGAGCCTTTTAATCCTTTCTCAGACCCTTTTGACTATGGAAGGATAGGTAGTGTTTTAGATGAAGCAGTTATAATGCTTTATAATGAACATGGATGGCCAGGAAGTGGTCCAGGACCTGTGGTTTCTATAGGATGGATGGAAAGAGTAATAGGATACACTATAACCAAAATGCCTAGGGAAAATGTAGTTGCAGCAGTTTCTGTATTTGGATTCGATTTTAATTTAACTACTGGAAAAAATACTTATGTTACTTATAATATGGCAGTAGATTTAGCTAAAAAATATAACAAAGATATAATATTTGATGAAAAGACCCAAACTCCAACCTTTGCATATACAGATGAAAAGGGAGAAAAACACGAAGTATGGTTTGAAGATACTAGGAGTATCAAGGCTAAAATTGATAAAGCTTACCAAATGGGTATTAAGGGTATAGCACTTTGGAGATTGGGTATGGAAGACAAAGGAATTTGGAATATGCTAAAAAATCAGGTAGTAGTTAGATTTGGAAGTTAAGAATATTGTGATGTAAGTGCAATAAGAAAAATCTGTCTTTAAGTCCACAATAAATATATTTTTTAAGACTGTTCGCAATACGCCAAGAAATTCTAATGTTTTCAAATTTCAATACCCTAAGGCACATTCAAATAAATAACAAGTCAGTATGCTAGTCTATTTTGCGTCATACTGCGTCAGCAGGTTCCACCGATAGTTCTACTAGCGGTGGAACCTGCTTCCTTGTCTGACACAAAATATACCAGCATCTTTGACTTGTTATTTGTTTTCATGTACCTAAAGCTTTCAAACTCGCTTCTGATGGCGGATAGCCAACGTAAATAATATAGCTAAAACCCATATAAAAATGTTACTTTACTGCAAAATGTATTAAATTTTAGTTATTTCCTTATTTTTACGTGTAGTATAAATTTTACCCAAAGGTTACGCCTAAAAAATATTATGAGCGTTTTTCTATTTATAAATTAAAGATTTTCTGTAACGTAGAGGAGGAAAATCCTCCTTTAGCAGGTTCCTCCTCTCAAACCATATACATATTAAACTAAAAATCTGATTTTAATGTAGTAATAAATGTGGAATTGGGGACTATTGAATTAGCCTTAGAACTTCTTATGTCTCACAGTTAAAGACCCGTTAAGAAGCTTTCATGTTTGAACGAGGAACGAGTGAGTTTGAAAGCTTTAGGGGTTTTAACTGTGAGACATTTAGAAGTTCTTGGCGTATTGTGAACAGTCCCAAATTCCACATTTATTACGGAATTAAAATCAGATTTTTATTCAATGTATTATCTCACAATATATTTTTTTAGTGTTGTTAAAGCATTTCAATAAATGCGGATATTCTAGTTTTAAGTTGTCCAATATCAGATTGAGAGTAATCTGTTTCTATACTTGTATAAGGAATACCTTTTTCCTTTGTTACAAAATCCCTTATACGTTTAGTTTCTACGTTGAAAGTATGACATGCTTGTAAAATCATATCTAGTACTCCATCTATTTTATACTCATCTATTAAATTAGAAAGCAAATCAATTCTGTTGTCATTAGGAGCCATGCAAGAACATCCTATGTTTAGATATCTTTCTGCTAAAGCATCGTATACGTTTTTGTCTTCATCTACAAGAGAGTATTTGGATTTTATTCCACTGCAGTTTTCAAAGCAAACTACAACTCCACCACTTTCTTCAATTATTTTTATTATTTTTTCTGTAGCTCCACCCATAGGACATCCAGTTATAAGTATTCTAGGAGCTTTTTCTGATACCTTTCTTTCACCTTCATTGTATTTCTTTTTGATTTCTTCTATTAAAGATTTTATGTCATTATTTTGTTTATTTTTGTCCATGCTAAAGTCTGTTCCATATAGTACTTGAAGCATCTCAAGACCAGTCATAGGTGGTGGACAAAGTTTTCCTAACTCATAGAATTCTCTTAAGATTTTTCTTTCTTTATTTTTTAGTTTTATGCTCTCTTTAATTTTTTCTTCAGAGATTTCTATTTGGAATTGATTTTCTAATGCTTTTTTTAGAGCGATCATTTCTCCCCGCCAGATTTCCATAGATCTTTCATGGTTTACAGTTTGAGGAAGTTGCATTACGTGCATAGGTTTTATTTGGCTTAAGTATTCATACATTTTCTTTTTGCCATCACAGGTAGTTTCGCCAACTATGATATCTGAGAAATAGAAGTAAGGGCATTTTTGTGTTATAGCAAAACCATAACTAGATTTTATTAAAGGACATAAATTTCTAGGTAAATCTCTTTCAGCATCAGAAACAGGTTCTTCACTCATTCCACAAAGGGAAACAGGAATGGCGTCTGCAGCCATCATAATTTCACAAGGAGTAAAAGCACAGAAGGTGCCTACTATTTTTTTCCCTTCTTCTTTTAAATTTTTAATCTTTATAAATCCTTCTCTTCTCGCTTCGCTAAATTCATTAAACATTTTAGGTAAATCGTTCATATATATGTACACTCCCTTCTTTAATAATTGTATTTGATTTTTTTGATTTAAGTTATGTATATATGTAAAATCTATAGATACGATAAAATATATTTATTTTTTAAATAATATTTTAAAATGTCAATTTACAATTCGTAATCCACTCTCACTATTGGTGATGTTATATTAATATATTAGGGTAGGGAGTAGTAAATAAGGATTAATAAAAAATAATTTTAGAGTGATAGTTTTATATAAAAAGTAATTGTGAATATATGAAGTAATTTTTATTGAAAATTAGCTATTTAAATTATGAAAAACAGTATATTTTTTAGGGATTTGAGTATAAATAAATATAAGGGCTAGACAGGGAAAATAATACTATTTGGTAGAAATAAGTCAATAAGAACTAAATAAATTAAAAAAATTAATAATTTTATTTTTTTACTTGAAATTTCTTTCTTAAAGGTGTAGAATTAATAAGAACAAATTTATAGATGAAGATTAAGAAATTAGTTCCTATTTAGTATTTAATGGATGTGTTTTCTATTATATTAAATTGACTCAGTTTCTCCATATGGCATTAATTCAGTATTAAGGTTATATGTGAACACCCTTTATCTATAAATATATTTAATTTATTTAAGGAATATGGAGGAATTTAAAATGAAAAAAGGTACAGTAAAATGGTTTAACAAAGAAAAAGGATTCGGATTTTTATCTGTAGAAGGAGAAAATGACGTATTCGTACATTTCTCAGCTATCCAAGGAGACGGATTCAAATCTTTAGAAGAAGGTCAAGAAGTTGAATTCGAAGTAGTTGAAGGACAAAAAGGACCTCAAGCTTCTAACGTAGTTAAACTATAGTAGATAGCGAATTAACGATAAGTTGATATATAAGGCGATATGATTTTAATCATATCGCTTTTTATATTATGCGCTAATAATGTTAAAAAATCTATTGAAATCTTATTTCATGATTATCTATGGTAATAATCATATCTTAGTAGAGTAAGGTGCATTCAAATAAATAACAAGTCAGTATGCTAATCTATTTTGCGTCATACTGCGTCAGCAGGTTCCACCGATAGTTCTATTAGGGGCGGAACCTGCTTCCTTGTCTGACACAAAATATATCAGCATCTTTAACTTGTTATTTATTTTCATGTACCTAATTATTTAAATATTCTTTACAAAAAAATGTTCTTCTGCCAAAATAGATATAAAGACTGGATAAAAAAGGAGGGCTAAGTTTGAAATTTCATTTTGAAAAACAGTTCATACTACTTTTGTTACCTGTGTTATTGATATTTTTTTGGTATACAGGGAGAAAATTAGAAATAAATAAAATGAAAAAGAGATTATTGCTTCTAGTTAGGAGTTTACTTATTATAGTCTTAATTTTTTCTTTAAGCGGATTAAGTCTAGTGTGGAAGGCTAAGGATACAAGTACTATATTTTTAGTAGATTCTTCAGATAGTATCAGCAATAATAAAGAAAAAATAGAGGAGTTTGTAAAAAAGTCTATAGAGAATAAAAAAAGAGATGACTTGGTGGGGATAATGACTTTTGGGCAAAATGCCATTATAGAAAATTTTGTTTCTAAAAAAACTATTTTTTCAGGAATTCAAACGGAGCCAGTAAAGAGCTATACTAATATAGAAAATGCTATAGTGAGTGGTCTTTTAAATATTGGAGAAGGAAATAAAAAAAGAATTGTTCTTATAACCGATGGAAAGGAAAATCAAGGGGAAAGTTCTAAACTAATATCCACATTAAAAGAACAAAAGGTGGATTTCAAGGTTTATGAAATAGGAAATGATGAAAAAAAAGATGCGGCGATACATAAGGTTGAAGTGCCAGAAAACGTTAGAGTGGGAGAAGAATTTAATGTTATAGTTAATATAAAAAGCAATATAAATACTAACTGTAAAGTTAATTTTTTTAGTGATAATGCAAAAAAAGGTGAGTCTACAGTTAAGATAACTAAGGGTGACAATAGATTTATTTTTAAAGATAAAGCTAAAGAGGGAGGCTTTAAAACCTATAAAGTGGTTATAGAGCCAGAAGGGGATCAGGAGTTAAGGAATAATGAAGCATCAGCTTTTACTAATGTAAAGCATAAGGTTAAAATTTTAGTGATTGAAGATAATAAAAAAGATTCTTCAGAAATGATTAACATATTAAGAGCATCTAATGTTGATTTTCAATTGGTAAAAGCAGGGGCAGAGCCCTCTGATATAAAAACTTTGTCTAAATATAAGAGCATAATAACTTGTAATGTATCTTCTGAAAATTTAAGTAGCGGATTTTTAAATTCATTGAACACATACGTAAGAGATTTAGGTGGAGGTTTTATAGCGGTAGGAGGAGATAACTCCTTTGCACTAGGAGGATATGCTAAAACACCCCTAGAAGATGTTTTACCCGTATACATGGATATGCGAGGAAAGAAAGAGATACCATCTATAGCTATGATGCTGGTAATAGATAGATCTGGCAGCATGAGTGGGGAAAAAATGGAGCTTGCTAAGGAAGCTGCAGCAAGGACTTCAGAATTTTTAAGAGAGAAAGATGAAATTGGAGTAATTGCCTTTGATGATGCACAATATTGGGTGGTTAAAAGACAAAATGTAAAGGATAGAAAGACCATAAGAGACTCCATAGGAACTATAAGGTCTGGTGGAGGAACTAGTATATTGCCTGCATTATATGAGGGATACAATTCATTAAAAGGTAGTAAGGCTGAAATAAAACATATGATTTTATTAACTGATGGCCAAGCTGAAAGAGAAGGGTATGATACTCTAATAAGGGATTTTAAAAATAAAAATATAACTGTATCTACAGTAGCTGTAGGTTCAGATTCCGATAGAATACTTCTAAAAAATATAGCGAAGGGTGCAAGAGGAAGATTTTATTATACAGATAATTCAGGCAGCATACCAAGGATATTTGCAAAGGAAACATTTATGGCTGCTAGGACCTATTTAAATAATAAGAAATTTACTCCTGTGGTTCAATCCTCTCATGCTGTACTTTCAGGAGTATATGAAAATGGTTTCCCAGATCTTTTAGGATATATAGGGGCTACGCCTAAAAAAACTTCCAAAGTAGTACTTAAAACACCAGAGGATGATCCAATACTTACGGTGTGGCAATATGGATTAGGTAAAACAGCAGCATGGAATTCAGATATGAATGGAAAATGGAGTAAAAACTTTATTTCATGGGATAAAAACTTAAAAATATGGCAAAACTTAATAAATTGGAGTATAGAAAATTATAATAATGATTCTATGCACGTAAATACTAAGTTAGATGGAGAAAAGGGAGTTATAGAAGTACAGGGAACTAATTTGGGTTCATCTTCTGTACTTGAAGCTCAGATAATAACCCCATCTATGAAAAATAAGAAGATTAAATTGTACCCAAAGGAAATAAATAAATTTTCTGGTGAATTTACAGTAGATGAGAATGGAGTATATATTGTAAAAGCTAAGGATATAAAGAATGGACAAATAGTAAATTCAGCAATGGGTGCTATGAGTATGGATTATTCACCAGAATACAGAATTGATGGTGGTAAAGGCTCTTTAGAAGAGTTGGTTAAGGGTGTAGAAGGAAAGTATATAAATAGCCCTAATGAGGTTTTTCAAGGAAACTTAGAAGATGTATATACTAAGAGGGAGCTTTCTAGTTTTTTTATTGCTTTAGCTATAATATTATTTGTATTTGATATAGCCATAAGAAAGTTAGAATTTCCATATATAAAATTAGAAAATAAGGTAAAAAGTATTTTATCTCGTATAAACTTATTTTTAAATCCTAACAAAAAAATAGTTCAGAATAAAAATAAGAAAGAAAAGGTAAAAGAAATTTTTAATGAAGAAACCGAAGAGAAAAAGTTAGAACAAAATACTAGTAAAAAAACTAAAGAAACATTATATAAAAATAATATTCCTATAGATAAAAAAGCTAAAGGTTTATCACAAGAAGAAACTAAAGAAAATGATTCGTTAAATACATCGGAACTTTTAAAAATCAAAAAAAACAAGCGCAAATCATAATAAAATTTTTTAGTTATGAATAAAGATATGAGAGTTCGCAGTTATATAAGAAGTTCAATTAAGTAGAATTTGTTATATAACTATAAACTCTCAATTTTTAACTTTCAATTTGAAACTATATAAGATTTGGATTATTGTAAACATTACACTTTTACTGTATTAAACAAATGCTTTGAGAAGATATGCCTTCTTGGCGTCCAGTGAAGCCAAGTCCTTCTTCTGTAGTAGCTTTTACATTTATTTGATCTATGGATATGTTTAAAGCATTTGATATATTTATTCTCATAGACTCTATGTGAGGTGCCATTTTAGGTTTTTGAGCTATTATAGTAGCATCTATATTTACTATGGTGTATCCTTTATGTTTTATAAGTTCACCAACCTTTTGTAGTAATAATATACTTGATATATCTTTGAAAGATTTATCAGTGTCTGGAAAATGTTTTCCTATGTCACCAAGAGCAGCAGCGCCAAGCAAGCTATCCATTATGGCGTGAATTAATACGTCTGCATCGGAGTGGCCTAATAAACCTTTTTCATAGGCAATTTCTACGCCACCCAGTATAAGTTTTCTATTTTCAACTAGTTTATGCACATCATAACCCATGCCTATTCTCATAATTATTTAAAAGGGAAGAAGTCCCTTTTCCTCCTCTCTTAGAAAATATAATATTTAACTATTATATTTTAGCATAAATGATAATGTAAACAAAGGCTGTACATGCATATGCAAAAAAATATAAACTCCCTTAACAGGGAGCAAACGTTAATTTAAATAAGGAAATTAATTGCTAATTTATATTTGTTATCTTTTTAGAGTAATTGTAATTTCCTTTTCTATTGAACAACTTATCGAAATGTTTTTTTAAATTTCTAAGAAAGAATAGTATACGTTTTTTTCTTTTATAGCGATTCTTATTCTTAAAATTTACAAAGATAACATTATTGTTTTGCATAAGCAACCCAACCTTTCATAGATAAATACCCCTTATATATATTATAGCATATAATTATTGAAATATTAAGAAAATTTTAACTACTCTTTAACTCTTTCATAAAATATACAGATATGAATAAAAATACAGTAAATATAAAGTAATTTTTAGGATAATAATATTAAGATTTTAGTTTATTAACATGAAACTAACATGAAATCAACAACTTATCCACAGGGTAAATGTGGATAATGTTAATAACTTTATGGATTCAAGCCTTTGTTTTATTTTCATGTATTTAAATGGAAAGTAATTAATAACAGTTTATTAACATATATATAGTTTAGTACTGTGTATAAATAAATTTACTAGTTTAAAATAGAGTTTATTCTAATTCATTTTAGGATTAGAAACTGTTAATCATAACCATAGCTATCGTTAATTCTCACTTTAATAAAAGAGAGGAGTATTACGGGAGATAGCTATCGGATAAACAAAGCATTTTTTTTAGATATTAATGTTATAAATATATAGTTGCTTAAAATTTTTAAGCGTATTTTTTAATGTGTTATAATATATTATATGCTTGTCTAAAAATAAATACATAAATGCTAGGAGTAAATATTATGAAATTTAAAAATAAGAGTGTTATATTTAAGATAACAGTGTTTGGCTTACTATTTATTATGTTATTAAATGGAAGGATAGCAGAACCTTTTTTAAGAATAATAGGTAAGACAAGTAAAAAAAAGGCTGATGAAGCCTATAAATATTCAATACCGATATTAATGTATCATTCTATATCTGATAATAAAAATGGATTTTTTAAAGTGGACAAGAATAAATTTAGAAAACAAATGCAATACATAAAAGATAATGGTTATGAAACTTTAACTTTGGATCAAGTGTACTATTATATTTCTAAAGATAAACAATTTCCAGATAAGGCAGTAGTCATAACTTTTGATGATGGATATAAGGACAACTATGTTAATGCATATCCTATATTAAAAGAATTAGATTTAAAGGCTACAATATTTGTTGTGGCTGATTATATAACAAAAGGTAGTAGTACAATTTATTCTAGTTTAAAGGAACTTAGAGAGATGCAGGAAAATGGCATAGACATTCAGTGCCATACATCTAAACATAGAAAGTTAGACAAGTTATCCTATGATGAACAATTACAAGATTTGAGTTTATCAAAGGCAAAGATAGAAAAACTTATTAACAATAATGTAAAATTTTTAGCTTATCCTTATGGAAGATATAATAATGATACAATAAAAGCAGCTAAAAAGTGTGGTTATGAAATGGCTGTTACAACTCATATGGGTTATTGCAATACAGATAATGAGTGTTTTAAAGTTAGAAGAATTTGTGTTCCAGGCTTTACAGGTATGAATATTTTTAAGAGAATGCTATATTAAAATTAACAAGATAGGAAAATTGTCAGGTAAGTACAATAAGAAAAATCTGTCTTTAAGTCCGCAATAAATATATTTTTTAAGACTGCTTGCAATACGCCAAGAAATTCTAATGTTTTCAAATTTCAATCCCTTAAAGCTTTCAAACTCGCTTCTAACGGCGCTCAAACATGAAAGCTTCTTAACGGGTATTGAAATTTGAAAACAAAAAATTTCTAAGGCTAGCTCAATAGTCTAAAAAAATATATTTGTTGTTACCTTAAAGACAGATTTTTTTTCAATGTATTCCGTCCCAATATATGTTAGTTTGGGATTATGAAATAAAATGTGGTGCCTTCATTTTCTTTACTTTCAACACCATATTTAAAGTTATGCTGCTCTAGTATTTCTTTACATATAGGTAGTCCTAAGCCTATTCCACCACTTTGGGAATCCTTATAATATCTATACCAAATATCACTTATAATATTTTGAGGTATTCCAATGCCGTAATCTTTTACGGAAACTTTAACACCTTCAGACATTTTTATAGAAGAAATTTCTATTGATGAATTTTTATTTGAAAACTTAATAGCGTTATTTATAAAATTATACATTACTCGGTACATATATTTTTCATCCATTACTACTTCTATAGGATGAGAAGTTAAAACAAGGTCAATGTTCTTTTCTTTACTTATAGTCATAAAACTTTCTACACAGTGTTTTAAGAAAACTCTAATATCTATTTTATTTAGGGTTAATTTAAGTTTACCTTCTTGAAGTTTAGATATTTCTAATAAATCTATTACCATAGTATTTAATTTATCTACTTCATTTATTATTTCCTTTGAATAGTTAGTCACTTCATTTTCTGAGAGTATCCCGTCAGAAATAGCTTCACTATAGTTTCTTATTATGCTTAGGGGTGTTCTAAAGTCATGTGAAATATTTGCTATAAATTTCTTCTGAAAAGAATGTTTTTCTTTTAGTCTATTAGACATATTATTAATACTAGAATATAATTCTTCAATTTCATCGCCAGTATTTATGGGTTCCATTATTTCAAAATTGCCTTTTGCAATTTCATTAGAAATATTTTTTAATTGTAATATGGGTTTGGTAAATTTTCTTCCTAAGAAATAAAAAATTGGTATAGAAATTATAATGGCTATAATAAATACTGAGATAAGTACTATGTATATTATTTTTAAAAATTCCGAATAGGGAGCGGCATTTTGAAAGGTTATTATATCACCTAGAGGTGTCTCTAATTTATACATTAAAAAGGATTCACCACTTTTGGTATTAAGTATGCCTTCACCATGAATGTTTTCAATATCCATGAATTTAATCATATTTACTACGCCCATTTTAGATTTAGTAAGAGGAATAATTGAAGAATTGGTAATTAGAACAGCATTACTTTGAAGTTCTTCAATAGGAGTATTGTTTTTTAAACTTTCATATATTTCTTCACCGCTGGTTTTTAGGCTTTTATATTGCTGCTTTCTATAGAGCTTTGATATAAAAGAGCTGCTGATTAAAAAGCATACAAATACTACTAAGGTTATAGTAAATAAGAAATATTTTATTAATTTTTTAGTTATTTTACTATTTTTCATTTTTCATGCTAGAAACTGAGAAGCTTCTATATAATCTCCTTTCGTAAATATGATAATAAACTATGAATCCAATTTATAACCTACACCCCAAACTGTTTTTAGTTTTTTATCACAAAATACTAATTTTTCTCTTAATTTTTTAACATGGGTATCTACAGTTCTTGTGTCACCCATAAAATCATATCCCCATACTTTATCTAAAAGCTGGTCCCTTTTAAATACTTGATTTGGATTATTTATTAAAAATAAGAGAAGATCAAATTCTTTAGGGGTTAGAGGTATTACTTTATTATTTTGATATACAGTTCTATTTTCTACTTCTATGGATAAATTATCTAAAGTTATTGTGGATAAGTTTGATGAAGAGTTTTTAGGAGATTTTATCCTAAGATTTACTCTAAGTACAAGTTCTCTCATGCTGAGTGGTTTTACCATGTAGTCATCAGCTCCTAGTTCAAAACCAAATATTCTATCTTCTTCCTCACCTCTAGCAGTTGTTAATATAACTGAAGGTGGATTTTCTTTACTTTTAGCTTTTCGCAGTAGAGACCATCCATCTTTTTTGGGCATCATTATATCTAATATTATTAAATTGTAGTTTCCTTCTTGAATTTTTGTTTCACCTTCATACCCATCGTAAGCGAAATCTACAGAGTAGCCTTCTTTCTGAAGGTATAATCCCATTATATTCGATAACTTTTTTTCATCTTCTATTATAAGAATTTTATTACCCATAAAAAATCTCCTTGCTATTAATTTGAATCATGTCTAGTAATTCTAACATGCCATCCTATATAAGTTGAGGATAAGAGTAGACACAACTTTAGATAAAAATCATTCTAAGCTTCAGGGATATTGTGAGATATTTTTTAAAAAGTAAAAGTTGGCTGAAGCTAAGAATTACTTTATTAATCTTTGTTATTTATAATTTTAATATTTATATTAATTTTTATCAATAAAAGTTTTATTTTAGGGATATCTAAAGTGATAATTAAAATACTTTTTATAATAAATTAATATGATTAACCCACAAAAAGCATTATATTACTTGAATTATGAAATTTCTCTGGAATGACTTGCATAAGAAGCGAAGGAACTGTTTAAATTTAATTTTAGAAATTCTTTTTTTAGACAGATAAAATTATCGTAAGTCTGGCAAGGACGCCAGGCTAGCGAACCTGAGGCAGGACGCTGAATGTGAGCGTTAGATAATTTTATATGGCTAAAAGATTAGAATTTCTTAAATTAAATTTATTGTTCCGAGCTTTTATGCAAGTCATGGAGGAGAAATTTCATAATTCCACCACATTGTACCTTATTGTGGGTTAATCATTAATATATAATATTTACATTTTTACTTAATATATGTTAAACTATCGTTGTACGTTTTGGACTATACTTCCTTTGATTTTAGATTGGATGACGAAAACATATCTATTTTATCAAAGCGAAGTATTTTTTATATTTAATATTTTTAAACATATCTACATAGTAGGTGATTTCTATTTGAGGCACATTCAAATAAATAACAATTCAGTATGCTAGTCTATTTTGCGTCATACTGCGTCAGTAGAACCCACCGATAGTTCTACTAGCGGCGGAACCTGCTTCCTTGTCTGAAACAAAATATACCGGCATCTTTGAGTTGTTATTTATTTTCATGTATCTAAAGATAATAAAAAAAGGATAATTAGTGGGGGCTAATTATCCTTAAAATATAATGGGGGCATTTGGTTTAAATTTTGACTTCATAGATAGTATTGACACATTTATTTATAATTATTCATTTTGGAGGAAAAAAGTTAATAATATAGAATAATAATATGAAATACATGTTAAAAATAATAAGCTTAAGAATTTAGCATATTAATATTAATATTAATAGAAATTAGTATAGAAATTATTTTGATAAATATTAAAGTGGAGGTAAGAAGGTATGAAGAGAACAGGGACAATAACTATTGCACTAGCACTTATATTTTATGGTGTATGGTTAGCTATAAGTAATGTGAATTACTCTTTAGCTATAGAGATATTTAAATGGTGGCCACTATTGTTTATACTATTGGGATTAGAAGTGTTGTATGTAGGGAGGAAAGAAGTCAAAGAAAATAAAAAAACAGGATTTAACTATTTAATAATACCTATAATAATACTTTTTATAGCCACAAATGGTTTTAATTATTTAAGGTATGGTAGTGGAAGTATTGGAGAAAGATTTAAGGAATATTTTAAAAATGATATAGTTATGAATGTAGATAAATTTAGTATGGATAAAAATAAGTATAAAAGAATTAAGGTAAATAAATCTTTAGAAGACTATGGTAAAGAGTTAAAACTTGATTTACCTAACTCTAAACTTAAGGTTAAAAATTCTAAGGCAAAGGAAGTGCTTTTAGATCTAGAGGTGTATGTAGATAGGTACAAAGCCATTAAAAAGTATGACATACATGCGGATAAAGAAAGTGATGGGTATAAGATAAATTTTCCAGAGGCATTTGTAAATGGAGTAGAAGGGACCATATATGTGCCAGAGGGCATGTATGTGAAAGTAAATGGAACCAATTTAGACATTGAGGGCGATGACTTTAATGGTGATATTGATATAGATGGCTCCAATTGTAATATAGACTTAGAAGGAGATATTAAAAAAAGTGTAATTGATATTTCCAATGGAAAGGTAAATTTGAAAAATAAAAAGTGCAATAATATAAAGATAGATGCATCTAATGCAACCATTACAATGAAAACTGAGGATGAAAATTTTAAAATGGATACGGATATAAATAATGGAGTTTGCAAGTTTAACGATGAAAAGAAGGTAAACTCAGGTATATCTAAGGTATTAGGAAATGGTGATGGACTTTTGAAGATTGATATAAATAATGGAATAATAAATGTTAAAAATGAGGAGTGATATAAGTGGAGAGGAAAAATGATTTAGTAACTTTTATATGTGCATTAATACCTGGAGTTGGGTATATGTATTTGGGTTTAATGGAGAAAGGTATTGAAGCGCTAGCTATATTTTTATTAATAGATCCAGTATTTAGATTTGTAGGCATAGGATTTTTAGCAGGAATAGTAAAGCTTATATTTTGGATATACACCTTTAGTGATACCTATAAAATTGCAGGTAAAATTAATAGGGGGGAGTATGTTCAGGATGGTTTTGTATTCAGTAAAGGATTTAAAGAGAGTGCTTTTAATATGAATAATGAAAACTATAATAGCGGAAATAAAGCAGCAGTTACAAAAAATAAATTTAATATATTAGGTTGGGTGCTCATATTATTTGGAACTATAGCTGTATTAAATAAAGCTTTTGAAGGAACAGAAATACATCATTTAATAAAATCCGCTATAAGTGCATATTTTTTACCAGCTGCTTTGATAATAATTGGTATATATATATTAATAAAGAAAAATTAGTAGCTACTAATTCATATCTTTTTTAAATGCATTTAAATTTTCTTCATCAGAAAAAGCAAAGGGTGAAGAGAATTTAAATGTTTTTTTATGTCCACAATCTTCGCATACACATTGGCAAACATCGAAAGGGAAAGAATTTATTATATTTAATCCTATGGAATCTGTAATGAAATTTCCACCACATATTTCACAAGGAGTGGAGTTTATTATCTGATATTCACTTTCAATATACTTCATCATTTCTCTTATAGTCATAAATGACCCTCCAATTCGATTTTATAGCATATATAAATAAAGTTCTTCATTTAAAATAGCGATTTTTATTCTAATCAAAACTTAAAAATTTATATAAAAAAGTTTAATTAGTAGTATTTTCACTTTTAATAGAATATGGAGTACATTACCATATATAGCCGTGTATAAATGCACAAAAATAATAATAACACTATATGTATTTGCTTGCAATAAATAATAAGCAATAAACTGTAATTTATAATATACAACTACACTGTTAAATTTGAAAATGTAGGATTTAAAATTTATACATTCATTTTGTATTCTGAATTTTAAATTTTACATTAAATAGTATTGCATATTAAAGTAGAGGTGAATTATCAATTTTAGAAATTATAAGCCTAATTGTGGTACTCTAATGCATATATGTGATTGAATATATGACGACTAATTTTAAGTAGTATACAATTTTTATAGTAAAAAGAAGATATAAAGATATAGGTCCATGTAAATTAATTAGATAAGGATATATATATAAATATAATCATTGACAAATAATTAGAAAATTAATATAAATAATATATAACATTTAGTTAAAAGTATACAACATTTAGAGCGTAAAAGAATATTGTATATTACATATAAAAGTATGGGGGGACATATAAATGAAAATAAGAGTAGGTATTAACGGATTTGGAAGAATAGGAAGAACAGTGCTAAGAATTGCTGAAGAAAAATTAAATAATGATATAGAAATAGTAGCTGTAAATGCCAGAGCTAATACAGAGACATTAGCTCACTTATTTAAATATGATTCATGCTTTGGAAGATTTAATGGGGATGTGGAGGCAAAAGAAAATTCAATAATAATAAATGGAAGAGAAATTAAAATATTACACGAAGATGAACCAAAGGATTTACCATGGGAAAAGTTAAATGTAGATATTGTTATAGAGTCTACTGGAAAGTTTAAAACAAGAGAACAACTTAATGGACATATAGAAGCAGGAGCTAAAAAGGTTATATTAACAGCACCAGCTAAGGATGGAGCAGAAGATGTAACTATAGTAATGGGAGTTAATGAAAAATCTTATGAAAATGATTTACATCATATAATATCAAATGCTTCTTGTACAACTAACTGTTTGGCACCAGTAGCAAAAATACTTGATGAGAAGTTTGGCATTGTAAAGGGTTTAATGACAACTATACACTCATATACTAACGATCAAAGAATATTAGATAAAACTCATAAAGATTTAAGAAGAGCTAGAGCAGCTTCAGAATCTATTATACCTACAACTACAGGAGCAGCAAAAGCTGTGGCAAAAGTTTTACCACAATTAAAAGGTAAACTAAATGGTTTTGCTTTAAGAGTACCAACTCCAACAGTTTCAATTACAGATTTAGTTTGTGAAATTAAGAAAAATGCAACAGCTGAGGAGATAAATGCAGCATTTAAAGAAGCTTCTCAAAAAGAATTAAAAGGAATTCTTGGTTTCTCAGACGAGCCACTTGTTTCAGTTGATTATAAAGGCGATGACAGATCTACTATAGTAGATGCTTTATCTACTATGGTAATCGGAGAGAACATGGTAAAAGTAGCAGCATGGTATGACAATGAATGGGGATATTCAGCAAGAGTAGTTGATTTGACAAACTATGTTGCAAATGAAATTAAAAAGTCAGAAGCAAAAAATGAACAAATGGCAGGATAATATTAGTCTATATTGAATTAATATAGAGAAAGAACTTTTAATTGCAACTTTTTTTATTTGAGGTTATCTTGATGCATCCCTTGTGGTGTACCCTGTGCGTGATACGCATGGGGATTTTTTTTAGGGAAAAGAAAATAAAAATATATCGTTTTTCCACCATTCTTCCACCATTTTTCCACCGAAAATTTAAATTTTATATGAAAAAGTGTCTCACATTAAAGTAAGATTTTAAATTACTTATTCATAAGCTCTTATAAGTATATTGTAATAAAATGTAATAGTGGTATAATAATTATATAGATGTATACATAATGGGGTGTATTAAAATGAATAATGTAGAATATATGAGGAAGCTAAGTGAAAGGCTTAAAACATATTATGATGTAAGTTTTAATATAATATTAAATGACAGAAAATTCGAAATGTTGGCTAAATTCAATAATAGGACCTCCAAATATATATTGATGAAAAAAAGTGAAATTTATGCTTTTGAAAATAATGAATATATTTTTTATAAAAATGTAGAAAATTTAAATAAGGAAGATTTACTCAAAATAAGAGATTTTATTCAGAAAAACATAGAAGATATAGTTAAGGTACATGAAGAACATATGAGTAGCACTATAACTTTTATATTGTGTGGAAATATTATATTAGATAAAGAAACCATAAAAGCTATACAAAAGTTTAGATATTACAAAAGTTTCTTTTGGGGTATAAAAGGATGGGTCAATACTAAACTTATTTTTGTTAATCCTG